>WFTQ01000059.1 GCA_015485355.1 bacterium | reverse complement strand
TGCCAGAGACCTCTTGTGCGCCATTTGCCACCCGCAGACGCAGGCTGTTTGCCTGCACGGGCTCGTCAAACTCCACATAGACGGAACAGCGCACGCTCACCGAAACGGCGCCGCTTTCTGGGTGGGTGAGCGTGATTTGGGGGGGTGTGGTGTCCACTGGGGGACCGGCCGGCCTTTTCTGGCAAAAGGCGAGCAGGAGCGGCAGCATGCACCAGAATAACCCCTTGATCCGTTTCATAGAATGGGTTTTTGATTTTATAATATTGAAAATCGTTGTAAGATGCAATGGGATTTTTCAGCTTCTTTGGGTAACGGGGTACCGGCCGAAGGGTCTCCGACATTTCCCCGTCCACCGTGTGGTTAGCTTCATTTTGATGGTGATGGTTTCCTTTCGGGTATAAAACCCGTCCTTACCCCCGCGATGGTATCCGGGTGAGTGCTCCCATTCCGCTCCTCGTAGCCGTTGTTTTGGGACCGGGAATGTCGGTTCAAACTTTCCTTGCCTTCCCGCGGCGTCCGGTTCGGGATAGTCCGCTCGGAGAGGACCTCACATCATTGTAAAATGCTTCCGCCATGTGCTCGGATTGGAAAAGATAAATTTCCCCACCTTGCAATCCGCCTCCATTTGCCGTTAACTTACCGTTCCGGAGCCGAAAGGGATGGAATAAAGAAGGGAGAATTTTCATGGAACGCATTTTCATGTTTTTAGGCGGAATAAATGCAACGATTGCCATTGCACTGGGGGCTTTTGGGGCTCATGGGTTGAAGGGCCGTTTAACCCCGGAATTATTCCATACATTCGAAACGGGTACCCGCTATCACTTGATCCATGCACTGGGATTAATCATCGTGGGGCTTTTGCTGCACGGGTTCGAACGTTCTTCGTTGCTCCATATCTCCGGCGGGATCATGCTGCTGGGCATCGTGCTCTTCTCGGGCAGCTTGTACCTCATTACGTTTACCGGGGTTCGGGCCTGGGGAGCCGTGGCACCGCTGGGCGGCATTTCCTTTATGCTTTCCTGGTTGTTGCTGGCCATTGCAGTCATTCGCAAGGGATAGATGGATCGAGTAATTGGGGTAAGACAGACAGGTCAGGAAAGGAAACGGCATGCTGGGACAGATTATAGGGCACATTGTCACGCACTTGGTTATTCCGTTTTCCATGTATTTGGTGTTATGGCGGGCGCGTTTTCGAACGAAAATCGACTGGATTTTTCTGATGCTCATCTCGTTGTCCTATACCGTTTATATCTACTTTTCCGGTCGCTGGGACTGGTTGGGGTACCCGATCCGGTATGTTATTCCGGTATTGTTTGCCATCAGCCTGGTGCGGTCTTTCCGGTGGAACCGGGGCGTTCCGTTTTTCATTCCCCGGATGCCCGCCTGGAATTTTATCTACTTTATTCAGACTTTGGTGATTATTCTTTTCGGAGCATTGGCATTTTTTGCCTATCAAGGCACCCGAGCCCCGGCGGAAGCGGTGTCCCTGAGCTTTCCTCTGAAGCATGGGACGTTTTACATCGCCCATGGAGGGAATAGTGCCGTTTTGAATTATCATCATTTGAGCGAATCCCCGCGCTTTGCGCTGGACATCACCCGGCTGGAAGGCTGGGGCCGCCGGGCCCGAGGGGTGTATCCCCAGGAACTGGAACAGTATTACATTTTTGGAGATACGGTGTTTAGTCCCTGCAAGGGGCGGGTTTTTGTGGTGCAAGACCGCTTCCCCGACCTCGCCCTTACCCAAGTCGATACCTCCCACATTGCGGGAAATTATGTGGGCATTCGGTCTGGGACCGTGAACATCTTTCTGGCCCACCTGCAACAGGGAAGCATTCGGGTGCAGGTCGGGGACACCGTCGATGCAGGGCAGCCCATTGGCCGGGTGGGAAACTCCGGAGCCACCAACGAACCGGTACTCCACATTCATGCGGAGATAGGGGAACCCTCGGATATTTTAACCCAGCCCGGGGTGCCTGTGCGATTTCACGATCGATTCCTGGTACGAAACGATCGTTTTGTGATGCCCTGAGGCAAGGGGTGAGCGATCATGAAAACGAAAAGAAGACGGTCGCCTTGATGGAGAAGGGAAAAGCGTCACCGGTTTCCGGGTTTCCGAAAACATGGTTGTATTTTCGAAGAAACTTATAACGGGATGGGGTGATATGAGAGATCATGGCCGATATTTTACACCCGAAGAGGCCCAGCGAACCCTGCCTTTGGTGAAGCGAATTGTAGACGATATTTTACACACCGCCGGGGAAGCCCGGGAAATCGGCCTGACCCTGGAAGGCGATCCCGAGTCCCATCCCGCCATTCAGGCCAGGCTGCAGGAAATTGAAGGGTATTTCCGGGAGCTGGAAGCAATAGGGTGCTATTTTAAGGATTGGAGTTTTGAGCGGGGAGTGGTGGACTTTCCCGCCGTTATCGATGGGGAAGAGGTGTATTTGTGTTGGGATAGGAGAGAGGAGCATATTCGGTATTACCACGCTCTTCAGGAAGGGTATGATCAACGAAGACCCATTCCACCGGAGTATTTACCTTCCCGGTGATGGGGATCGGAGACCCGTTGGGGGTGGAAGGGGTATGGTAAAGGGATGATCCCGTGTGGTTTATCCGTGGGCCTATCTGCGCGGCGCAACCGTGGCGTAGGGAACAGGGCAAGACGTTTCGAGAGCGGATGAAGATGGACTTGTTTTATCGAAAAGTGGGACAGGGAGCCCCCCTGGTCGTTTTACACGGGGTTTTCGGCGCCTCGGAAAACTGGTTGACCATTGCCAAGCAATTGGGAGAAGATTTTTCGGTTTACCTGCTGGATTTGCGCAATCACGGACGTTCGCCCCACAGCGAGGAGATGACCTATTCCTCCATGGCGGAAGATGTGCGGGCCTTCTTACAGGGTCAAAAGTTAGAAGGGGCGGCGGTGATGGGGCATTCCATGGGAGGAAAAGTAGCCATGTGGCTGGCCTTGCATCGGGCCGATCTCATTTCCCGTCTGGTAGTGGTGGATATCGCTCCGAAAAAATACGCCGCCTTTCACCCCGCGATCCTGCAAGCCCTGCTCCAGCTGGATGTTACCCGCATTCGCCGAAGGGAAGAAGCCGACGCCTTTTTGGCGCAATACATTCCCGAGACCCGCATACGCCGATTTCTACTGAAAAATCTGGTGCGGGAGCGGCACAAACGGTTTAACTGGCGGATACATCTCCAGGCCATCGTCCAAAATTTACCTCATATTCTGGATTGGCCGGAACAACCAGGCAAATTCCAGAAGCCCACCCTTTTTGTCCGGGGCGAGAATTCGGATTACATTCAGTCCGAAGATTTCGGATGTATTCGGGAGCAATTTCCCCGGGCCTATTTCGTTACGATTCATCGGGCCACCCATTGGGTCCATGCCGACCAGCCCGGGGTCTTCACCCAGGCGGTCCGTTATTTTTTAAAGGCCACCGACCCCGGTAAATAAAGCGCTTTCAACCCCGATAACCCATACGCATGGGGGGGAGTAGAACCTTTCATGCACCGGTCGCCCCGGAGATCGGCCTATACCACACCACAAGAAAGAGGATATGGCCTCGCCCACCGAGCATGCCGATCCTGTTTTGTCGGTGGAGTGTGGTAACAGAAAGATCGGATTTCTGAATGAGAACGGCAGGGGATTTTCCCTGGATGTTCTGGAACGGGTGGGCTTGGAGACCGCGGATGCGGCGGAGAAAACCGCGAACCTTCTTCCGGGAGAGAGGGCTTACCGAAACCGTATCCGCAAGGGGAGTTGCCCGCTGTAAATCGAGCATTGTAGCGGATAATGGGGAGTGTGTGGGTGGACGATTGATGCCCTGCCATTGCCCGGCAGGTGCGAGGGGTCCACCCGTCGTCCCGTCAACATCGGGGGCTTACCCGAAAACAGAAGCGGGAGAATCTGGATCTCCTGGAGGGGGTGAGGATCGATGGTGTCCGCCTCCACGGCCTGCTTGCCTCGTGAGAAGAGACCTCAAGGGGATTCGGAAAGAGAATGTAAAGCCTCCCGGATGGCTTCCTCGTCGATTTCCCAGTGGGATCCGTGCCAAACGACCCGATCCCGGTAAAACAGAAGCACCTGAGGCGATTCGTGACGAATACCGGTCCGACGAGCGATTTCCTGGGAAACCTCTCGGTGCTGAATCACGTCGACCCTCCAGCAGGGATATACCGAGTGGGCTTTCAGGAATTCCTGGAAAACCTCCCACATGTAGGCCGAAAGGGGGCAGTGGGGGGAAAATTTAAAAAGGAACGTGGGTTGTCGGCGGCTGTCGGCGTAAATGCGTTCAATATGTTCCCTTTGTTGACACGGTTTCCAGCTCCTCATCCACCCTCTCCCCGGCTTCGATGGGATGCCGCTTTGAACATCGGAGCACCCGGATGCCCTGGAGCGACCGACCGATTATGGTCGGTTTTTTCTGCAAAACTCAAATTACAAAACCGGCATTTGAAAGAAAAGTGAAATATCTGAAAACGTTTCGGGAAAGGCATTGGATATCCTGAACCGGCGGGGTAAATTGTTTCCGTAAGGCAAACACGGGGAATGCCGGGCATGAAAATCGGTTTGGCGCTGGGAGGCGGCGCTGCCAGGGGATTGGCCCATATCGGGGTGCTTCAAGTGTTAGAGAGGGAACGGATTCCGATTCATATTATTGTGGGCTGCAGCATTGGTGCGCTGATTGGAGGGGTATATGCCCAGACCCGTAGCATTGCGGCCGTGAAGGAGGTTGCCGCCCGCATGCTGAAGAGCGAGGCGGTGGAGAAGATGGGATTGGATTTCATGAGTGAAGAAGGGTTGCGTCTGCCGAAGGATGCGGGAATCGAAGACATTTTCAACTATTTGAAATTTCATTTTTCCTTGATCAAGGTCTTTAATCGGCCCTATTTTTTTGATCCCGAGCTGGTCGACGAGCTGTTCCGTTTCATCAGCACAGCCCGCATCGAGGGCTTTCCCATTCGATTCGCCGCTGTAGCCACGGACTTGATCGCCGCCGAAGAGGTGTTGATCCAGAAAGGTCCCCTGCGGGATGCCGTCCGGGCCAGCTCCGCCATCCCCGGTGTGTTTCCGCCCCTGAAAAAGGATCAACGTTTGCTGGTGGATGGCAGCAGCACCAACACCGTGCCCGCCCTGGAAGTGCGCAATCTGGGTGCCGACGGCGTAATCGCCGTGGATGTTTCCAAAGATATTCATCGCATCGGCAAACTGGATAATGCGTTGAACATTCTCTATCGGGTGGATGAAATTGCTTCTCACCTGTTAACCCGCCAGCGGTTGCATGCAGCGGATGTCATTATTCGTCCCCATGTCGGCCATGTGGTCTGGGCCGATTTCGATCGCATGGAGGAGTTGATTCAAAAGGGAGTCGATGCCGCCGAAAGCATGTTGCCCGCTATTGAACGAATGCTCGGCGCATCGCCCTGGATGCGACGATGGCGGACCGTGAGCAAATTTTTCAAAGGTTTTCTTCGAAAATAACCCTGCCATACCGGCACTCGCTTTTCCGGACGGCATTGTATCGGGAAAAATCAGCAACCGTATCCGTTTCGGATCCTCGGAAAAATGGCATTTGGGTATTGACTTTTAAGCCGCTTGAACCTATTTTAAGGATGGGTATTGTGAAATATTTATCAAAGTCTCAAGGACGGTGAATGGACGCCGACTATAAATACAGTCAGGTGCAGGGAACCGGAATTCGACTCCAGATTCGCTGAACGATTTTCGACCTTTCTGCATTGCCCGCTGGCCGGGAAATAGGCTCGTCTGAAAAGGCGCCTCCAGGCGGTGGCGGAATCCGAAACCGATACGGCACCGGCGGCATTCCTGATGAATGGAAGCCCGGGTTGAACTCCCATTGGTGGGAGGGGTGAACGGCTTCGTCGACAAGTGAAATGAATAACAAATGGGGAGGGTACCATGATTCCCATCCCGCGTACCATTAAGTACGAATCCGACCTCGATCACGCCTTCCGGGAAAAAATCATGGCCACCCAGGGGTGCGAAAACATCTGGAGCTGTATCCAGTGCGGTTTGTGCTCGGCCGCCTGTCCCATCTCCATTTATATGGACTACACGCCCCGGAAAATTATTGCCATGACGCGCGAGGGTTTTCGTGAAGAAGTCCTTTCCTCCCGGACCCTATGGCTGTGTGCTTCCTGTTATGCCTGCGAGGCCTATTGCCCCCAAAACGTGAACATTACCGAAATCATGTATGCCCTGAAACGCCACGCGATTGAAGAGAAAAAATATCCCAGGAATTTTCCCATCCCGGAACTGGCGAAGTCCTTTTTTACTTACGTCAAGGCCCATGGACGCAATGCGGAATTCTGGGTCGTCTTTCGGGTCTGGCGCAAAGTGGCCCTGTTGCGATTGGTTAAGATGTTCCCCTTGGGCTGGCGCCTGTTGATCCGTCGCCGACTGCCTTTGCGCCGGGAACGCATTCGCCATACCCGGCAACTGAAAACCATTCTTTCCAATTTAAATGGGGAGGTATAAATGGCGTATTTTTATTATCCAGGCTGTTCTCTGAAAGGCACCGGCGCCTCCTACGAGAAGAGCCTCCTGGCGGTTTTCGCCGCTCTGGACATACCGATGCAAGAGTTACCCGATTGGAATTGTTGCGGTGCCACCTCCTACATGTCCATCGACGAAAAAGTGGCCTTGGCCATGGCGGCGCGCAATCTGGCCATCGCCGAGGAAAACGGGCGGGATATTATTGCACCTTGTAGCGCCTGCTATATGGTCCTTCGGAAAACGCAGAAGTACATCAAAGAATACGCTCACATACGAGAATCGATTTTGACGGCCTTGAAACAAGCGGGACTCACCTATCGGGGGGATTCGGTGCGCATCCGCCACCCTCTAGACGTCCTGATCACCGATGTGGGAGTCGACGAAATCCGCAAGCGCGTTCGTCGCCCCCTGAACGGCGTGCGCGTGTTCCCCTACTACGGGTGTTTGATTGTGCGACCCAAAAATGGATTCGACCATGCCACTTACCCGACTTCCATGGATGTGTTGCTGGAAGCCCTGGGTTGCGAGGTCATCGATCATCCCCTGAAAACCAAATGTTGTGGCGGTTCCCTGACCGGAACCCTGGAAGAAGTGGGCATGCGGTTGGTCTACATTCTGCTCAAGGAGGCCAAAAAACGGGGCTCCCACGCCATTGCCACGGTATGTCCCCTCTGCCAGTTTAACCTGGATGCCTATCAGGAGAAAGTTCAGAAAATGTACAGCGAATCGTTCGCCATTCCCGTCATGTATGTTACGCAACTTTTGGGGTATGCGCTGGGTGCTCAACATACCCATTTAGGGTTGGAGCAACACATTATTCCGGTTCAGGAAGTTTTTGAAATGGTCAGATAAAGGAGGCAAATATGGCCAGCAAAAATGGAGACATTCCGCGGATTGGCGTGTATGTTTGTCATTGTGGAACCAACATCGGCGGTCAAGTGAATGTGCCCGAGGTGGTGGCCTTTGCCCGAACCTTACCCAATGTGGTGGTGGCCCGAGAATATAAGTACATGTGTTCCGATCCCGGACAAATGCTGATCAAGGAAGACATTCAGAAATTGAATATCAATCGGGTGGTGGTCGCTTCCTGTTCCCCCCATTTACACGAGCACACCTTTCGTAAAGCGACCTTAGAAGGGGGGCGGAATCCGTTTCTCTTTCACATGGCCAACATTCGGGAACACGTTTCCTGGGTCACGCAGGATCCGGAAAAGGCCACCGAAAAGGCTAAAGCGATTGTGGAAGCGGCGGTTTACCGGATTCAATTTCACGAACCGTTGGAGTCCAAGCACGTACCGGTGCATCCGGATGTACTGATCGTCGGTGGAGGCATCGCCGGGATCACCGCCGCCCTGACGCTGGCGGATGCCGGAAAAACGGTCTATTTGATCGAACGGGAATCCTCTATCGGTGGGCACATGGCTAAATTCGATAAAACGTTTCCTACCCTGGATTGTGCTTCTTGTATCTTGACGCCTAAGATGACAACGGTAAAAGATCACCCCAACATTCACCTTATGACCTATGCGGAAGTGCTGGAAGTGGATGGTTATGTGGGCAATTTCAGGGTAAAAGTGAAAAAGAAGCCTCGGTATGTGATCGAAGATCGCTGTATCGGCTGTTACGTGTGCATCGAGCATTGCGTGTACAAAACGCCCAAACATCCCTCCGAATTTGACGAGGGCATTGGTTTAAGAAAGCCCATTTACATTCCTTTTCCGCAGGCGGTGCCTTTGGTAGCGGTGATTGATCCTGAAACCTGCATCGAGTTCAAATCGGGCCGTTGTCCGAAAAAGTGCCAGAAGGCTTGCCGGGAAATCGTGGGACGGGATGCGATCGATTTCACCCAGAAAGAGGAAATCCTGGAGATTCAGGTGGGGGCTGTCATCATCGCCACAGGATTTCAAATTTTCGATCCCTCGCGTATTCCGGAATACGGCTACGGGCGTTATCCCAATGTTTATACCTCCCTGGAGGTCGAACGATTGGTGAACGCATCCGGTCCAACCGGGGGAGCCATTGTACTGCGGGATGGGCGCAAACCGCAATCGGTGGCCATCATCCATTGTGTGGGCTCCCGGGACCGCAATTATAACCCCTGGTGCTCCCGGGTCTGTTGCATGTATTCGCTCAAGCTGGCCCATCTGGTACGGGAACGAACCGGAGCCGAAGTGTACAACTGTTACATCGATATGCGCACCCCCGGCAAAGGGTACGAAGAGTTTTACGAAAAACTGTTACACGAAGGGGTGCATTTTATTCGAGGGAAGGTGGCGGAAGTCACCGATTGGACCATCAATCCAGAGGAGGCCGGAAAACTGGTTATTCGGGTGGAGGATTCGTTAATCGGGGTCGTGCGACGCATTCCGGTGGATATGGTGATTCTATCGGTGGGTTTAGAGCCCCGTTCCGATGCCGAAGAACTGCGCCGGTTGTTTCATATTTCCTGTTCCGCCGAAGGCTGGTTTCTGGAAAGGCATCCCAAGCTGGCTCCTGTGTCCACCTACACCGACGGGGTGTACATTGCAGGCGCCTGCCAGGGACCCAAGGACATTCCCGATGCGGTGGCTCAGGCCGGGGCCGCAGCCGGAGAGGTATTATCCCTGGTCGACCGCGGTGTCATCGAGCTGGAACCCAACATCGCCGTTATCGATGCCCGGAGATGTTCCGGGTGTCACGTCTGCATCGCCCTCTGTCCCTTTTCCGCTATCGCCTTCCATGCAGAAGAAAACGTGGCCCGGATCAATGAAGCCTTGTGCAAAGGGTGCGGCGTTTGTGTGGGTGCCTGTCCTTCCCGGGCCATTTCTCAACAACTGTTTAAAGATGAACAGATCCTGGCGGAAATCGAAGGCTTGTTAATGGTGGATTAACTCATTTCCCGAGAAACATGAGGGGAGAAAGAGCATGAGTGACTTCGAACCCAAAATCATCGGCCTGTTCTGTAACTGGTGCACGTATTTGGCCGCCGATCTGGCGGGGGTTTCCCGAACACCCTATGCCGCCAATTTGCGGATTGTGCGGGTCATGTGTTCCGGACGGATTCATCCGGAGCATGTTCTCTGGGCTTTTCGAAACGGTGCCGATGGGGTCTTGATCGGCGGATGCCATCCGGGAGATTGTCACTACATCGAGGGGAATTTTAAAACCTTACGCCGCTGTTTGTTGCTGAAACGCTTGTTGGAACAGTTTGGAGTCGATAAACGCCGATTGCGACTGGAATGGATTTCGGCCTCGGAGGCGGATAAGCTGCGCCGTGTGGTGGACGATTTTACCGAAACCCTGCGGGCAATCGGCCCCTTTGCCCGGGAAACCCCCATTTTTCGTCCCGCCCGAACAGAGGCGCCCGGAGCGGTTGCCGCATCGACCGATACCAAGGAGGAGGGATAAATATGGAAAAGAAAAAAGTGGGATTCTATTGGTGTGCCTCCTGTGGTGGCTGCGAAGAAGCCGTGGTCGATTTAGCCGAGGATTTACTCACCGCCCTGGAACAGATCGATATCGTTTTCTGGCCGGTTGCCATGGACTTTAAACGCGAGGATGTGGAGCGCCTGGACGACGGGGAAATTTTTGCCACTTTTATCAATGGAGCCGTACGGTTGTCCGAGCAGGAAGAGATTGTAAAACTATTGCGGCGGAAATCCCGAGTGATCGTCGCCTTTGGGGCCTGTTCCCATATGGGGGGAATACCCGGTCTGGCGAACGGGGTGGCTAGAGAAGCAATCCTGGATTATTATTACCGTAACGGTCCCGCCCTGGAATCCAGGGAGCCCATGCCCCCCGATCCGGAAAGAACCTGGAAAGAGCATGGCTTCCATCTGCCGCGGTTTTATGAAAACGTGCGCGCCCTGGATCAGGTCGTTGAGGTGGACTATTACATTCCCGGATGCGCCCCGCCCCCCAATGTGGTGAAGGGAGCGCTGGCGCAGCTGTTGTCCGATCAGCCGCCGCCCTCGGGAACAGTACTGGCGGCCACCCACGCCCTGTGCCACGAATGTGAGTTGAACGATACCAAGCCCGAAGAAGGGATTCGAATCCAAGCGTTTCGGCGACCCCATCTGGTGGATAAGATTGATCCCCACACCTGCTTGTTGGTACAAGGATTGATATGCCTGGGACCGGTGACCCGCGGCGGTTGTGGAGCCCTGTGTATTAAGGGACGCATGCCTTGCACCGGGTGTTTCGGACCGCTGGATGGGGTTCGGGACTTCGGTGCCGCGGCCCTGTCCTTTGTGGCTTCGATTATCGATGCCGACGATCCCCACGACATCGAACGCATTCTGGATGAGGGCATTCCGGATCCCCTGGGCACCTTCTACATGTATTCGTTGCCCAAATCGTTGCTCTTTCAAAAGGTGTTGCCGTCAAACGGGCGGCGCACAGCCCGTACCGAGCCACGCCGAGAAAAGGCCGAATCCAGGTGACGCAGGGGAAAACTCCCGGTTGGGGATAGGCTTCTCGGGATGGAGAAGCATCCCCAAAAGGGAGGGAGGATCACGAAACTTCCGAGATAAACAATGGGATGAGGAGCTAATCATGGGCAAACGTATCGAAATCGATCCCATAACTCGGCTGGAGGGCCATGGTAAGATCGAGATTTTTTTGAATGACAAGGGCGAGGTGGAACGGGCTTACCTGTCGATACCGGAATTGCGAGGTTTTGAAGTGTTTTGTCGGGGAAAGCCGGTGGAGATGATGCCTCAAATTACCGCCCGCATTTGCGGGGTGTGTCCCACGGCCCATCACATAGCCTCCGCAAAAGCGTGTGACGATGTATACGAGGTTGATCCTCCCGTTGCGGCGAAAAAACTCCGGGAAATGCTGTACAATATGTTCATGTTCGAGGACCATTTGCTTCATTTCTACATACTTGGGGGGCCGGATTTCATTGTGGGGCCGGGTGCGCCGAAAGAGCAACGCAACGTTGTGGGGGTGATTCAGACCGTGGGGTTGGACACCGGAAAGAAGCTCATCGCCATGCGCCGTCGGGTGCGGGAACTGATGACCTTTTTAGCGGGAAAAGTGATTCATCCGGTGTGGGCCTTGCCCGGCGGCGTCACCAGAGGATTGGACCCATCGCAGCAACAGCGGTTTATCACGGTGGCCCGGGAGGCGGTGGAATTCGCCCGCTTTACCCTCCAAACGTTTCGAGAAATCGTCCTGAAAAACCGCGAATATGTCGAATTCATTACCTCCGATGCTTACACCCATCGAACCTATTACATGGGGCTGGTGGATCCACAAAACCGGGTTAATTTCTACGATGGGGATATTCGAGTGGTGGATCCCCAGGGAAAGGAGTATATTCGGTTTCCGGCAAGGGAGTATCTCCAGCATTTGGCCGAACATGTCGAGCCCTGGACCTATATCAAATTTTTATATCTGAAAAAAGTGGGATGGAAGGGGTTTGTGGATGGGGAAGCCTCCGGGATTTATGCGGTGGCACCGCTGGCCCGGCTGAATGTGGCCGATGGCATGGCCACCGAAGAAGCCCAGGCCGCTTACCAGGAGATGTACCAGGCGCTGGGAACCCGACCGGTTCATCATACCCTGGCCATGCACTGGGCCCGGGTAGTGGAGATCATGTACGCCGCCGAACGTTTCCTGGAACTGGCCGCTGACCCGGATATCACCTCCCAACGAATTCGGATGATTCCCCGAACCTCTTCCGGAGAAGGAGTCGGAGTCGTGGAGGCGCCCCGGGGCACCCTGTTCCACCATTACTGGACCGATACGAAGGGCCTGATCCAGAAAGCCAATCTGCTGGTGGCTACTCAGAATAATGCCGCCCGCATCGCCATGAGCGTGGACAAAGCGGCTCGACATCTGATTCATGATGGAAAAGTCAGTGAAGAAGTGTTGAATCTGGTGGAAATGGCTTTTCGCGCCTATGACCCCTGCCATGCCTGCGGGACGCATTCCTTACCGGGACATTTTGCGTTTTCGGTACGTTTGTGGGATGCCCGGGGAAAGGTGATAAAAGAGATTCGCAATGGATCCGTAGAACGCTCCTGACCGACGGACGATCAAACGGTGGTAACAATCCACGGCCACAGGAAACCCGTACCCCAATAAGAGCGCCGCGATCGGCCTCGGACGGCTCTCGGTTGACAATCGTAACCCTAAGGGAGGAGGTATGGATCCCCCAAAACAAAATATCGTGTTGGGTTTGGGCAACACCATGCACGGGGATGACGGCATCGGTATATGGATTGTCGAAAAACTTCAGCACCGTTTGCAGGCCTTGGCCGATGTATGGGTCACCGAGGAAATGGGTCTCCGTTTGCTGGATTTCCTCTCGGGGTACCGAACGGCTGTCATTGTCGACAGTGTTAAAACGGAACAGGGGGTGGAAGGGGAGCTTCATTTCCTGAACCTGAGCGATTTTGCTGCTTTGCCTTATTGTGGTTGCCATCAGGTGGGGTTGCCGGAAATGGCCCTGTTGGCCGAAACAATGGGAATCCCTTTTCCGGAAACGGTGCACATCCTGGGAATAGAAATTGAAGACCCGTATCGTGTGGGGAATACCCTGTCTCCTTCCCTTAAGAAGAAAGTCCCCTTGTTGATGCAGCAGGTGGAAAAGAAAATCGAGCGGTTATTGGGTGGATGAAGATGAAGCGCCTGGATCCTTGCGAATAATCCGGTAATTCCGGTACTCACCGATTTGTGTCCGAAACACCCGATCTTCTAAAAAATGAATACATTTTTTGAGAGGATTGGTTATTTTAACCTCCCGGGGGTCGGGAACAATTTGCCAGTCTGCCTGGGCAATAATGGATTGCATGACTGCGGGGTGCGTTCCGGTAAAAAATTTCAGGCCCTCCACGTGTTCATAGATTTTCTTTAAATGGCGATATCGCTGTTCCACCCACTGATCATCATGCCAGTAACGATCAAAATGTTTCTGCTTTTCCTTCATCGTCGATTCCGGTCGAACCCATCCGTAATGGTAGATGTAAGCATCGATCAATACCACATTGAGTTTTCGATTGTCGATACGAAAACCCTGGGCATCCTTATAAGAATAAATGCCCCTGTGATTTCGAATAATGCGGATTTCTCGTCGATAGAAAGGGCGTTTATCGAAATAGGTGGAAAAGCTCATGTAAAAGTGCAGGTATTTAAACAGCAGTCCTTCAACCCGCCTGTCCGGGTGATATTTTTTCATGCAGGTGTGGATATAATCCAGATATTTTTCGTGCACCACCTCGTCCGCCTGGAGGTAGAAACACCAGTCCCCACTGCAATGGGAAAGGGCCAGATTGGTATGATGGGCCAGAATTCTCCCCCCGCGGCGAAGGTTCTCATCCCACGCCGTTTCGATGATCTTGATTTTGGGATGATCCTGTTGTAGCGTCCGCAACTCGCTCAGGGTTTCGTCTTCCGATTCGGGACAGTTGACGATGAATTCATCACAAATCGGAAGAATGGACAGTATCGATGCTTTAAAAGGATAACGAAATTTCACTCCGTTTCGAACAAAGGTAAAGCCGCTGACCTTCATGCCCCACTCTTTTCGTGATGTCAGCCCAAATATAAGTTCCTAACAAACATCCAGGGTATGAGATTTTCATTCTATCAGGCCGGGGGAGGTCCCTTCGCCCCATGGATCGATTTTAATTCCGATTGACAATTCCGGAAACGCCGTCTTACTTTGTTGGATGATGCGGGAATGGCTAAAACGAATGGAGCGCTGGGGAAAGGGGGTGTTGTCTTTTCTGTTATCCCTTTTCCTGCCCCCGAGGCGTCGGAATTACCCCGAGCGAGCACAGATTCAAAAAGTTTTAGTTTTTCGGCTGGATCAGCGGGTGGGCAACGGGGTGATGTTGGTGCCGTTGCTTCGAGCGATTAAAAAAAGCCTGCCCCGGGGAGAACTGCATCTACTGATCAATGCTCCGGTGGCCCTGTTGTTGCAGCAAACGCTGCCGGGGACGGTGGACCGCATCTGGCCTTATGAACAGCATCGGTTGCTTCGCGCCCCCTGGCTGCTCATGAGATTGTTGTTCCGGTTACGCCGGGAAAGGTATGATGTCATAATCAGCTGCCACAATCCCGACAGTTTCTCATTATCCCAGGCTTTATGGGGAATTCTCTGTCGGCCCCGCTGGTTGATCGGGCCGGGTTGGGGTAACAGTCCCAGGTTTTATAACGCTGCGGTGTCGGTAAGCAATCAGGTTCACTACACCCGGGCTATGGTGGAGCTCTGGAAGGTTGTGGATCGAACCGCGCGGGTGGAGTTGGGAGGACTGCAGGTACCCCGGGAAACCCGGCTTGCCGTTCGGAAACGTTATGCCCATCTGCCTTTGGATGGGATATTGCTCTGGCTGGGAGCCACGGGCAGGAAGGCCATCCCTCCGGAGCTGCTCACGTATCTGTACGAACAGATCCTCGCTCACACGTCCCGGCCGGTTTTACTGGCCTGTGGCCCCGCCGATCGAGAAGGGGTTGCGAAATACCCCGCCTGGATTGGGGAACGAACAGTGATATGGAATCGGCCCTTGGTGGAAACGGCGGCCTTCTTCTCCCAGTTCCGGTGTTTTATTTCGGGAGATACCGGCCCGGCGCACCTGGCTGTTGCTCTGGGACTGCCCACCTTGACGCTATTCATTCAGTCCAATGCCCGGCAATACGGGTATCATGATGGGGTGCGTCATTTTGTGGTCGAGTGGCAAGAAGATGCAAAGACGCGTATGAAATTGAACCGCGCCCTGAGGGAACTGTTGACTCGGGATATTGCGGAGTGCGGGTTTTCGTCAAGAAAGATCATCCCTGATTAATCGTCGAAGAAGCATCCTGTTTCACCGGATGAAAACGGCGGGTGCCCCGCAGGAACCCCCGATGGTCTGATCCGGGGATGTTGCTAAAAACGGAACCGCATGGGAGGCCGGAAAAGTTCCCCGGTGGCGCCTTGCATGTCTCATAAACGTGACGCCCGTCTTATTCCAATGGACGAAAGTTGTGTATTTTTAACCATTGGAAAAATCCCCGGGCGTTTTAAAGGGGTACCGAAATCGATGGTTGTTCCCTAAAAGAAATGCCGGCACAGAGCAGACGGACGCGGTGGTGTGCGATTCGAATGCCGTGAAACGATTCGGGAGACCGGCGAGCATCGATGGTCATGGCCGAGTCAATGCAATGTTTCGTTCTCTGGAAAATCGAAAACAGGGATATATCAATGACGAACCGCTTTTTCCTTGAGGCCCGGCGAAGGGACTCCGATTCTTTTAAAAGGACCGCTTGCCGCTGGAACATCCTGGAATTGTGTTCCAGCGCCGTATTTCAGTTTCCGGAAATCTACACCCTTCGTGTGGGAGCATACCTCAAGGAAAAAGGCCATCGGGTGACAGGAGGATTTCCCGCGGGTACGCCCTTGGCCGGAAAATGGGAGGAACGGAAAATGCCCCTGACGGCCCTGGATGGACATCCCGGACTTTGGGGGATCAAAAAAGTCTGGCAATTGGCGCAATGGATTCGACGTCACCACGTGGACATCGTTCATGTGCATCGGTTAAGGGATGTTCCCTTGGCCGTAGCAGCCAAAAAGTTGGCGGGTTCGGGAAAGGTGATTTTAAGCCTGCACACAGAAGGGGCCGTTCAGAGTCCCTATTGGGTCCGGCACTGGGTTTGGAACCAACTGGATGGGCTGGTGGTACCGACCCGGCGACTGGAGATCGTTGCCAAACGCTCTTTTCCTTTGGATCCCCGCCGCATTTTTCTGAATCCTTACGGGGTGGATATTCGGAAATTGTATCCCAATAAGATCTTGCGGGAGGTGTGGCGGGAGCATTTGGGCATTTCCTCTGGCGAAGTGGTGATCGGCACGATGGGTCCTTTGGATCCCCGGTTTGGGCATCATTTATTTCTGGAGGCCGCTTCCCGGCTGTTGCGTCGCTTGCCCGACTTGCGGTTTGTGATCCTGAGCCAGGGCGAGCCGCAATCACCGGCCTATGGGAAACGATGGAATCGCCAGGCAGACCGACTGGGAATCCGGGAACGGCTGCATTTCGTCGGACCGGTGCGGGAATTGTTTGCAGCCGCGAACATGCTGGACCTGTATGTTCAGCCCACTTCCAGCGAACCACTTTGTTTGGCCCTACTGGAAATCATGGCTTGTGAAGTGGTTCCGGTGGGTGTGAATGAAGGCAGCGTTCCGGAAGTGATTGAGCACAATCGGAACGGTTTATTGGTTCCCCCGGATCAAGCGCCGGCTCTGGCTGCGGCCATGTTTAAGCTGGCCGGGGATGCCGGCAAACGCAACCGTCTGGCGCGGGAGGCCCGTCGTACCGTGGAAACTCGATTTCGGCTGGAAAGTCATCTGGAGAAGCTGGAACGACTGTTCGAGGAAATTTGGAAAAACTGATGCTTTTACACGGGAAATCGGTTAATTTTCGGCGCTCGCGGGCGGGAGACCCTTATCGTGGCGTTAATCGGCGGTGAAGGCCGGAGAAGGAATCGGCAAGAGAAAGGAAGTGGAATGGACAAAATCGCCTACCTGGTGGAGAAAGTGCGCAAGGGGGATGTTTCCGCCATGGCACGGGCCATGAGTCTGGTGGAGAACGAGATGCCCCAGGCCAGGGAGATCATGGATCGTTTATATCCTCGAACGGGTAGGGCCTATCGTGTGGGTGTCACCGGCCCCCCGGGAGCCGGTAAGAGCACCTTAACCTCGCAATTAACCCGTCGATTTCGCCGGCAGGGGAAGACGGTTGGGATTGTGGCGGTGGACCCCACAAGCCCCTTTACCGGGGGAGCGGTGCTGGGAGATCGGATCCGCATGGCCGAATTTGCCACCGATCCGGGCGTTTTTATTCGAAGCATGGCCAGCCGGGGCAGCATGGGAGGCCTGGCTCGAAGAACCCAGGAGGTGGCCGATATTCTGGATGCCGCCGGCAAGGATGTGATCCTATTCGAGACCGTGGGGGTTGGGCAAACGGAACTGGACATCGCCGAAGCCGCAGATACGACCGTGGTGGTCCTGGTGCCGGAAAGTGGCGATGCAATTCAGACCATGAAGGCGGGACTGATGGAAATCGCCGACATTTTTGTGGTAAACAAGGCCGATCGCGAAGGAGCGGACCGGATTAAGATGGAACTGGAATTGATGCTCCAACTGCGCCCTGATGCTGAAGGCGCCGGCTGGAGACCGCCCATTCAACTGACGGTGGCCTCCCGAGGGGAAGGGGTCGATGAGCTGCTGGGGAAAATTGAACAACATGGTCGCTTTCTCAGGCGAAACGGGTTGATCGAGGCGCGACGTCGGGCACGCTTGATCCATAAAATACATGAATTGGTGACGGAACGATTGAAAGAAAAATTCTGGACCGAAGAACGACGCCAAAAATTTGAAAAGTATCTCCAGGAGAGGATGGAAGATACAGTCTCGCCGTACAGCTTTATCGATGAATTGATGGACGACTGACCACGGATCGGTTGTCATCGGGTCGAATACTGTGGCCTACAGTATTCTCGTCTAAGGAATTCTTTCTTTGACATTTCGATATAAATCCCCTTCGGAAAAAGAGTTGGGTGGAAGGATTTCCGGCAGGGGGCGGCCGGCAGCGAATCTGCCCTGCAGACGGAACCGCCGATTCAGGCTCCGGTAGCGATACGGATTCAGGACGATCCTTCGGGGGGCCGAAACGGTGTCCTCTGCACCTGAAGGCTAAATGAAAATCACCGATGACCACCGAACCCATATCCCATCAATTCATCTTCCAGGCTGAAGCCTGTGCTGTCCGGGGAATCGCGATAAGGCTTATGGTATGAAATATTGAGTAAAGCAAAAATTTAAATTTGTGGATGCCTTCGGCATGGAAAAGCGATATATTTCGAACAAGATAAGGTGCCGGGCGGCGGTATTGGGCAAACGCCGAGCCCGGACGGCCTGTCGGTTCTTTGTTAAAACATTGTTCCCTTCTTTGGATTAAGGTATTCCTAAAAAGGATCAGTTCACTTAACAAAAGGAGGCAAGATATGAACACCCTCAGAAGCGTTGGAATAAATGTGGGTTCGCGGTGTAAAGTCCCCGGAAGGGCATGGTGGATAAGCCTTTTGGGGCTTTTATTAGGGATCGGCGGTATCCATGCGTCGGACATCGATTCCCGAGGGATCGGCTGGTCTAAGCTGGAAAAAAAAGTCGACAAATGGGTGAAGAAGACCATGGAAAAGCATGATATCGTCGGGATGACGGTGGCGGTCAGCAAGGAGGGACGTCTGATTTTAAGCAAAGGCTACGGATACGCCAAAGCCAATATTCTGAGTGGGGGAGGACTGGAATTTGCCCCCATGTTACCCATTTTACGGACCCGAATCGGCTCGGTCTCGAAAGTCGTGGTGACCGGTCCGGTAGCGACCATGCTCATGCAGGAAAAAGGGATCGATCCCCAGACTCAACGATTGTACGGGGAGAACGGTGTGTTGGGCAATCAGTTTGCATTTGATCAACAGATCAACAATCAGCGGTTCTTTCCCATTCTGGCGATGGCCATCACTTCCAAGGATAGGGTGTACACCTGGTATGTGGATGGATATTATAGTGTGGGCACCAGCAAAGATCTGGATCGGTACCAGAAGCGGAAACCCTTTGGCCTCCCCCAGGGATATGAACGGACGGACATCGTGGCGATCGCCATATCCAAATCGGGTCGGGTGTATACCTGGTACGCGAATGGGACGCGCAGCGTGGGCACCGCCGACGATCTGGACCGTTATAAGAAACCGGATAGAGAGAAAGCACCGGTGACACTTCCCAAGGGAAAGACGATGCGAAATATTGTGGGCATTGCCATAGCCAAGTCCAATGACCGGGTGTACGTATGGTATGATGATGGCACCCGCAGTGTGGGCAGTTCCTTAAATCTTGCCAAACATTCTTCCGGTCAACAATACAAGACACCGTCCGAACAAATAGGAGGAACCTCCCGCTACGACATACGGGGTATCGGGATTTCCAGAAATGATCGGGTATATGTTTGGTATGGTAACAACACCGTCTCCAGCGGATCGAGCCTGGATCTTGATAAATATTTAAAGCCGTATGAGTATTCTTTTCCGGAGATCTACCTGGATGACAAACGTTTCTATCGCACCCGATGGTGGTCCAGCATCACACTTGGCTATCTGCTGACCCATCGCTCGGGTTTCCAGCGCAGTGGGGATGTGAAAGGTACCGAAGTGATGTTCGGTCTGCCGGAAGAATCCCTGACCTATGCTCTGGTGCATAAACATTTCTTGCGCACCCGTTCCTTGCGCTGGGCACCGGGACTGGTGAGAAATAATCGAAGGCTAACATCCTATTCCAATCATGGGTTTGGACTCTGGAAAATGCTGGTTCCTGTTTTGACCGGAGGCATCACGTATGAACAGTACGCCATGGAGCGGTATTTAAGGCCGATGGGTTTAGCGGGTAAAGTCCGTCCCATGTCCCTTTACCCCGATCCTCTCGACGCCGATGCCTATTTAAAGGAGGAAAATGCCACGGTCAAGCAGCCTTATAAGCCTTCCGGTCTGGGGATCGCGGCCGGTGGGTGGACGGCCTCGGCGCAAAGCGTGTTGTGGATCACCCGAAATCTTTCCCGAAAGTACACCGTGGAGGAGCTCAAGAACATGGGCTGGCTTTCCCGGTCGGGGGGGGAAAACAATAATTACGAAAGTTTGTTTCACAACGGCCTTATCGCCGGTGGGATGGCGTATGTGGTGATGTTTCCCGGAGGATATATATCAAAATCAGGAAAGGACCTGAGTGAGGTGCACATCGCCCTGGCCACCAACACCAGCTATCCGACCAGAGAACGCAATAACGAGGCCCTGAGCGCCCTGGTCACTCTGGCCAACAAGATTGCCGTAGCGGTTCCCGACTCGGATATTCCGGCATCCTGGAATATCTGGGGTGGATTTCCGGAGCTGCAACAACATGCGATTGACCGGGACATGTATCCCTTTGTCTTCGAGCATGGCTATCGGCCGGTGTGGGTGGACGCTTATCGCGTGAAAGGACGAACCTTTTTCAATCTGATCCTGCGCCCCAACGATGGTGTCCCCTGGGTGGCTCGACATGGTTTAAACTCTGCGCAATACCAGGCGGAATTCAACAAATGGATCCAGAAGGGCTTTCGGCCCCTGCAGGTGGAGAGCTATGTGGAGGGCAATCAGGTCCGCTATGCAGTGGTTTTTATTAAACGCGGTGGACCCGCCTGGAGGGCCTACCATGGCAAATCTCCTCAGGCCCATCAGACGGCCTTTAATTCCCTGGTGGCCCAGGGGTATCGACCGGTGAACATCTCGGTCGTGTCGGTCGGAAATCGCACAGAATTCACGGCCTTGTATGAAAAGAAAAATGTGGGACATTTCCTGGCCCTGGCGAATATCCCCCTGGCTCAATTCCAGAAACGGTTCGACGAAAACCGCAAGGCCGGTCGGCAACTCGTGTACCTCAACGCCTGGGAAGACGGCGGCAAAGTGTATTTTTCGGCCATCTGGAACGCAGCGACAAAAGGCGCCTACAAGGCCCGTCATAATCTTAGCCGTACTCAGTACGGCAAAGAATGGGAGAAACAAACCGACAAAGGCTTTTTGACCCGATTTGTAACCGGCTACGAGGTGAATGGTGTGCATCGGTTTGCGACCCTATGGTACAAAACAGAGAAAAAGCGGGTGGTACCCGTGAAGGGATTGAAATATTGATCTTCCCGGGAAAATACCGGGGCTTTCCCTGTCCGGGGGAAAGTCCCGGAACTATTCCTTTAAAAGCCGTTGAAACAGCTCCCTTCCTGGAATTTATGAGAAAATGATGCAGAAATTGCCCTGACCGTGCGGTTTTAACCCTATCATAAAGACAGTTCCGCCCATTTAGCTTTCAGAAGGACAAAATTTCCCCCCGGCCGGCGCGGCGAAACGTCGTGGCACAAGGTGATGTTCTCGGCACCAAAGCGTGCCGGGAACCGTTCGAATGGCGAGTATTATGTTGCCTGTCGGTCTTCCTTTTGATTCGCCATAAATATACGATCATTAATCATATACATTTGATTTGAGGGGATAAAATGGGCTATATTTCAACTGGATGAGTGCCGGGGGATTATTGGGATGTCAAGGAAAGTCTTTTCGTATTCCCGCGGGGGCAGGGATCCGTCTGAGTGGATTGCGGGTTCGGTCCCACGAGGGTGGAAACATGCGGAAGCGGGTACGGAATTGGGTATCTCCCCGGCCGGTGAAAGGGAAAAGAAAACTCGATTCGGGTCGATAAAATGTTACTGTTGATCTTTTATCTGTTTTTAGCGTTATTTGTCTCCTTCATGTGTTCGATTATGGAAGCGGTGTTGCTCTCCACCACCCCATCTTTTCTGAGATCCCGGGAGGCGGGCGGAAGCCGTTCGGCGAAACGATTGATCAAATTAAAACAGAATATTGATCGACCCCTTTCGGCCATCCTGACCTTGAATACGATTGCTCATACGGTCGGCGCCGCAGGGGTTGGCGCGCAAGTAACAAAAATTTTTGGGGATGCCTATTTTGGTATTGCATCCGCGGTGCTGACCCTTTTGATCCTGGTGGTCTCGGAAATTATACCGAAAACTATCGGGGCGACGTACTGGAAAGAACTGGCCATGGTTTCGGCCCATGTCATACAAATGACCATCTGGATTACCTATCCCCTGGTTATCATTTTCCCTTACATTACACAATGCTTTTCCAAGAAACAGGATCGGCAAACTGTAAGTATTGAGGAGATCTCCCTGCTGGCCCACATCGGTACCGAGGAAGGAATCTTCAGCAAGAAAGAAAATGTGATCCTTCAGAATCTGATCCGCCTCAAGAACATAAAAATCCACGAGATAATGACGCCCAGAGTGGTGGTTACCATGGCAGAGGAGACCATGACCCTTAAAGATTTCCTTAAGAATAAAAAATTTCTGCATTTTTCTCGAATCCCCGTGTATGCCGGAAGTCATGAGAACGTCACCGGTTATGTGCTGCGCCAGACGGTTTTCGAAAAACTGGCCGAAAACCGGGAGGAATTGAGACTGAAGGATATCAAGAGGGAAATTGTGGTGGTACCGAACATGAGTAATGTGTTTAAGGTGTGGGAAATCTTACTGGAAAAAAAAGAACACATCGCCCTGGTGGTGGACGAATACGGGGGCGTGGATGGCATCGTAACCCTGGAAGATATTGTGGAAACCCTTCTGGGCATTGAAATACTGGACGAAAAAGATACCATCACCGACATGCAACAATACGCCCGCGAAAGGTGGAATATGCGGAAAACGAAATATATGATGTTGGAGTAGAGCCTGGATTTGAGCCCCGGATGCCGAACAGCGTCGATCGGGTAAACGATTCGCTCATCCGTCCGGGGAACCCGGGATCCCCAGACCTTTTTCTGATTGATGGATTTGTCGAGGCCGATGTGGAGAGGGCTCGGATCACACCTGTAGCCCTGCCTGTCGATTCCATCGCCGCCACTGCCAGAGATAGAATCGGGAAGGAGCCCGGCGAATGGGTTCCCGGATTAGGCGGTGGTACCACCGAGATTCCTGACTCCGAGCTTCTTCGACACACCATTGGGCCAGCCGCCGGCGCTCCTTAACGTCGGCGCCGTTCAGGGAAAGGGCTTCCTGAACGAATTGGGCTTCCAGATGGTTGCGTTCTTCCTGAATCCGAGAAAGCCGATGGGCAAAGTCCTGTAAAAGGAGCCGATGGAGGCGTTCGTGTTGCCAGAACAGAGAATGGGCGTCCGCACGGCCGGCGGGCCGGCCCAACAGTCCCCCGATCGGGGTGTCCCACCACAGGGGCTTGAAAATACTCGTGCAGGGCGCCGCGGTACCGGTTATCAACACCAGAGGCCGTTCCGGATGCAGAAGGGCCACCAGAGAAGCCGTCGTTTGATGCCTGCGCACGGGCCCAAAGCCGGCGTGCATGCACACCGTGGAACGGAGCCAACCCCGATCGGGATGGAAATCCTCTCGCCCCGGAGTCGTCCCATGATCCCTCAGCAGGGTCAGCAAGGTATAAACGTCCGGTCGGCCCGGGTGACGCTTGAGTGTTCCAAGACTGCATGCCCGCCGGTATCGGCAATGACTGAAATAGGTATAAAAGCAATCGGAATAACAGCGCCGAAAATGGAAGCCTTCCGGATCCCGGCACCATCCCTTCCGCAGTGCCATAGGTATCAGATCGGCGGAAGCCCTGTCCCACTCGGTGCCGATGGTGAGCCCGTTGGAGAGGGCATAGATGCCGTGGACTCTTCGGGCCACCCATTCCCGGTCCGCCGTTTCCAGTACCCAGCTCTCTCTGGGATCGGCAATGAGAAAACTATTGTGGTAGTGGAAGGGTTGTCCATACCCGCAATTGCCACCCTGACCGTAACGTTCTAAAAGGGAGGTGATGACTTCTACGGCGCGCTCCGCCGTGTCGGCACGTTCCAGTGCCAGTCTCAACAGGTCCATTCCCAACAGGCCCTCTTGTTTCCTATAAGGCAAACGGGTAAACACCGCTTCATTGCCGACGGCCACCCCGTGTTCATTCACCCCCATTTCGGCACCCCACATCCAGAACGGGCGGGAGATGATCATGCCGTAGGTGTGCCGTACTTGAGGGACAGCCAGGTAGGTGCATTGAACCCTACTGCCTTCCGGATGGTCGGCGGGCGGAATCAGTTCCACGAATTGGGCTTCGTTGGGTTCCCGATCGGAATTTTTGGCGAATAAAGTAACCCCTTCATGGCTCGCAGGGGCGTTTACCACCACGGTATCGCACATAATTGCTCCTCGGTTGATGGAACCTCGTGGATATCCGGTAAAAGCAAACCGTTCATAATGCTCAGGGGGGTCGATCCGGAAAAAGGGGCTCCCCCCAGGGGCTCGGGGAATCTTCGGACCTCAGGTTCACTTGCCTTTTGCCAGGCTTCCAAAGGGTCCGGAAGTTTTAACTCAGGGTTCCCCGTTTTAAGTCGCGCACGATTTGTCCCAGCCACAGAACCAGCAGAAGAATCAAGCTGATGATCAGGGTGGACCATTTGAGCAGTGTAAAGCGCGATCCCCAGACCGCCCATGTTTCCTGGATTTGAGGAAAAGACAGCACCATGCGAAATTCATTCAGGTTTTCCAGGTAATCGAATAATCCGGCCGACAAAGGGAGGAAGGCAAGACGGGCGGCCCGCTGATGCGGCAGATGCCGATTCCAGAGGAAACGAAAAATCATTCCCGCCATAAACAAAGAGTAACTCGCTGGAAATATCAGATCGATCAACAGCCCTTTCAGGTAGTAACTTCGTCCCGCTGCCCCCATGTGTTGAAGTATCTGATAGGCTTCTTGGGGGGTATAAGAAAATTGAGTGTCCAGCAGGGCGCGACTACCGGAAACGACCTCAATCTTATGGGTGACATAGATTAAAAGCAGTTCCAGAAGGACGATTAAACCGAAAAGAATAAAAAGGGTTCGTTTGCGCGATAAAAACTTCAGGAAGGGGATCATGGGGTTCTCCTGGTTATGGGTAATATTTGAATTTCGTAGATTTTAACCAATCCGGGGCATAAATTCAAGGGAGTGCTATGAGAATGGGAGAAAAGCGATGGACAGCGGACTTCAAGGCAGGGTTTTGATCGATGGTTCCCGGTTAATCATAGAGGCGCTGGCACGGGGTGGAGCAGACGTTTATGTGGGTTATCCCATTACTCCATCGAACTGGTTGTATGCTTACGCTCGACAGCGTTTTCCTGTGTTTTTGCCGGCACCGGACGAAATTTCGGCTTTGCAATGGGCGGCGGGATTCGCCGCCACGGGGAAATTTCCCGTTACCGCCACCAGTTTCCCCGGGTTCGCCTTAATGCTGGAAACCGTCAATATGGCCTATATGATGGAATTGCCTCTTTTGATCATCCTGGCGCAGCGCATGGGGCCCAGTACCGGTTCGGCCACCACCGGGGCCCAGGGGGACTTGCTGCTGTTGCGGGGGGCGATTTCGGGGGGCTATCCTCTCCCGGTGTTGTGCCCTTCTCATTTTGTGGATTGCTGGACATTGGCCGCCGAGGCCATGCGCATGGCCCTGACCCTGAGAACCCCGGTAATTTTGCTCACTTCTAAGGAAATGATCATGACCCACCGCAGTTTTGAGTTATCCTGTTTGCCCCGATTGGAGCCCCTGCCCCGCAGCGAGTATGCCGGCCGGGAGGCCTATTTGCCCTATGCGGCCGAAACCGCCGAGGCTCCTGCGTTTTTACCGGTGGGGAATTCCCATCATCAAGTGCGCCTGAATGCCTCCACCCACGACGCCACGGGCCTGATCCGGAAAGCCACGCCCGAGGCCCTGGCCAATACCCGCCGTTTGCGCGATAAAATTGTCCGCCATTTACCCGCATTCACCCATCTGGAATATCAGCCCGATCCCGACGCCGAGGTCTTGTTGGTGAGTTATGGGATATCCAGTGAGGCCAGTCGTGAAGCGGTTCGCCGATTGCGCCGCCGGGGGAAGGCCATGGCTTTGCTCATTTTAAAGACTCTGTTACCCTTGCCGCTTGAGGCGCTGAACATCCTGCAACAGTACTCCCGCATTGTGGTGGTGGAAGAAAATCTGTCGGGTTTGCTCAAAGAAATTATTTTCGGCCATCGCCCCGACGGGCGAATCCACGGCGTTCATCGAATCGGGGCGCTCATTTCACCGGAAGAAATTGTCCGGGAGGTGGAATCATGGCTGTGGTAGAAAAAGGTCTTTTACTGGATAAGGCCCTACCGTATTGTCCAGGCTGCGGCCACACGGTGATAAACAAACAATTGGATCAGGCGATTCGAGAACTGCAACTGTCTCCCCTGGACGTTATTGTGGTCAGCGACATTGGCTGTTGTGGTCTGGTGGATGGCGTTTTAGGATGTCATACCGTCCACGGTTTACATGGACGTTCTGCGGCCCTGGCGCTGGGAATCTCCCTGGGATTGCAGGACCCTCGCAAAAAAGTGGTGGTCGTTTTGGGAGACGGCGGGGCGACCATCGGTTTGGCCCATCTGCTGGAGGCGGCACGCCAGAATGTGGACATGACGGTGCTGGTTCAGAACAATATGGTATACGGGATGACAGGGGGGCAGGTGAGCGGGTTAACCCCGGAGCCCGTCAAACATCAGACGTTGCCGGAAGAGGGACAGATTCCCCCGTTCAATCTTGTCCAGCTGGTACACGATGCGGGAGCCGTGTTCAGCGCTCGGAGCCTTGTGGGACCGAATGTCAAGCCACTGCTTCGGGAAGCGCTGGAAACGCCCGGCTTTTCTCTGGTGGAAATTGTGGAGATGTGTCCCTCTTATGGCATTCGCAAAGTGAAAGAGTTAAAAGCGGTGCTGCCCTTTCCGGAAGGCGTGTGGCGTCGCCATCGACCGGTGCGACGGATTCATGCCGAAACCCGCCCTTCTTTGCTGGACCGTCTGCCGGGGATTGCGGGACGGTATCAAAGCGCTCTTCGGCGGAGGGTGAACGTCCTGCTTGCCGGTTCGGCGGGAGAGGGAGTGCAATCCGCCGGTGAGTTGCTGGCCAGTGCGGCCATTTCCGCCGGGTTATGCAGTACTAAAAAGGGAGAATATCCCATCACGGTGGGTACCGGATTTTCGGTGGTCGAGGTCATTCTGTCTCCCGAAGAAATCCTGTACACGGGCATCGAAGTCCCCGATGTGGCCTTGGTCGTCTCTCAAGACGGGTGGGACAAGGTGAAAACGCGGCTGGCACCGGCAACCCGGTTGATCGTCGATGCCCACCTCTCGATCGACTGGCGACATCCCGCGGAACGGCTCGATTTCCGCCGTACCGTCGGTGGACGAAGCGCTGCGCTGGCCGCCGTTGCCTACTGGCTGAAAAAAGAGGCTGTTCTTCCTATCGAAGCGCTGAAGGAAGTCAGCCGAAATCGCAAGTATGCTCCCACGCTGTTACAGGCCATAGAAAAAGGACGGAAAATGGCGATTTGATGATTCCAAATCACCCCGGCATTTTTCGATCCCTCGCGCTTCGGGTGCTGCACGACCCCGGAAGCCGAAGCAACGGGCGTCCCCCAATGGGTTTTTGCTCTGCGGCACCGTGGAAGACCGTGTCGGAGCGATGGCCCTGTAAAACCCTTTACCAAGCGTAAATCCAGGCCGTATGTAAAATCGCATCCGGGGATTCCCCCAAAATCCGGAACCGGGTATCAAACCCATCCGTTTGCATTTCCTTTTCGATGAACGGTCCTAAGCCGGAATTCGGCAGGGGTTCCGGCCCGGCGGCAGGGAAGCGGTAGTGTGTAAAGCCCTGCCTGGGGAGCCCCCATGGAAAGGGGCCTACGACGACCGCCGGCGATCGGAATTCCTGCCGGTGAAACGCTTCCGCTAAGAGGAGAATTCCAGAAGACCGTTTTTAATGGCATCCAGCGTGGGCTTTACTTCGGTTTCGTAATAGTACAGCAAAAATGCACCGGCGGCGGCGCCCATCGCATAAGCCAGGACATCGGTGATCTCCGCAATTCGGGTGGGAGAAAGGATTTGACTCAGCTCAATGAGGCCTCCCACGGCCAGGCCCAGGGGAACGGTGCGTCGGTAAATCGAGCCGAAAGAAGTGCCCCGTTCGCGCAACCGGTAGGTCCAGTACAAACTGATGGGCAGGAAATAAGTAAGGGAGTTCAGCAAATCGTATAGATTCCAGAGACTGGTTTTCCGAAAATAAGCGTAGAAAGGAATCAGGTTCTCCACTTTCAGGTCACGTTGAATAATCTCCAGCGAAGTGGTCCAGTCAAAGGGTTGAAAACCGGCGAAAAGAATGAAAACCCAATACATCAGGATGGGGATACGGAGCAAGTCGATGTGATGTTGAAAATGTTTGCGACGAATGGGACGCAGTCCCAGGTATAGGGCATAGCCCAGAGCCATGCCGCCATAGCCGCTGAGAATGTCGTTGATATCGGTAATGCGAGAGGTGATAAATAATTGGGCAAACTCGGTTAGAGGAAAATATACCAATGGCAGCCCCACCAGCAACAATTTACCATAAGGTTTTTTTCGCCAATAGATGCGATAACAGATGAACACCAGGTAGCCCACAACCGCCCAGAACCAGAGGTTTTCTATAAATGCGAACAGGTCGAAAGGCGCATAATCGTGGGGGTTGGGGGAATTGAAGAACAGTTTTCCCAGGGAGACGTAGTCCAGGGGAATGATGTTTGTGGATTTAAGGCTTTTTTTCAGATCCGAGACGGTGATGGATACAGTAAAGGGCATCAGTGCGGCCACGGCCTGAGTGCCTCCGATGAGCACACACAGCAGTAAAAAGGGTTTCCGCTGCAGCAGGGAATAACCCCGTTGCCGGAGGTAGGCCGAGAGGCGCACCGAATAGATCAGGGCGGCAAGGGCACCCAACCCCGTTCCCACCGTGTTGTTGATAAGGTCGTGCGGTGCGGTGTTGCGTCCGGGTATAAAAAGTTGGACAAATTCAATGGCGAAACTCAATACAGCTCCGCTCAATAAAGCAATGCCGAAAGGGTGGCGCCATCCCAGCTGAAACAGCAGAGTGTACAGGAGAAAACCAAAGGGCATAAAAAGCAAAATGTTGCCCACAATATCCGTCAGCGATATATCCACGCGCCGGCTCTGAAATGGAGTCCATTCGATTTGATGAATCAACTCGGGTAAATCCTCGGGGCCGTATTCAAACCGGAAGGGAATAAGGGTGTTATAAACAATCAGAAAGGAAAAGAAGAAAAAAGCATAGAGAACGATTTTTCGTTGAAGATTCATTGGGGTGGTCAATCTCTTTTGTTTCGTTTCCGTAGATCGCTGTTTCGCGCATTCATAGTAATCGGCCGTTTCTGCGGTACTTTACGCGGAAAAATTTTTACCCGGTTTTTGGAGAAGCCATTTGTGCCAGTGCCCGGGTGACTTCCCGCAATTCGTGATATTCGGAGTGCAGCTCCCGAATGATCTCTGCCGGTTCGGGAATCAATCCCGCATCGGTGGCCAGTCCAATATAAACATGCCCGTTGTAGCTGAAGATGCTTACCCCCATCCCCGTGCGTCCCGACTGCGGCACCCAGAACAGAATGGTTTGGACTTCTTTCCCGGCCAGGAAAATCGGATGTTGAGGACCGGGAACATTGGTCATCACCGCCGTAATCTTTGTGCCAAAGAAATTCACAATCAGCCTCTGGATGAATCGGGGAACCATGCCGATGAGGTTTAATACTCCGAACACCATCTGGCTCTGAACCGATTGTTTCAATTCTAAGGAGCGCCGTTTAACCTCTTTCAGCCGCTCCAGAGGGTCGCCGATGCTCAGGGGGAGGGAAAGAAACAATAAACCGAATTCGTTGCCCAGACGGATGTCGGGTTCGGGCGGCCTCAGATTGAGAGGAACGGCGGCCCGGATGTTCAACCGGGGAGGCACCACGTTTACCCGTTTCATCATGTATCGGCGTAAGGCACCGCTTACCACGCTCAATAATACATCGTTTACCGTAGCACCGATGGTCTTACCCATGTTTTTAACCTCCTCCAGGGGAAGGGGATCGGACCAGGCGGGTATCTTCTCGATACCCAACTTTCCTTTAAAGAGGGTCCGGGGATCGGGTTTTTGAAACGTGAGGCGGGTGAGGGAATAAAGCTTCAGGGCACCCATCAACAGGGAATGCTTCCGGGGGGAACGGCTGTGGGCGGCGTTTGCGGGGGCCGTTCCATCGGAACGCCCCGGATGCGGAGGAGGCTGAGCGATTGTGGGGTGACCCTGGGGATCCGTCAAAGACAATAAAACCCGGACCAGGGCAATCCCGTCGGCAATACAGTGATGGATGCGTACCAGAACGGCGCATCCGTTCCGGTAGTTTCGTAACAGATGAATCTGCCACAATGGCCGGGATAGGTCCAGGGGCTGGCTCATAAAGTGACCCACCACCTTTCGTAAAGTATCATCATCGCCCGGAGTGGGTAGAGCCATCTCTTGTATGTGATAATTCAGGTCGAAGTGCGGATCGTCTTCCCAGAACGGATTTCCTGCCCAACGGTTTAATCCGACAATCCGTTGACGGAAGCGATCGTATTGTAACAGACGGGTCTCGATCACCCGGCGCAAATCCGCTTTGATGACGGGTTCCTTAAATAGGATCAACCCCGAAATCATCATTCGATTGGTGGGGTCGTCCATACGAAGCCAGGCGGTATCGACATGCGACATGGGCTGCCTTCTGGACTGCATCCAAAAATCCCCCTTTTTTCTGTAAAATCCAACCCACCGTCTTCTCAGCGGGTTATCCGGTTTGGGTCGCCTTTCCCGATGGAACCACCGATGCGAACAAAGAAAGATTTGGATAAACAATATCCCTTATCTAAATTAATCGAGTGTAATTTATTGATTGCCCGGTTTTTTTGCAAATCATGAATCCGTTGGATGATGGTCGGTGGGAACAGAAGAAAGCGGTGGGTGGGGGAATCGCGGCCGGAGGGCCCATCTGCAGCCCGGGGCTCCTTGAAGCATTCCTGGTACGCCCGGGGGATGGGCGGGCGACAATGGCAATAATCACAACGAAAATTGGGAGGATGAACCGATGTTTGGTTTTAAAATGAAGGTGCCGAAGTTGGTGTTGCGTCGGTTGTATACGTTTGGCAGTTTGCGCAATACCGATGGGGGAGTTCGTTTTTCCATTAAGAATCGATTAAGCGATGTGACCATCCATCGAATCTGGAAGATCAGGATCGATGATCGGGAAGTGAATTTATCGCAGTGCCGGATCGAGTTCGAAGATGGTCGAACCCTGCGGTTGTCGGAAATTCTTCCCGAGCAACCGCTTCCGTTTCCCCTGGGGAAGGTGTTGCATATCGCTTGCCGCACGGAACCATTGGAAATCGGCAAACACAAGCTCTTTTTTGAAATAGAGACCCAGCAATTTGGTACCTTGAATTTCGATGTTGAAGATGCCATTCCCCGGGAAGAGCTTAAGCTGCCCCGGATTCCCCGCAGTGAGGACGATAATTACTCCCGCTCGGTTATAGAGCAGCGCTGGAAATTTATCGAAAAGTTGACCGGCCGTCGGCTGCAACACGTGACCCATTTTTCATTCGACCCCCACGTCACCCAGGGCAATATCGAAAATTTCATCGGCGTGGCTCAGGTGCCTTTGGGTATTGCGGGTCCGTTAAAAATCGATGGGGAACACGCTAAGGGAGAATTTTTAATCCCGCTGGCCACGTCGGAGGGTACTCTGGTGGCCTCCTACAATCGGGGAATAAAGGTTGTCAATTTGTCTGGAGGGGTCAAGTGTACGGTGGTGGACGATGTCATGCAACGGGCCCCGGTATTTGTGTTTGATGACGCCCGGGAGGCCCGCGATTTTGTTCGCTGGGTGGATGAGCACTTTGAGCAGATTAAAGAGGAAGCGGAGGCCACTTCCAGCGTCGCCAGACTGGTTTACATCGATAAATATTTGAGCAACAAATTCGCCTATCTGCGATTCAATTTTCGCACCGGTGACGCCGCAGGGCAAAACATGGTGGGACGCGCCACCTTTGCCGCCTGCAGCTGGATTCAAGAAAACTACCCCAAGATTCGCCATTTCTACCTGGAATCCAATTTTGCCACGGATAAAAAGGCCAGCCAGGTGAACATGATGCGTACCCGGGGTAAGCGCGTCACCGCAGAGGCGATCGTCAAACGGGATGTCTTGGTGCAATATATGCGGGTCGAACCGGAAGCTCTTTTCTATCACTACAACGTGGCCAATGTAGGCTCCATTCTCTCGGGGGCCAACAACAACGGGCTGCATTCCCCCAATGCCATCACCGCCATGTTCATTGCCACGGGACAAGATGTGGCCAATGTGGCCGAGTCATCGGCCGGTCTACTCTACACCGAGCTGACCCCGAAGGGCGATCTCTATATTTCCCTTACCATCCCGTCGTTAATCGTTGCCACCTACGGTGGGGGCACCGGTTTACCCACCCAACGGGAGTGTTTGGAGTTACTGGGGTGTTATGGAAAAGGGAAGGTAAAAAAACTGGCCGAGATTGTTGCCGGGGTGGCCTTAGCCGGAGAGATTTCCTTGGCCAGCGCCATTTCATCCTGGGAGTGGGTCTCCAGCCACGAAAAATATGGGCGCAATCGTTAAGTCCGGGCCTTCCCGGATGGCCTCGATTTGCCGACATTCGCCTGCTGAAGAGGCCGCATGACCAGCGGATCCCCCGGACCGACGGCCTCCAAAGGCCGTCCCATGCCGGATTCGCCGGCCGGCCATAGTCCCCGAAAGCATCCAGGCTTCAGGAACGGCTGCGGATCATAGGGCGCCGGAGGGGTTTCCCGGGGAGGCTGGGCGGTGCCGTTGGCTTCCGCTGAAAACAAGCGGCGTACGCTGCGCTTACCGGCGGCAGGCCGGTCTCACCTCGAAGCTTTGGTGTTCGTCCCGGAAAAACGGTGGAGAACGAGAAGGAAAAGGCCCATCATGACACATTGCGTTAAAAATCCCTTGACATCAGCAACGCAATGCATTATATTTATGACGCAGCAAGTAAGAAGCGGAAGCGAAGCCTATGATGCGAATTTGGGTGGAGTTAAAGCTATGTTTGCTGTGGTAGGTGGATAAACCGGAAAGAAATGATGACACGATGCGTAAATTTTTGCCGGAGGTCCTATGACGCGAATCATCAAAAGATATGAAAACCGCAAGTTGTACGACACCGAGGCTCGCCGGTACATCTCTCTGGAAGAGATCGCCCGGCTCATTCGTGAGGGCGTTGACGTAAAAGTAGTGGACAAGAATACCGAGCAGGATATTACCGCTCAAACCCTGACCCAGGTCATTCTGGAAGAAGGTAAAAAGGGTCGGGCGCTGTTATCCAAAGAAGTGTTGCATGGCATCATCCGTTGGGGAAATACCTTGATCGACGATGGCTTGCAGCAGGTCAGTCAGCAATTGGACCATCTGGTACCGGCACCCCTGGCGAGATTGTTGAAACATAAAAAAGAGGACGAAATTGAACAATTGAAAGCCCGCATCGATTCTCTGGAGAAGATGATCCGGGATTTGTTGAAGGAAAAGCCAAAGGAAACATCTGATCGTTAACCATAATTCACCCAAAACTCACAAAAAGGAGGGTACACCATGGCAGAAACGAAGACTCAGGAAACCACCAAACGAATTCCTGAAGAAATTGTGGAAAAGACCCGGGAAATTTTTTTAGCGGGATTGGGTCTGTTTGCCACCGTGGAAGAAGAGGGCACGGCTCTTTTTAACAAGTTCCTGGAAAAAGGGAAAGAATTTACTCAAAAGGGCGAGGCGCTGGAGAAAAAGGGCAAAGAATTTACCAGCGAAAAAAAGGAAGAGTTGAGTAAGAAATTCGATGAATTTTACAAATCCCTGGAAACGCGTATTCGAAATACTCTGGAAAATATTGGAATTTCCTCTCGAGACGAGATTAAGGAACTGGAAGAAAAGGTCGATAAATTGGCCGAACGCCTGGCTGCCATTGAAGAAAAGTTGGATAAGTCGGTCAAATCGGGCACCAAAGCCACCAGGGCTTGATGGCGGCGATTCCGGAATGCGGTGTGGGGGAGGGGGGAGCCGTGTCCCTCCCCCTTTATGCCCGGTCACATGGAATTCCCTGCGTGAAATCGCTTACCGGAAGGGGCCCCAGAGGGGTTGAGGATTGTCATTTTGATTTGTTAACATTTCCGGTTACATTATACCATGAAAATGGTTATGAAAGGCGATGGAGAAAACATCCCTATATACCGATTTGACACCTCCCCGGATGGTTCCCACTTCGGAACTGCCCAGTAATGGTGGATTGTCCACCTCGGAACGGGTCCGTCGCCGTAAAAGTGCTTTTAACCGCCTGGATTTGTACCGCAGTGTTATCAATCGTTTTTTCCTGCTGTACAAGCATTTCCTCGGTCTGCTGGCGGGGGGACTCATTGCTCACGTCAATGCTTTGCCGCCTTACCGGAAGAAGGGCATCCGCTCCCTGGGGAGTCGTTTCCTGGCGTTTGTTTTGCGTCCGTTGGTGATGCGGGAATTGCGGCATCAGCCCTTCAGTGTGCAACTGCGGCGACGCCTGGAAATGCTGGGGGCGACCTACATCAAGCTGGGTCAAATCATGGCGATTCGGGAAGACATCCTTCCCAAAAGCATTACCGTGGAGTTAAAATCCCTGCTGGATCAGCTCCCGGAAGTGCCCTTCGAGGTGATTCAGGAAATCATCGAAACCAGCCTGGGACGCCCGATTCAGGAACTGTTCCAGAAAATTGAACTGGAGCCGGTCGGATCGGCTTCCATTGCCCAGACGCATCGGGCTGTGTTGGTCAATAATCAACCGGTGATCTTGAAAGTGATCAAGCCCGGCATTCGGGAAGCCATCCTCTCGGATCTGAAGCTGCTTCAGATTCTGTCTCAGATTCTTCAACTCATTATCCCACAGTATCAGCCCAAGATGATTATCGATGAATTTTGTAATTATACGGAAAAAGAGATCGATTTAACTTACGAAGCCGATCATGCAGAAATTTTTGCCGCGAATTTTGCCCACGAACCGGATATCGTCTTCCCTCGCATCTTTCGGGAATATACGTCCCGGGACGTGTTGTGTATGGAGTATTTTGAAGGTATTAAACCCAATGATCCCCGAATTTTTCATTTAAGCCGGTCCGATCGCGAGAAGATCATCGACCTGGGTGCCCATGCCATTATCAAAATGCTATATGAAGACGGTTTCTTTCATGCCGATCTGCACGCGGGCAACCTGATCGTCCTTCCCGGTCCCCGAATCGGATTCATTGATCTGGGTATGGTGGGGCGGTTTGATGAAAAAATAAAGACGAAACTCCTGTTTTATTATCATTCGCTGGTTCGGGGGGATATTGAAAATTCCGCCAAATATCTGCTTTCGTTAGCTCGCATGGGCAAGGGAGGGGACCCGCTCAGTTTCCGTCGGGCGGTGGCCGATTTATTGCGGCGGTTTCGGTTACAGGCCTCGTATGGAAATTTCAGTCTGGCGCAGTTGATCCTGGAATCGCTGACCCTGGGAGCCCGCTTTCGAGTCTATTTCCCCATGGAAATGACCCTGATGGTCAAGGCTCTGGTAACCTTCGAAGGCGTGGGACTTATGCTGGATCCCAAATTGAACATCCCCGAAGTGTCTTATCGACACATTCGCCATATCTATCTAAAATACTACAATCCCCGAACCATTCTGAATCAGTTCGCCCGGGGACTCCCGGAGCTGCTGGATGTGGTCATGCGGTCGCCGCAAATCCTGTCCAGTGCCTTGAATCATCTGGAGGATTCCCTGAATCATCCTGCTAATGAGAATCCCATGGCGGGGTTGCGCAGTGGGATGCTGGCGGGGGCCTGTGTAGTCGGAGGGGTGCTGGCGTATGTGCAGGGTGCCAGTCCCAT
>WFTQ01000058.1 GCA_015485355.1 bacterium | reverse complement strand
TGTGTATAAGAGACAGGTCTGGATCCCCAGGAGGCGGATTTGAATCGAAGTTTCAACCCGACACAATTAAAGCCACAATACCGAAATTTATTTTGGAAATTCATGTTTTCTTTAATTATATTGCCAAACAAAAAAAATGATCGGGTTAAGCGGATTGCGGTTTACTGTAAGGCTTTGGTTTTCCGGAATGGCGTGGCAACGGGAAGGGGGGTAAACCCTCTCAAACCAATGCCTGGAATAAAACCGTTCTTGTTAAAAAAAGGAGACGTCTTCCTAATCTTAAAATAAATTCAATTAAAGGGAATCTCCTGAGCATGGAGCGTTCCTCTGGAAAAATTCGAGGGGAAATTTCATTGGCGATTTCGGAATCGGTTGAATCTATTCCCGTTGTAACAAAATCGAAAGCATTGTTATAAAAGAGGGAATGCCAAAGGGAGCCTCGCCTGCTTCTTCCGGGAAAATCCTTCTGTACCCCAGGGGTCGAACAAATGCCCCTTGATCATAGATGAATAACCGACAGCTTCTTCTCCCGAACTATTCCACTACTCCCCTTAAAATTTTTCATCACCCGAAAACGCTGGTAATTTCAGAAGCGATCCAAAACGCGAATACCGGTTTATCCGAACGCTTCTGCGAGTGATTGACAAGGGCATAAATTTTGGGCGAAGTCCACATCGGTGAATTTGTTTAAAAAGGAGAATGTTGGAACCATGTCTGATTCAGCCGTTGATTTTATAGAGACGTCGATGATTCTCCCTGGGGATTTTATAAAACGATTGCATAGCATCAGGACGTTATTTCTTCCGATGATGCTGTTACAATTAATTATTGGCATGGTGTCCGGGCAAACGCTGTTACACCCGGAAACCGGCCTTCCTTTTATTCAAAATTACCCCCCGCAGACCACCGGCGGTGACGCCCAGAATTGGCACATTCTTCAGGATAAGCGGGGTTTGATTTATTCCGTCAACAATTCCGGAATTTTGCAATATGATGGGCGGTCGTGGCGGATGATTCCCGCGCCGAACAATAGTCGAATGCGCTCCTTAACCATCGATGCCGATGGAATCCTATATTTTAGGGCGCAAAGCGATTTCGGCTATTTAGCCCCGGATTCCACTGCCACCCTGCGAGCGGTATCGTTGATTTCCAAACTGAAGACAGCGAATCGTGAACCGGTTAACATCAATTATGTTGTCGCCGCAGGTGAAAGGGTTTATTTTATTTCATCCCGGAAAATATTCCGCCTGATGAATGGCCAAATCCGGATATGGGAGGGTAGATATCGCTTTCAGAAAGCTTTTATTGAAAAGGATGTCCTCTATATCCAGCAGCAGGATCACGGTTTGCTGCGGATGCAGGATGATTCACTCCGTGCGCTATCGGGAGGGCGCCAACTGGCCCGTTTGGATGTCCGCGGCATCGCCGCGTATTCGGGGTCCCGATTTTCAAGAGATTCGGAGAGGAAAACGGACACCCTGCTTATGGCCGCCTACACCCGGGGGCTGTTCCTTTATGATGGCCATAGCCTGAAACCCTTCAAGACTGAAGTGGACGGCCTGTTAAAAGAGAGCCGCATCCACCACGTGGCCCGCCTTCCGCATGATCGTTATGCCATCGCCACGCTTAAGGGGGGTGTGATCATCATCGACAAGACCGGCAAATTCCTCTTTCAAATCGACAAGCGATCGGGACTGCTAAGCAACGATGTCAAATACATCTACCTCGACCGGGAGGGTGGCATGTGGTTGGCGTTGCAAACCGGTATCGCGCGCGTTGAATACGGTGCTCCATTGTCTTTTTTCAATCCCCAAACCGGATTTATTGGGAGTACCGGATCGATTCTTCGGCATCAGGGGGTCCTTTACGTGGGCGGCAGCCAGGGGGTACTCTATTTGGCCCCTCAATTCATGAAGGCAAATCGCCGGCAGCGTGCCACCGTTTCCAAATCCCATTTTGTCCCGGTCGCCGGAATTGAAGCGTCCTGTTGGGCGTTGTTTTCTGTTCATCAATCGCTTCTGGCGGCCACAGATGACGGCATTTTCGAAATAACCGGTGATGAGGCCAGGTTCCTGGCCGATCCCGCTGAGCAACGATACGGCGCCCTGTCGTTTGCTCGATCCCCGTATGATGGCAAGTGGATCTTTGCCGGATTGAAGAACGGAGTGGCGGTTCTGGAATGGACTCAAGGGCAATGGGCAAATCGGGGACGGATTTTAAATACCGGACGGAGTGTCTACAACATCATTGAAGTAAACGGCTCCGAATTATGGTTGGAAACCCGAACGGATGTTGTGTTCCGAGTTACCTTTCCGGGCCCGGGTTTCCAAAATCCCCAAATCGTGTCCTATGATTCCAGTGCCGGCCTGCCCACCGGGCAGGGAATCTACCTGGTGCACGACGGTTCCGCTCTTTTCGCTCACACGCGTAACAAAATGTTTCGATTCGATGCAGAAAAAAATCGCTTTGTGCCGGACACGATCAGGGGACTGCCTTTTCGAGACGGGTTTAGCTATTACAGTTTTCTCATTAATGGCAAAAGGGGTGAGGCCTGGATGGTGCTGGATGGACGCCGCATGCGGGTCGCCGTTCGGGAACAAACCGGCGCCTTCCGCTGGCTGGGTGAACCTTTTGTCAAAACACCCCATGGGTTGATCTGGGCGTTGTTCCGTGATGGGGATGGAACGATCTGGTTTGGGGGGGACGATCTCTTGTTTCGTTATGACCCCTCCAATCGGAAAGTTCCCGGAACCGATTTCCCGGCACTCATCCGCCGCGTGGCCACCGTCGATGGGGACTCCACCATTTTTGGTGGCGAACCGGTAGAGCAGGGAGGGAACATCCCCGTCCTGACCTATCGCGATAACGCCTTGCGCTTTGAATGTGCCGCCCCCAGTTACGATACACCATCCGCCAATCAATTTCAATACTTTTTGGAGGGGTTCGACGCGGATTGGTCCAAGTGGGGGGTGGACGCGAAGAAAGATTACACCAATCTCCCGGAAGGCGAGTATGTTTTCCGGGTGCGCGCCCGCAATGTGTACGGTCAACACAGTCCGGAAGCAACGTTTGCATTTACGATTCTACCGCCCTGGTATCGTACCGGATGGACGTATGGACTGTCGATCTTGCTGATCCTGGCGCTTTTATACGGCATCCGGAGGTATGAGCTCAGCCGCATTCGCCTCAAAGACCAGTTGACGAGGAAGCGCTTCGAAACGGAAAAGCTCAAAGAGCTGGACCAGATGAAATCCCGTTTTATCGCCAATATATCCCATGAGTTTCGCACGCCGCTGACCTTGATTTTAGGACAACTCGACGGCGTGGAGAAAGCAATCGAAGAACCCCGGCTCACACGGAGACTGGATACGGCCATCCGGCACGCCAGGAGATTACAGGAACTCATCAACCAATTGCTGGATGTGGCCAAATTGGAAGCCGGCAAGATGCCCATCAGAGTGCAAGTGGTGAACATTGTTCCATTTCTCAAAAAACTGTTTGCTTCCTTCGAATCGCTGGCTGCGCAAAAGCGGTTGGGCGTTCGGTTCTACGCCGAGCAGGACGGAATCGATGTCTACTTCGAGCCGGAAAAGCTCAAGAAAATTTTTATTAATCTTGTGGCCAATGCCATCAAGTTTACCCCCGAAGGCGGGGAAGTGTCTGTCCATGTCCAGGTCACCGGCGATGAGGTGCGGGCGGGATGGGTGGAAATTCGGGTGCGGGACAGCGGACTTGGCATCCCGGAAGACCAACTGCCGCACATTTTTGACCGTTTCTACCAGGTGGAAAACGGCAATACACGGAGTTATGGAGGTACCGGCATCGGGCTGGCTCTGGCAAAGGAACTGGTTGAATTGCATTCCGGAGAAATTCACGTTACCAGCAAGGTCGGGGTGGGAACGGTATTCACCGTCCGGTTGCCGCTGGGGCATAAGCATTTTTCAAAGGAAGAAGTCCTCTGGACTGTGGAATCGAAATCCATCCCCCCGGTCTCCCCCGTCGAAGAAGAATCCACTCAGGATGGCCGGATTATCCTGATTGTAGAAGATCATCCGGATATGCGGCAGTACATTCGCGAAAATCTGCAAGAGACCTACACCATCGCCGAGGCGACGGACGGTGCTCGGGGCTTTGAGATGGCGCAACATCTGGTTCCCGATCTCATCATTAGCGACGTGATGATGCCCAACATCGACGGTTACGAATTGGTGCGCCGCATCCGCTCCCATGAATTGACCAGCCACATTCCCGTCATTATGCTGACCGCAAAAGCGGCGGAAGAAGAACGGCTTGAGGGGTTGCAGAGCGGGGTGGACGCCTATTTGATCAAGCCGTTTAATACCCGTGAGTTACAGATTCGGGTGCACAAACTCATTGAAATGCGCCGGAAATTGCTTGAACAGCGACGACAGCCGTTGAAAATCACCGCCTCCGGAGTGGCGGTCACGCCGATAGACGAACAGTTCCTCCAGCGGCTCCAACAGGTGGTTGAGGAGAACATGGAAGATGAACATTTTCAGGTTGGGAGCTTGTGCCGGAAAATTGGCATCGGAGAACGGCAGTTGTATCGCAAGTTACAGGGATTGTTGGGCTGCACCCCGGCCGCTTATATCCGGCAATTGCGCATGGAGCGGGCCAGGCAATTACTGGAAAAAGGCGCCGGTACCGTGTCTGAGATCACCTTCATGGTCGGGTACAGCAACACCTCTGCTTTTGCCCGGGCTTTCCGTGAAACCTTTGGGCAAGCGCCGTCCAAATTTCTGAAAAAGCATTCCTCAAATTGTTGAAGCGGCTCCCACTTCCGGCGAATCGGCCCATGGTGCCCCAAGGGGGGCGTTTCGGGAAATAACGTCTTTGAATTCGGACGAATTCAGCTGTATTGCTCCCTCCGGTAAATGCTGCACCAAAAATGTCAGACGCTGCACGATGCGGTCAAACTCAGCAACGTTTTTGGCAGGAAGTGCAGCGCAATGATAACCTCCAGGGTTTATCTTTCCATCAGAAAATAATTCACTTTCAACCATAATCCAGGAGGGGTATCATGTTTACCAAATTGTTCCATCAAAGTATCGCTGTATTGTTTCTCCTCGCCGGTTTTGCGTTCGCCCAGGACAATAAATGGAGCGTCTCATTTATATCTTCCTATTTTGGCGACCAGACGGGCAATCTATATCAAGTAACCGCGATCAATAATCCGATTTCGCTGGGCTTCCAATTACAATATTTCATGAGAAGTGATTTGGGGTTAAAGTATGCCGTTGAAAGTTTGTATGGCGAAACCACAAATCCGAACGGCAACGAATTCAATGTGCAATCTTCTTTTGCGATCGTTGGTTATCCATTTAAAATGTGGCGTTTCCGTCCGTTCCTGGCGCAGGGTGTACTCTGGGTGCAACAGAATAATAATATTGAAAGCAAGTCCAAACGGCGCTTCTATTATGAATTCGGCATCGGCACTGAATTAGCACTTTCCGCGAAATTATTTAACAGTTTTACCGCAAAATTGTACACCAATGGTTGGAATTATCATGGATGGTCCACTGCCTTGAGTTTGGGCTTCAGATTTTAACCCTAACTGAAACGTGGAATTGGCTGTTTGGGGACAGCCCGGACGGCCATATTGCTCAAGAGTAAGGCTCCCATGTCATTGGTATGCGAAATGTTACAGGTTGTTTAGAAAGTAAGATTCTTTTTCGCTTTGGGCATCTGGGAGCCCATCGGCTGGAAGGCTAATTCGTTGCCCCTGAAAAAGTCATTTTTAAGAGTAAAATAAAGCAACTTTGCTATGAATCCTGGCTTTCTGTTTGAAGTAATTCCTCGAACTATTGTTCAGAATTGCTAAAATTGCCCAAATATTTTTAAGCCAAAAAGAGATTGAGCCGAGAATCAATCTCAAATTATGTCCACAAGCAGCCAAAATAGCATTTATCTCATCTCCTTGTACTCCTTTCAGATAATTTCTAGATAACCGGTTCTTTTGTTTTGCATGACTAATGCTCGCTTCTATCGAACTTCGTCGACGAAACCACTTCCGGGGCGGCGCCCCCCGCTTGCGATATTGACCCGGAAAGTAAACTTCACCTCTTCCGGTATAATTGTGACCACGATACCCCTTATCTACGAATATCTTCTCCGGAGTAGCTCCACATACACGCTCCATTTGCTCTATCGATTGCTGCAGCGTGTGACCATCATAGGGATTGCCAGTAAAATTTAAGGCACCTACGATAAAGCCTCCACGCGATGTCGTCACAAGCGAAACCTTGCTACCAAACTCATATTTCTTATGAACCTTGCCCTTCGCAATACAGGAAACCTCCGGCTCATGCAATGAATACAGTTTATTCGTATCATTTCTCTCTTGATTTAATAAACGTTCAACCAGGCGTAACATCTTTGCGAAGGCCTCACGGGTGGCTACCGACATCCCAGCCACCTTACGACGAATATCCCGATACAATCGACCAAGATAAGTCCGTAATCGCCTTATCTGAGCCCGCGCTCTCTTCATCTTGCGACTATGGGCATAACGCTGCGCCAACACCAACGCCTCTTTGCCCACCCGCACATAACTCTGACGTAACTCCACTCCATGACGCTTCGCTAATTTCACCAACTTCTCTATGGCTCGATAGTAGAGTTTTCCATCCGTGGGGTAACTGATATGCTTCTCCATAACCGTAGTATCCACATTAACCCGCTTGAAATCCCTGCGTTTGATGACCTTTAGCTTTAAACCACTCTCTATTGTCTTCTGAAAAATCTCCTCCAAATCTCCCTGCTTTAATCGTCGGCGAAATTTGACCATCGAAGTCGGATGAAGGGGGAACTCCGTCTGAAAATACTGCATACCACTAAAATATTGCCAATACGGATTCTCCAACCAACGGGCTATCACTTCCTCATCGGAAAGATTGTACATGTATTTTAAATAATGCAATGATACCATTAACCGAATGGGTTTGCCCGGCCGACCCTTCTCTAAGGTATAAAGACCACTTAAGGACGCCTCAAGGCCGTCCCAGTCAATCGTTTTGGAAAGAACGACTAACTTATGTTTCGTATCTATCATCTCGGCAAGCGGTTGCCTGAACATATCTCTTGGCATGCCCTCTGGACTTTCAGTGCGGCTCAGCAAGTGATGACCCTCCTAAATTGGTTTAAAATTGCAAGGTTTTTAAGCAATATCTTTCTTTTCTTGCAATTTAATATACCAAATAGATACTCCTAATTCCAGTATTACTAATATCTTAAGGAATTTTTCAGGAGCAACGATTTAACCGAAAAATATTTTACCTTTGCGTTCGTGGCGTATCCGTCGCGAGCGTTGCGGCTTACTCAGTCAGGCTGCTGGTCTCCCTTGCGGCGCTGGAAAAAAGTGTGCAATAAGCATGCAGAAATTATTTGTTCATTTAGAAAAGTGCTTAAGACCACCCATCATCTCTGACAAGCCGGAAAGTCTTCACACCTATGGGTATAATGACGCCTGTTTTGAAAAGCCAACCTGGATAACTTAGGCAACTTTGTCAAGGGTGTTAAATCGCCATCTAAGATATTTGTACTTTCATAAAACAATACCCATTCCAGATTTGGCAAATTCTCCAATACTTTTATTGACTCAATTTCTCCCATATTGTTAAACAGTAACTTTCTTAAGTTTTTCAGATTCTCTATTTCTTTCAGAGAAGAAATCTTCCGACAGGTATATAAATCCAGAACCTCAAGATTTGTTAACTCTTCAATGCCTTTTAGCGATTGTAGTTTCCGAAGATAATATAATCCCAATTCCCTTAGCTTACCCAAGCTTCTTAAACCTTCAATATTTTCTATCGGAGAATTACCTATCTTCAACGATTCCAGATTTATGAGTTTTGTAAATTTATCTGCGTTTTTGCCTTTGTAGCTATTAATATAAAGTTTCTTTAGAGTAACACACTCAAAAATTGAGTCAGCACCCTTTGTCCATTCAAGAAAACAATGAATTAGTTTTGGAAAACGGGAGAAATCAATGGGAGAAGTATAATGCCCTTGAACGGCGAGGCTTAAAAGATTCTTAAGATGATAAAGGGGCGACATATCATCTATACGATAGTGAATAATGTTTAAATGTGTAATGAAATCGAAGTGTTCCAAAAAGCTCAAATCATTTGTATCAAAATTTACAGAAACATTTATCTCCAATCCTTTGATATTATTCTTAACCATAAATTCCTTCGATTCCATTACATGATTCGGATCGATTATCAAAGAAGGACCAAATTCGGTCATTCTTATTTTAAAACCGTTGACTTCTTTTATTTCATAAGGATTCTTCATTTTGTTCTCCAAATGATTAACTCAATATAGGAACATGTATTATGCGCCCCCTGTACAAATTCTATTTTATTGTTCCTCCTTGTTGGGGGGCTTTACACCTTCTTTTTCCCATTTTTCCTTTGCTACAGGATTTTTCTTGTTAACGGTATTCTCAACTCCACCATATTTCTGATTAATTACATTTTGCTCTGCTACTTCCTTCTGTCTCCTTGTCCCCTTCACTTCAGTTCGTTTTGCCTGTTCAGCCGCTTCCTTGGTGATTTTACCTGATCGTACATGTTCCTTTAAACGCCGGTCAATATTCTTTGACTGCCCGACATAAGTTTTTCCTTCAGTCGTGACTACTTCGTACACTCCTTCGGTGACTTTCTTGGAAGAGCCAGCAGCCTCGCCAATTTTTTCTGCGCTTTTGGCAACATCAACCGCCTGGCTTGCTTTCTTTCCGGCCTTATAGACCGTTCCCAAAGCCGCAGCGCCGGGCAACGCAAGGCTGACAATGTCCAATCCCAACCCAATCCAATTGCTGGTACTTCCCGGATCCTTTACCACGTCATACACCGAGACCCCTAGGGAAACCAGATCTACCAGCGTCTCAAGGTACTGCCCATCGGGATCATAAACAACCACCGGGTTGTTGGCAGCGTAGGTG
>WFTQ01000057.1 GCA_015485355.1 bacterium | reverse complement strand
CCGAATCCTTAAAAATGATAAGTCACCTTGAAAAACCCTTCATCCAGTTGCTCCACCTTGCTGAATAGGTTATCCCCTTTACCCTGAATAATGAAGGCGCCTAAGGAAATCTCCAGCGCATCCACGGGTTGATAAGCAATTTGAGGACCGCCGGCTATCCCATAGTTTTGCCTGACATTATTCCAGTCCGGAATAGCCAGGGCGATGCCCAAGGGGACGATCTTAAGGGCATCGTTCAGGGTTCGCTTTTCCAATCGCAGTAAAAAATAATCCACCAGCTCCTCCCGACCCCGTTCATGTAGAAATCCGTGGAGGTACTGGGCATTCACATACCATCCATTGCGGAAAGTATAATCACCGCCGATGACGAACTTCAGATAAGGTCGGTCGCCTAAGGCCAATTCGGTTTTCCGTCCCACCCCCGGCGGCAGTCCGACAATGCGCAGCTGTCGATAGACTTTTTCCGGAAAAAACAGGGCCGCTTCGGCCCAGAGTCCCACCCCCCGGATCTCCCCTGCAAAATCCGCCCCCAGAACCCGAAACCGAGGAAAGGTTAACTCCGCCTGAAGATCAAATTCGCCCACATTGTCGGTCGGCATGAGCGCTACCGATGTTAACAAGGGCAAATCATCTCGTCCCTGGTAATAACTGATGGACCAGTCATAGCCCAACAGCATTCCGCTGATTTTAACCGCAAAACTGGAGGTGTGGGTCAGCCTGTTCTGGGGCAGCCGAACCGTGTCCTGATAGGAACGGATTCGGACCTCTCCGGGGACGGGCAAAGTAGTGCGAAAAGCATCGGCCCAGTCGCCAAAGGGTAATATCGCCGGCGTGAAGACGGGAATGTATACCAACTGCAGGGTCAGATCATGGAGATAATACTGCAGGGAAACGGCATTGCTGCCGACATGGCGACCGAAATCGAAGATATCTTCCAGATCATCGGGGTTGAGATTATCGGTGGGATTTAATCCATCGCCGGTACCCCAGGCGATGCGCTGTCGTCCAATGCGAATATCCAGATTGGGGATTAGGAAATCGTACACATCGATATAGGCTTCCCGAAATTCCAGCGTCCAGGGCAGGACCCGATCTTTTTCCCGGCGTTGCAAATCCGCAGTCCGGCTCACCACGGGCAAACCGAAGGCCCGCAAACGGAGCCGACTGTAAAAATGCAATCGATCGGACACGCCTCCTTCCCAGGTTAAACCCAGCCGATTTTCGTTCCAGGTGTATTTACCGTTCTGTTGCAGACGCAGTCGGTTATAGGTTTGTACGTATCCGCCGGGATTGATCTGGGCCCATAATCCCTCCATTCCGATAAGGCCCACCAGGACGATGCCCCACAGGTAATGTTTCATGGCGAGCTCCTCCTTTTATTTGCCGCGCTTTAAATAGCGACGGGTGAAGACTTTATCCGACAGGCCCATATCAAACCGGATATCGGTTAACCGGATGATGGTGCGGTGCTGTTCTTTCAAATCGCTCATTTCCATCTCCCGAGCCACCCAGTACTTCCCCACCCGGGTAATCCGGCGGCGCTCCATGACCTTCCACAGATTCCCGGCCCTGTCGTAGAACTCCACCCTTACCGGATAATTGTTATCCCGACGAACCCACATCTTTAGCTTCCCATAATCCTTCTGGGCTCCCGGCCTGGGGATCAGTTCCAGTATCCAGAAATCCGCGGTTTGCTCCAGCAAGGTGGCGGTAAAATCCTTGGAGTAACTAAAGGCGCTCAAATCCTCGTAAGTAAAATCGGTACCCGCGAATTTCGTATTCTTGACATGGGAAGCAATCCGGCGCACTTTATGAAAAGCCGGCATATACAGGTATTGCACATCATTGGGCAGGCTCAGGAAGGCAATGCCCTTCTGATCCGCCGGTGCGGTGAAGCGCAAAATTCGCTTTTCGTTACCCTTCTGCATAAATTCGGCCTGCCGCACCTTTTCGTTGCCCCGCTTATCCACTAAAATCATTGTCATGGTGGCTTTTTGATCCCGAGGAGCATTGATGACCGAATCCACCCGGGACAAAATGGCGGTTGCGTCCTGTGCCTGTAACACCGCGCCGCTGATCAATAAACCCAGAATTCCTACCAATTGTATCCTGTTCATGACTTTCCTCCTTTGATTTGGGCATAGGGTGATTGTATACCGGCCTTCTCGCGGGGATGGGCGGTTTGCGAGGATCGGGATAAATTCCCCATGAAACGGGCCCGGGTTACCATCAGAAGGGCCGGAAGAAAGAGAATGGCGCCCCCGGCGCTAAACAGCATGGTGGTTGCCGTCAGCCATCCAAAGCGCTGAATGGGTATCAAGCGGGCAAACACCAGAATGACAAATCCCAATGCCACCGAAAGCGCATTGATGAGAATGGCTCTTCCTGTGGTGGCAAGAGTCCGTTCCAGGGTCTGTTTCAGCGAAGCTTGAACCGAATACTCCTGCTTAAACCGGCTGGTAAAGTGAATGGCGTAATCGATACCGATGCCAATGGCAATGCCGGCGATCATCATGGTGGCGTTATCCAGCGGAACGTTCAAATATGCCATCAAGGCAAAATTGAGCAACACGGTCAGGGCAATCGGGGAGATGGCCATTAGCCCCCCCATCAGGGACTTCAATTGCAGGATTAAAATCAAGGCGACCAGGCCAAAAGCAATGGCCAGACTTTGAATCTGGCTTTTCAACAGGCTCTCGTCCAATCGGACAAAGATGGTGGGCAAACCGGATTGGATGAAGCGTACCCGCACGGGTTCGCCGGTCACCCCGCTCTTTTCCGCCAGCGAGGCCGGTATGGCGATCCAATCCTCATTCCACAACCACAGACAATCCCGAAGGGCGTCTCGAAAATCCTCATCCGCCCGGAGTTTTGCCGAAAACAGGGGCAGCACACGGCTCATTCCCTGTTGAATCCGACGCTGCTTCCAGACTTCCTCGAGTAGACGCTCCAGAGAGCGTGCGGTTTCCTGAACCACCCGGGGTTGCCGATGCGCCACATCGCCTCCGTAACGGCGGATCAGTTGCACCAGCCAACCTGCGGGGGGCACCCGGCCGCGTTTCAATGCTTGCAGCAATCTTTCCACAAGGGCCTGCACCCGGTCTTCCCGGGATATTTCAATTTCCGCATCTTCGTAAAAAAACACGGTCAGCTGTCGCCCGATGGCGTCCAGGTCCCGGGGAGAAAAGGTCACCGAGCGCAGCTCCGCCACCTGTTCAATGCCCCGCCGCAACGCCACGGTGTCCAGGCGGACGGCCCCGGCTCGCCATTGCACCTCCCAGAGAATCTGTTCCAGTATACGGTCGATCCCGTAAGCCCGAATCCAGGGATGGCCCCACGCCGATGCCTCGACCATGACCAGACTGGTGTCCACCCGCTCCTGCAAGAAGCGCTGGATGCGATTCACCGTTTTTACAATTTCCTGGGTTGCCATGGTCGCCAGCTTGGCCTGAACAATGCCCTCGGTGGCATCGGCATTGACCAGTTGTTCCATTACCGATTCACTTTCGATAAAAAACCACAGATTGGCCACCCCATCGCGCGAATCGGGGATGGTGTAATGATGATTCACCACTCGATTCATCTCGCAGATCAGGTCCGCTACCGACTGGGGCTGGCTGACGTAGGGCAGGGTCTTCAGGAACCTTTCCAGGCGTCGCATCTCTTTGAGAACCGCCGGATGTTTCAGATCGCCCTGGACGACGATCTGGATCGGGGTGGAGCCACCGAAATGCGTCTCCATCATTTTTTCGGCGATGCGGATACCCGTGTCCTCAGGAAAATATTCCATGATATTGACTTCCCGATGCAGGCGGGGCAACCCCAACAAGGCCAGTCCCACTACCACAGCGGCGCTCAGGACAATGGTTTTTCCCCGACGCACCACCCATCCGGAAAGCCGATCCATGAGGCGTACCAGGGCATCGGGGCGGGACCGGGAGCGCCTCTGTTCCCGCCGGGGCGGAGGCAGGAAACTCAATACCGCCGGAATAACGGTCAAAGAAACCACCAGGGCAAACCCTACCCCGATGCCGGTAAAAACACCAAAATGGGTGACCGACCTCAGGTAGGAACCGGCAAACGAGAAGAACCCGATCGACGTGGTCACCCCGGCCAGAAGAATCGGCACCCCCACCTCGGCCAGAGCATTCCGAATCCCGATATCCCCCTCGGATCGCCGCTGCATGTTTTCCTGGTAGCGGGCAAGCATGTGAATCCCATACGCCGAACCGATGGCAATCAGAATCACCGGCATGATATTGGAAATGATCGACAATTCCACCTGCAACCCGGCCATCAGTCCCATGGCCCAAACGGTGCTGATGAGCACGGTGGCCAGGGGCAATAAAACCCCCCGCCAGGAGCGGAAACTGAAATACAGCATGCCCACCAGCAACAGGATCACCACCGGAACCAGCTGGATCATATCCTGGATGATGATCCGGTTTATTTCGACCATTTGCATAGGAAGCCCCGAAAAATACAGGCGATAACCGGGCGCCAATCCCCGAGCGATGCGCTGGATTTCGGTGGCCACCGTCTGCTTATCGGCCTGCTGTTGCAAGCGGGTGACAATGATGGTGATCCGCCCATCCGGAGAGACAATGCGACCCCGATACATTTCCCGGGAAAGGGCATACCGGCGGATACGGCGCAATGCCTCAGGGTCGGACGGAATATTGTGCCCTTCAATTAACCGCCCCACTTCCAATCCCCCCTCCACAGAGCGGATGTCCAGAACATCCGTCACACTCGTGACCGAAGCCACCCCGGGTATCCGGGAAAACGCCTCCGTCAACTGCTGGATCACCCGAAGCGTCTGGACGGTAAACACGTCGTCGGCTTCCAGACCCACCAGAGCCAGTTCGGTGCCCGCATACGCCTCCCCGATCCGGTTAAACAGCACCACAGCAGGATCGTCCGGGTTGAGATTCGCGAGAATATCGCTGTTGACCCGAAGGCGAGTCAGCTGGAAAGAGAAGAACAGAGTCATTCCGAGAGTGAGTACCAGAATCACCGTGCGCAGGCGCAACACGTATTGGGCCACGATCTTCATAGCCGCCTCCCGAGCGTGCTATATTTCGACCAATATCGTTTTAAATTCGATACCGGGGAAAAAATTATTGCCGCCTTTCGATTCCCCGAAACAAAATGGTCAGCAGGGTATCCACATGGCGTTCGATCACCTCCAAGGGAACATGAATGGTCCAATGATATTCCAAACCTTTCAAGGCCGCCAGAATGGCTTCCGCGGTTAAACCCACATCCTCGATCTCAAAGAGCCCCTTTTCCACCCCTTCCTGCAGGATGTTCTGAATCAAACGTTGCTCAAAGGCATTGTATTCCCTGCGAGCTTTCTCGATAAATGCGTATTGTTCCAGGTATTCGTCTCGAAAGGCGGTGTAATAATTGGCCAGTTCCTTCAGGGCGGTGGCCCGGGCAAGGACATAGGCCCGAATTTTACGCTGGGGGGTGCTCTCCGCCTGAACCGCCTGCAACACCTTCTGGCGGAGTTCGCGCCCTTCCTTATCGATCACTTCCTGGAAGATGGCCTCTTTGTTCCGAAAGTAGTAATAAATGCTGGCCTTACCCATCCGCGCCCGACGGGCGATATCTTCAATGGTCGTTTTGGCCAGGCCAAAGCGCGAGAACAAAGCCTGGGCCACGCGCAATATATTTTCTCGGCGATCCGCCTTCTCTATAACCATAATCGTTCTCGAATATTCGAACATATTATTTTAATGTTCGACAATATAGCCACCGTCAGGGGAAGCAGGCAAATGAAAATTCTTTTTCCTGCGCCCCAACGGATCCATGGGCCCGGCGCCATCACTGTGCAACGCGGATCGGCCATCACACCCATCGTTCCCAATCCAGAGGAAAAATCCTTTCCAGCTCCGCCAGCATTTCCGGGGTCACTTGCAGGTAGCGCGAAAACACCTCTTGGGCATCCCTTACATATTGGGGCGCATGCATGCTGTTGAGCGCCGTGCCGACACCCGGAACGCTGCAGCTAAACAGCAAAGCCTTGCCCGCAAGCGACAACCCCTCCGCGCTCCCTTCGAATTGCTTCAGCACGGGCATTAAAGGCTGTAGACGATCGCGGTTGCGGGAGGTGGTATATTTCACGATGGCCGGCATGAGTTTCTTCAAATGGGCCAGATACGCATCCAGATAATCGCGAATTTTATTGACTTCTCCCGGTTTCACGTTTCCAAAAATGGTGCGGGTTGCCTCCTGAATCCGCGCCAGATAGGTCCCCTGGATCCGCTGAATCACGGACAAAGGATCGCTGAGTTCCTGGGCGAGGGCTTCCAACCGCGAAGACAGGGAGAACATTGCCAGCAACGCCTCTTTTTCCTGCGATCGGGATCGGGGATACACTTTTTCCAGCAACTGCAGGAGATGGGATTCCATTTCGCGGAAATTGATCAGAAGACGGCGCACCTGTTCCTGGTAAACGGCCAGATCGGGATTTTCAAAATCCGCCAGTCGGATCATCACATTCCGCCAGACAGCATTGAGGGGACGATGGACCAACACGCCCAGGTCCAATTTCCGGGCCAGTTCCAGCAGGGTGTACCACTTTCCCTCAAAGGCATGCACCGCTGCGGTAGCGGCGCCATGTTCAATCAGGTTCAACGGGAACTCGATAACGGCCAAATGGCCTTCCTCCGGTGGTATCCGCCGTTCTGCACAGGCTTGTTCGTAGGCCCGCCACACCTCCCCCAGGCTCACAAAATTGAAGGCTTCCGGGTGGGTGGTAAAGGCATTGGAGGAGAGCCCATAATATCGAATCAGCTTTTCTTGCACCATTTTTTCCAGGTGCACAAACGCCCGGCGCAGCCGTTGATAAAATTCCGCCCGCAGTCCCGCTTTTTGCCGATCCGATTGACCCCGGGTACCCAGGAAAAAACATTCCGGACTATGGAGCAGATACACATCCAGGGTATCCAGATGCAGGCGGGCCAGACTGCGGGTTAGTTGGTCTTCCAGAAACTGCGGGTGTATGCAGTACCAGAGATCGGAAGTCAATGACAAAACGTCCTTGAAAGGTCGTTTCTGACGCTCCCGCTCCCGGGCCCGTTCCAGCGTTTCCCCCTGAAGGTATCCCACCTTGCTGACCACCACAATCTGATCCCGGGGCAGTTGCGACCAGACGGCCTCATGGGTCAGCACCTCCCCGATCAGCAGTTCGGCCCCGCCGTCGGCATACATCGGCGAGGTATCCACTACATTGATGCCCAGGCGTAACGCCTCCTGCAAGGCCTGCCGGCCGCCCTCGTCTTCCGGGCGACAGTGGAAGGTACCCATCCCGATTTTCGACACCCACAACTCGCTTCGGCCCAGGCGCCGAAAGGCATCGGCGCTCCATTCCGGACTCAAACGCTGGGCATGGGCCCGGGTGGACTCTCTGGTGGCAAATCCCGGAAGCGACATCGACGTTCACCTTTCTACCAGTCCCGTTCAGGAATGGATCGTTATTTTGTGAGCACTACATAACCTTCATGCAATTCAATATGGCGAATGGGAAGGGCGGTTTGCAACTGTTTTTCCAGATCAGAAGCATTTCCCAACCGGCGGAGCCACAATTGCAGGGGGACGGAAATCCCGGCCACCTCCAGACGGGCGTCGTCGAAAAACTCCAGGCGACGATTCACCACCCGGGGTTTGCCCTGCAGGACCAGGGGAACGTTCTCCAACGCCTGTTGCCCGAACATTTTTTCGTACACCATCAGGATGTTGTGCCACTCCGCCGGCAAGTCCTGACGAGGAACGGCTCTTAAATTGATCCCGACCGCTATTTGGACGCCTTCGGGGCGAATCTCGGTGCGCACCGAGCGAATCAGTTCGGCCTCCCGGGGCGGTAGAGAACGCCGTACCGAGGCCATGATCAACCGGGAAACGTCTTCCTCCTGCAACACAATTCGGGAGTGCCGACGAAATTCCCGCTCATAATCGCGCAACATTTCCCCCGCCTCTTCCGCCTCCGGCAGGGGCTGAACCGCCTCACCGGCACCCTCCACGGGTCCAGCCACCCGCGTTTTCACATACAGATACAACAAACCCACCAGTCCGACTAACAGAACGGTGAGTACCAGAATACCCTTTTTCAATGGACCTCCACTTTTTGGGGGGAAATTTACCGCTTGTTCCCGAGAAATACCAAAGAAAAATCCGGTTTCAGCTTCCGCCGGGCTCTCTACCGGCCATCCGCCTTGGGAACGGTCATCCATTGGCACGGCGGGCAATGGGGCGATCTTTCCCCCAACCCTGCGCCGAAAAACGACCCTGGGATACAGGGGCATGATTGCCCATTCCTGTAACGGGATCGGGAAAGGTCGGTCCAAATTTAATATAGATGTCTCTTTGTTTATTGGCCGTCATCTATTAAAATGTGAAGGGAAGAAAATTGCAAATCAGGTCACCAAAATGGTGCCGGGGAACGTTTAAATTATAAGCGAAAAGAAACCGGAGCTGAACATGCGGGCACTGCTATTCGACTTTGACGGTGTGGTGGTTCGTAGTATGGAATCGCATTACGAAGGCTGGCGTCGCGCCCTTTCGGAATACGGGATCGACATGAGCCCCGAAGAATTATATGTGCTGGAAGGACAGAACCTGGAAACGGTGGCCAACCAGATTGTGCGGAAATACAACATTCCCTACGAAGAGACTCCCCGTTTGATCCAGAAGAAACAATACTATTATGATAAAATCAAGAAAATGGAATCGTATCCCTACCTGATTGACGTGCTTCGCTGGGCCAAAGAGAAGGAATTGAAGGTGGCGCTGGTGACGGGCAGCAGCCGGGAGCAAGTCCGGCAAACCCTGGAAAGCTTTGGCCTGGAAAACTATTTTGACGTGATCATCACCGCAGATGACGTCCAGTATACGAAACCGTCGCCGGAACCTTATCTGAAGGCCGCGGAACAGCTGGAGGTCCAGCCGGACGCGTGTGTGGTTATCGAAAACGCCCCCCTGGGTATTCGCAGTGCACGGAGTGCCGGGATGCGCTGCATTGCGATTACCACCACTCTGCCGGCGCCCTTTTTGAAAGAAGCCGATGTGGTGGTCAACAACTTTCAGGAAGTGTTGGAAGCGTTAAAAAAATTGTATTAGGTATAAATGGGGAGAGGCCGGGGATGAAAAACGAAAATGCCGATAAAGCCCTTCATCCGTCTTCTTGGTCTGGTTGGACGCGGAAAGATTCTGAGGAGCTGGTGGCGCTGTACCTGATGGACTATTATCGCACTTTAGATGAATACTTTTTGGAGGAAGCGGTGACCATTGCTCGGGACGATGGGGTAGACCTGGAGCGGATTATGCGGCAAATTCGGTTTAAACAGGCCTGAGTACCTTCCGGAATGCCACGGAACGCGGCCGGGGCGTCGGCTTCATTCCCGGCTGCTCTTTTATCGCTGCCTGCACAACATGGTTGTCTGCAAAATCATACGAAAATCGTTTGATCGCGCCGGGAACCCACCGAAATAATTTTGATGTTTGCTCCGATAGTTTCTTCGATGAACTCCAGATATTTCCTTGCATTGATAGGGAGTTCCTCCGGGTGCGTCAGGTGTCGGGTGCTGGTTTGCCACCCCGGCAACTCCCGATACAGGGGACGGCAATGTTGCAGAATCTTCAAATCGGTAGGAAATTCATCCAGCCGCTCCCCTTGGTATTGATATCCCACACATACCTGGATTCGAGGCAGCTGGTCCAGTACATCCAGTTTGGTGATGGCCAGTTCGGTGATGCCATTGATCCGCACCGCGTAACGAGCGACCAGGGCATCGAACCATCCGCATCGACGGGGTCGGCCGGTGGTGGCCCCAAACTCTTTTCCGGTTTGCCGCAGGTATTCACCTTCCTCGCCGGTCAATTCCGTGGGGAAGGGTCCCTCCCCCACCCGAGTGGTGTACGCCTTTAACACCCCCAACACGGCCTTAATTCGGGTAGGCCCCATCCCCACCCCGATGCAGGCTCCCCCGCTCACCGGGTTGGAGGAGGTCACGTAGGGATAAGTCCCATGGTCCACATCCAGCAGCGTCCCCTGCGCTCCCTCAAGCAATATCCGTTTCCCCTCGCGAACGGCCCGGTCCAGGTAGATGGAAATGTCCCTCACATAAGGATCGATCAACCGGTCGAATTGCAGATATTCGTCAATGATCTGATCGATGTTCAGGGGGCTGTGTCCGTAGATTTTTTGCAACAGGGCATTCTTTTCTTCCAGATTGCGCCGCAGTTTGCTTTCCAGCAGATCGGGGTCCAGTAGATCCACAATGCGGATGCCCCGGCGATTGAACTTGTCCACATAGGCCGGACCGACGCCCCGCCCGGTCGTACCGATACGATTCACCCCGGCCTGCTGCTCGGTCACCTGATCCAGCAATTTATGATAGGGCATGATCAAATGGGCTTTCTGGGAAATCCATAAGCGCCCCCGCACCGAAACCCCCTCCTTCTCCAGCAGAGCGATTTCATCCAGCAGGGCCACCGGGTCGATGACCACCCCGTTCCCGATCACGCATTCCACATGGGGGTGCAAAATTCCACTGGGAATCAGATGCAGGATGTAGGTTTTTTCGTTGATGTGAACGGTGTGTCCCGCATTGGCCCCTCCCTGATAGCGAGCCACAACATCGTACTTCTGACTCAAAAGATCGACGATCTTTCCTTTTCCCTCATCGCCCCACTGGGCACCCACGACGACCACCACCGACATGGTTCACCTCATCCCATTGTTCAATAAAAAACTCCGGCACCGCTTGGCCGGAGCACCGGATCTTTCCTTATCGATCCCATCGCTTCACCGAAAAAATAGCCTGGCTTTTGAAACTTCCCCCTTCTCCCCTGGTCGGGATTGCCCTCAAAAACTCTGCACCGCCTGATCCACCGTACGATATACCTCAAAAACAGGCAGCAATCGCGTCACATCCAAGAGATGACGAATCCGTTTGTTGAGATTGGCCAGTTTTAACTTCCCACCATTCTGTTTAAACATGTTCACTGCATTGATCATTATCCCCAGGCCACTACTGTTCATGCGCTCCACATTGCCCAGGTCCAATACGACGCGGGTCTTGCCGGCATCCAGAAGTCGGTTGATCTCTTCGTTTAACCGAAGCGCCTCGGGACCCCCCATCACATCCCCGTCCAGGTGCAGAACGACGACCTGTTCTTTTTCCTCTTTCTGAATATTCATGGCATCAATTTAACGGGTTTTCTTTTTAACCGCAACTTTAACCGGAGTCCCTTTTCGCGCTTCCCATTCGACGATCACGGGAGAGGCGATGTAGATGGAAGAATAGGTACCGATGATAATACCGATGATCAGGGCCAGGGCAAAATCCTGAATCACTTTTCCGCCAAACAAGTAGAGAATAAGCACCACCATCAGGGTGGTGCCGGAGGTGATCACGGTTCGGGAAAGGGTCTCGTTAATGCTTCGATTGACCACCGTTCCATAATCTTCAACACTTCTGCGGAAGGTGCGCAAATTTTCGCGAATGCGATCGTAGACGACGATGGTATCGTTTAAAGAATATCCAATGATGGTCAACAGCGCGGCGACTATGGCGATGGAAATCTCCAGATCCAGTACCGAAAAGATGCCCAGGGTGATGGTGACGTCATGAAACAGGGCGACGACGGCCCCCACCCCAAATCGCAGGTCTTTAAATCGCAGTCGCACATAGAGCAGGATGAGCAACAGGGATACGAAAATGGCCCGAATGGCCGCGCCCACCAGCTCCTTACCAATTTTGGGTCCCACGGTTTCCTTGCGGCGCTCGATCACCTGATAATCCGGAAACGCTTCCCGTAAACGATTCAGAACCTGGTCGAAGACTTCATCGGCGTTTTCCACCACATCGGCCCGCACCGAAATCTCCTGCAGGGAACCGTAGTGTTTGATTTCAGACTTCCCCAGGCCGAATTCCTCGAATACCGCCCGTACCTTGTCGATCGGGATTTCCAGAGGTTTGGCGGGATCGGTCTTATCTTCAAAACGGAGCTCCCAGAACGTGCCCCCCCGAAAATCGACGCTAAATTTGGGACCTCCATGAAGGATCAGGGAAATGATCGACAGGATGATCAGTGACAGGGAAAAATAAAATGCAATGTGCCGGGTTCCCATAAAGTTGACATTGGGATTTTTTAAGAATCGCATGCGAAAACACTCTCCTTCCTTTAACCTGATTCACGGTTGCCTTAGATGCTGAGTCGCCTGATGATCCGTTTGGCAATGAGCACTTCGAAAATCGTGCGGGTGATGAATATGGCGGTCACCATACTGCCCAGAATACCGATCATCAGGGTGAGGGCGAATCCTTTAATCGGTCCGGTTCCAAAGTTGTACAATACAATGGCCGCAATCAGGGTGGTGATGTTGGCGTCAATGATGGCCGAGAGGGCTCTGCTATAGCCTTCCTCCAGGGAGGCCAGAACGGTTTTGCCCTTGTCCAGTTCCTCCCGGATGCGCTCGAAGATCAGCACATTGGCATCCACGGCCATACCAATGGTTAAGATAATTCCGGCGATTCCGGGCAGGGTCAACGTGGCATGGAAGACCGACATGATGCCCAGAATAATCACGATATTCAGGATCAGGGCGATGTCCGCCACAAAGCCCGAGAATTTATAGTAGACCATCATGAACAGGACGACCAGGAGGAGTCCCAGGACGGCGGAGTAAGTTCCTTTTTCGATGGAATCTTTGCCCAGGGATGGTCCCACGGTGCGTTCTTCCAGCAATTTCAGGGGAGCCGGCAGGGCACCGGCGCGCAGGACGATGGCCAGGTCCTGGGCTTCTTCCAGCGAACCCAGACCGGTAATCCGGGCACGACCGTCACGAATTTTCGCCTGGATGACCGGCGCCGACTGTACCCGTCGATCCAGAATAATGGCCAGGGGTTTTCCGATGTTGGCCCCGGTGACCCGGGAAAAAATCCGCGCCCCCTCTCGATTAAACGTTAACGACACCTCGAAGCGGCCGGCGGTCCCGATATCACTACTGATCTGCTGCCGGGCATCCACAATCGTCTCCCCGGTCAGCTCGGGATCTTTGTTGACCAGATAGACCTCGATATAAGGGAAACGGGGATCCGGCTTACCGATCAGCAATTCCGCATCGCCGGCCTCTTCCTGGACAATCCGTTGCACCTCGGGATCCATCAGCACCTTTCTCAACCGGGCATCGTTTTGTTCGGCCACCAACAACACATAGCGATTTTGGGGGTGCAGCAAAAACAGGTTCTCTTTAAATAAAGCCTCTTCTTCCTGAACCTTAGCGGTGTCTTCTTCGGCCGTATCGGAGACGACCTGCCCAAACAATTCCTCGGCTCGAATTTCGGAGGTATCGGCGGGGGGCTCTTCACTTTGGGGGCCGGTGGTATCCGCGGCTTCGACCTGACCCAACAAATAATCATTAATCCGCTTGGCCACATTGACAACGATCTCGGGCTCCTTCAGCAATCGGAATTCCAGAAGGGCGGTCTCGCCCAACAACCGGCGTACCCGCTCGGGATCCGTAATTCCGGCCAGCTCGATGATGATGCGATGACTCCCCTGTTTCTGGATGGTGGGCTCGGCCACACCGAATTGGTCTACCCGATTGCGCAAAATCTCCAGAGACCGGTTTACGGCCTCTTCGGTCTGTTCCCGCAAATAGTCCATAATCTCGTTCCGATCACGCAATCGGCGATTGCCATAATAGCGCGCCAGGTCGGCACCCAGGCTCTCCAACTTTTCGGTAAAGGCCGTGATAAAATCGGCATCCCCCTGACGCGACACCTGGGCGGCATACTCCAGGGCCTCTTCAAACCGCTCGTCCTTATTATGCGCCAGCGATTTCAACAACTCCTGGACATCCACTTCCATCACCACGTGCATGCCACCCTGCAAATCCAATCCCAGACGGATGGAACGATCCAACAATCGGTTGTATTTTTGCGGATGTTCGATCTGCAGTTGATCCCGATCTTCTTTGCTCATCAAAAACTGAAACTGAATGGTGGGATAGACGAAATAGGCGAACATCAAGATCAGAAAAACCACAATGCTCAATTTAAGGGTAAGATTGCGCGACATAAGAAAGCCATCCTCCAGAATTATCAAGGCCTTTTTGCTTTAACTTGTTGCAAAACAAGCCTGAAATTTAGCCGCCGCCCGCGAAAAAGTCAAACGAAAAATATTTCGCCCCCGCCTCCAAGAACGCGTTTTTTAAATAACTCTTTTGCTTTTCTTGTTGTTGTTATCCCGTCTTTCCAGCGGCTTTCGGGGAGCCCTTTTCCCCCTTCCTCGGCCGGGGACCCGAACAAGACTTCTCAACAATATTCCTGTAAGACCTCCTGAATCACCTCCCAATCAAAGCCTTTGGCTTGTAGATAGCGCCCCAAACCGATTTGCAGCTTTCTCCCTTTTTCCCCGGGATGCCGCTTTCGATACTTTTCCGCCAGTTTGCGGGCAATCTGCGGTTCCGGTTGTCTCCGGTAGGCCGCCTCCAGCAACGGGTGGAAAATCTCCTCGGGAATTCCCCGTTCCCGAAGTTTCTGTCTCAGCAGACGACGCCCGGCGGGACGCAACACCATTTCGTTTTCCACAAACCGGCGCGCAAAGTCCGCATCGTCGACTAAACCCACGTTTTTCAGGTCCGTTAATGCAGCCTGAATGGCGGCCTCATCGTAGCCTTTTTGACGCAATTTGCGGGTCAACTCCCACTCGCTGTGGGCTCGCCGCTCCAAAAAGCGCAATGCTTGATCCTTGGCACGCTGCACCGCATCTTCCCGCAAAATGCGCAACAACGTCTCTTCTTCCAGTTCCAGATTCAGGGTTAAACGGTGGCGGATCACCGTTTCGGGGGCTACCAGCACTTCGGTTTCATCATCCAGGGTCAGCAGAAAGCGCTCCGGGCGACTTTTTTTCAATTGAATGTGTATAATGCGCGGCATACTCCTTCGTTCCCCCATGGATTCCACCGCAGCCTCCGGCGATTATCGCTTGAGAGGTGCGGGCTCTTCCCTCCCCATTCTCCACTGCCGGCGGAGGCGCAATTTCCGCCCTCCCGGCCCGGCATTCGCATTCCGCCGCGACGGCGGCCGTTCCATGCGGCGCAGAAACGCCGCCTGGATGGAAAGTCCTACTCCGCCGACCGGGGCTCGGTGGTGGGGGTCAGGCCTAATTTCTCCCGCACCTGCAGCTCCAGCTTGTCCCGAAATTCGGGATTGTCTTTCAGGAAGCGTTTGACATTCTCTCTTCCCTGACCCAGACGTTCCTCCCCGAAGCTGAACCAGGTACCGCTTTTCTGGACGATGCCCAGATTGGCGGCCAGGTCCAGCAGATCGCCTTCCCGGGAGATGCCCTGGTCGTACATGATATCGAATTCGCATTCACGGAACGGCGGGGCCAGCTTGTTTTTGACCACTTTCACCCGGGTGCGGTTACCCACCACATGGGGCCCGTCTTTGATCGAGGCGATCCGACGGATATCCATCCGGATGGAGGTATAAAATTTCAGGGCCCGGCCGCCGGTCGTGGTTTCCGGATTGCCGAACATCACGCCGATTTTTTCGCGCAACTGGTTGATGAAAATGACACAGGTGTTGGACTTGCTGACGGTGGCGGTGAGTTTTCGCAGGGCCTGGGACATCAGGCGCGCTTGCAATCCCATATGGGAATCGCCCATCTCGCCTTCCAGTTCGGCGCGGGGCACCAGGGCGGCCACGCTATCCACCACCACAACATCCAGGGCCCCGCTGCGGACCAGCGTTTCCACAATCTCCAGAGCTTGTTCGCCATTGTCCGGCTGGGAAACCAGCAGATTGACCGTGTCCACGCCCAGTTTGCGCGCATACAAAGGATCCAGGGCGTGCTCGGCATCCACAAAGGCCGCCAGTCCGCCCAGCTTCTGGGCCTCGGCGATAATGTGCAGCGCCAGGGTGGTTTTACCGGAGGATTCCGGCCCGTAAATTTCCACAATCCGCCCCCGGGGTACCCCGCCAATGCCCAGCGCGTAATCCAGAGAAATGGACCCCGTGGGGATGACATCTACCTGAACCCTGGCCCGATCTCCCAGCCGCATAATGGAGCCTTTGCCGAACTGCCGCTCAATCTGGGTCATGGCCAGGTTCAGAGCCTTTTCTTTACCGTTGCTGTCTTTACTCATCATTCCCTCGTTCCTGTTTATGGTTCCGGGTTTTTCATTTCCCAAATTTAATACATTTTACGGGTTCAACAAAATGTTGCCCCATTCAGTCGGCGAGTGCAAAGCGTTCCAGGGGAGTGTACCGCGCCCCCTCCCGCCGCAGTTCACTCCGCATCAATACCACTTCTTTTACCGGAAAGGAAATGGGCGGCGGGGGATGCTTTTCCAGAGTGTGCACCACCCATTCAATGTTCCGGGGGGCGCGCACCCGTCCCAGGGTTAAATGGGGCTGAAAAGGGCGGTTTTCCGGTTCAAACCCCAGGCGGACCAGCTCCGTTTCCACCCGTTGCTGAAGCTGCTTTAAAGGGGCCAGGGTATTTTCCTGCAATCCAATCCAAATGACCCGGGGCCGCTTCAGGTCGGGAAACCCCCCAAGCCCCTCCGAAGTGATGGAAAAGGCCCGTTGACCTTCCACCGCACGGCGGACAGCCGCCTTAATCTGCGGCAGTTGCTCCTGCGGCACATTCCCCAGAAACTTCAAGGTGATGTGGATGCCCTCCGGGCGCACCCATTTTACCGGAGCCGGCACTTCCTGCAATTTCCGGATTAAACGGGCACAGGCTTTTTCCAGCTCCGGGGAAATGGCCACTGCCACAAACACACGCACGGTGTTGGATGGTTGGGGTGTAATCACGGGTTTTGGTCCCCCTCAGCTTTCGACGAGTGCTCAGCCAGAACGGCACGGCTGATGCTTAGTAACTTTTTGTATTGTTCGTTCAGTTGATTCCGCAGGGAATAATTCACCAGATAAATATTTTGAAATTCCGGGTTGTTCAGGATCCCGGTGTCGCCGTTCAACGATAAAAAATTAATGTGTTT
>WFTQ01000056.1 GCA_015485355.1 bacterium | reverse complement strand
GAGCGAAGCCGAGGCGGAAGCCGTCGAACCCCCACGGCGGAAGCGCGGTCGTCCTAAAAAGAGTGAGGTCGATGCCGTCCCCCCGGAACCGGACGCATCCGCCGAAGAGCCGAAACCCAAACGGAGGGGACGCCCACCCAAAAAGAAGGCCGTCCAGGAAGAGCCCACCCCGACGGATGCGGCCGCCACGACGGAGGAGGCTAAACCCAAACGCCGGGGTCGACCGCCGAAAAAGACCGCCGAACCCACCCGAAACGACGGGCAGGCCAACGGCGACGGCACCATCCCGGAAGGTTCGGATGAAATGAAACCGCCGGTGGTCGAAGAAAACGAAAATTCCGCGGGAAATCTGTAACCGCCGCAAAACCTGTTGCGGCCCTTGCACTCCCCCCAAGGGGCAAGACCGCGTGGAAAAGCCTCCGATGCATCATCCCCCCGTCCAGGGAGAAGGATGACTCCGGGGTTTTTTTATTTTTTCTTTCCCGTTCTGATGGATGCCATTATATTAAATGCTTGGGGGCGGGTTAGTGGAAAAAGGAAATGATTGAGACTGGAATTTTGAATCGATCTTCGTTCACATACATGGTACTCATCCTGGTTCTGATGATACTCACATCCTGTCAAAAACCTATCGAAGTGGATCAGATTTTTTACCATGGGAAAATATTCACCGCCCGCACCGCCGATGAATTCGTGGAGGCGATGGCGATAAAAGGGGGTCGTATCGTGGGCGTCGGGAGCAGTCGGGACGTTCGGGAGCGGTATCGGGCGCCGGAGGAGCGGCAGGTGGATTTGCAGGGGCGGCTGGTATTGCCGGGATTCCACGATGCCCATATCCATTTCTGGGGCGGAGCCAAAATCCAGCGGGAATTGAATCTGGGAGGATTGCGGTCTCTGGAAGCCGTACTGGAACGGGTGCGGGAAGCGGTGCGCCAGGCCCGTCCGGGAGAATGGATCATCGGCCGGGGTTGGGATCATGAGTTATGGCCTCAAAAGCGGTTGCCGAATCGTAAAATGCTGGATGCCATATCCCGGGAACATCTGATCTATTTAAAACGCGTGGACGGGCATGCCGCCTGGGTGAACACGCCGGTGTTGCGGGTGTTGCGCTACACCCGTCATACCCCGGATCCCCCGGGGGGAAAGATTCAGCGCGACCGTTACGGCCGACCCACGGGAATTTTATTCGATAAAGCCTTCGGTTTGCTGGATCGGCTGATCCCGGAACCCACTTACTCGGAAAAAAAAGCTTTGATTCAACAGGCCATTCAGAAGGCTAATCGATTGGGAATCACCGCTATTACGGACAATTCCCCGGAAGAGATCTATCGGATATACGCGGATTTGTATCAGTCGGAGGACTTGACGCTTCGGGTCCATTTTTTCTTCTACTACCCGGCTTCCTTCGACACGCTGCGGCGCTTACTGGAAACGGTGCCCCCGATACCGGAGTTTTTAACCGCCCGCCTGATCAAACTGTTCGCCGACGGGTCTCTGGGGTCTCGATCGGCCTATTTGTTACAGCCGTATCAGGATGATCCGGGGAATACAGGGTTGCCCCGGCATCCTTTTGGGGAGTTGCTGAAACGGGTGCGGGCGGCGGATGCGGCCGGATTCCAGGTGGGGGTACACGCTATAGGGGATGCGGCGGTGCGCGAGGTCTTGGACGTGTTTGCCGCCCTGGCGGAGGAGCGACCGGATCGCGGGCGGCGCTGGCGCATTGAGCATTCTCAGGTGGTGGATTCGGCCGATTTCGCCCGATACCGACAGCTGGGAGCCATTGCCTCCATGCAACCCTCCCATTGCATTACCGATCTGCATTGGGCGGAAGAACGATTGGGCGCCCGGGCGCGCTTTGCCTATGCCTGGCGCACCTTCCTGGATCGGCGGGTGGTGCTGGCCTTTGGAACCGATTGGCCGGTCGAACCGCTGAATCCCATGATCGGGCTGTACGCCGGGGTAACCCGGCGGGACACCCTGGGATTTCCTGAGGGCGGCTGGTATCCGCAAGAGCGTATCCGGTTGGGAGAAGCCGTCCGCGCCTACACCTATGGTTCCGCTTATGCGGCCGGGGCCGAAGGATGGAGCGGCACCCTGCAACCGGGTCGGGTGGCCGATTTCATTGTTCTGGATCGAGATATTTTTGCTCTCCCTCCCGACGACATTCTGAAAGCCCGCGTGCAAGAGACCTACCTGGGCGGAAAACAGGTGTTTCCCCAAAAGTAAGCCCTCCCTTAACGGTGGTTCCCCCTCTTCAAAGGTTTCCGGAAGCGGGTCGTGCATGGGAATAAACCGGCGCTCGCGCAGTTCCGGTGCGCAAGAGCCGCGGAGGATCGTTCCGCGGGGATGCCGGCCTACCCACCTTCGGGAAAATTGACGGTGGGAACGGGAGGCGGTGGTTCCCCAGTTTCCCTCAGCAGGATGCGGATCGATATGGTTGCCGGATAACGGATGGGGTTGCCGACGACGGCGATCAATACACGGGCCAGTCCGGTTTGAAGCGTTGAATGTAGGCCAGTATGCCCCCTTTCAGGTTGTAAATGTTGGCGTAGCCTCCCTTCTCCTTCAGGCGTTGGACGACCCTGGCGCTGCGGATCCCCGAACGGCAGTACACGACCACGGGCACGTCCTTACGAATGTGGTGGGCCCGCTGATCGATCTCGGTTTCCGGGATTAAATCCCCGCCCAGAGTGACGATCTCTTTCTCGAATGGCTGCCGGACGTCGATCAATTGGAAGGGTTTTCCGGAACGGCGCCAGGCTTCCAATTCCTCCACGCTGATTTCCGGGATGGTGTTTTCCGATGAGGCGGGGTGGCGGCAGAACCATTCGTAATCGATCAGCTCCCGTATCGTGGGATGCGTACCCGTGAGGGGATTGTTGGGGTCTCTGCAAAAGCGGATGGTCTGGAACGCCATGGTCCGGGCATCCAGCATCAGCACCTTGCCGGAAAGCACTTCTCCGGTCCCGGTGATCAGCTTCAGGACTTCCGTGGCTTGTAATGCCCCCACGATTCCCGGTAACACGCCCAGCACGCCTCCTTCGGCGCAACCGGGAACCAGCTCCGGAGGGGGCGGTTCGGGAAACAGGTCCCGGTAATTCGGCCCCCGGTGGTCGGTTCCCTTTCCCCAGTTAAAGACCGATACCTGACCCTCGAAGCGATACACGGCGCCATAGACGTCGGGTTTGTCTGTCAGCACACAGGCGTCGTTTATCAGGTAGCGGGTGGGGAAGTTATCGGTGGCGTCCACGATAATGTCGTAGCGGGCGAACAATGTCAGGGCATTCCGGGAGGTCAGTCGCTCCGGATAGGGAATGGTTGTGATTTGAGAATTCATATCGGATAGTTTCCCGGCCGCCGCTTCCGCTTTAAGCCGGCCCAGATGGCTTTCGTCGTAGAGGACCTGTCGTTGCAAGTTGGTCAGCTCCACTCGATCGTCATCCACGATGCCCAGGGTTCCCACGCCGGCGGCGGCGAGGTACATCAGAACGGGGCATCCCAGTCCACCGGCGCCCACCACCAGTACCCGCGCCCGGCGGATTTTCTCTTGCCCCGCCGGGCCGATTTCCGGTAATACCAGGTGCCGGCTGTAGCGGGCCATTTCCTCCGGGGAAAAGCTATGGGTCGAGCGTGCCATCGTTCTTCGGTCTTTTTATTCCCAATATAGCCATTTTCCTGTGGCGGAAAAACGTTTTCTTTATCCGGAAGGGCCTTTCGATGGATTCCGGCCCGGGATGCATCGACCTCGCCGAGGCCCACAGTTCGGTCCTTCCCCATTCCGCACGGATGATTGTCAAAGTCATTTTCTTCCGGCATTTGTACCCGTAAATTGCCGAGGCTTAAGGGAAGGGATGATGCCCTATCAAATTATCTGGGAAAGCATCGTGGCGGGGATGACAGCCAGCCTGGCCTGTGGTATGGGAGTGCTGCCCCTGCTGCTGAAACGGCTGGATCCCCGGGAACATACGGGGATAGGGTATGGGTTCGCCGGGGGAATGATGTTCTCCGCATCGGTGTACAATTTGATTTTACCGGGATTGACCCTGGGGCAATACGCCTTTTCCTTTGTCCAGGTTTTGCCCGTATTGAGCGGGATTTTGTTGGGGGCTCTTTTTCTATGGGTCACTGACCATCTGATCGGCGAGGGTGAAAACCTTGCCCATACCTTCTGGAAACAACTGGGGGGTCGGGCACAGATTCTGATCTTTCTGGTAATGAGCATTCATAGCATTCCCGAAGGTATCGCCGTGGGTGTGGGGTTTGCATCGGAAGAAGTTTATTCCGGTAATCTGGGGTTATATATCGCCATCGCCATCAGCATTCACAACATTCCCGAAGGATTGGCCCTGGGGATACCCTTGCGGGCGGCCGGGGTTTCCATCCAGCGGGCCTTTTGGATGGCGTTCCTCACCAGTCTTCCCCAGCCGATTGCGGCTGTGCCCGCCGCCGTTCTGAGCTGGCTGCTGAAACCGTTGATGCCCATTATGATGGGATTTGCCGCAGGGGCCATGATTTTTTTAATCCTTCTGGAAATGATCCCCGCGGCGTTGCATACCGAAAAGCCGGTGCGCATTGCCTGGGCCTTTATATTCGGATTTAGTTTGATGCTGCTGGTTCAGGTGGTGTTGTAATCGCTCGACCCAGGGTTCACCCGACAGGAGTCGGTGCCGCCCCCCGGGAGGAACGGTTTTCAGCAGGTTGGCCGGAATAGGATGACGGCGTATGGACGACCGGCGATGGGGCGGTACAGGGCTCAAGAGCCGTGGGTACGCAACCGGCGTTGAATTTTAAAGAAGAGGCGGTCCACAAAGTCTCGAAACGACTCCCGGGGCCTCCCGGAAAGGCTGAAGTTGGTTAAAAGCACCAGGATGATTTGATGTTTGAGATGAACCCGGATGGCGGTTCCGGTATTCCCGGTGGCTCCCACCAGGTGTTTC
>WFTQ01000055.1 GCA_015485355.1 bacterium | reverse complement strand
GTTGTGGGGGATCGGGGCGGGGCCGAGGAGATAGAAAATTTTCTTCTTGTCTATTTAATCCGGTTTCGTTTATTTTTGGACTTTGGAAAGACCTAATTGGAGGAGGCTTTATGAAAGAATTCAAACCGTTTGTTCCCGCCGATACGGATTTGAAGGAATTCACGATTCGCGCGGTGATTTTGGGTGTGTTGATGGCTCTGGCCTTGGGAGCGGCCAATGCTTATCTGGGCATGAAGGCCGGCTTGACCGTGGCGGCGACCTTTCCCGCCGCAGTGGTGGCGATGGCGGCGCTGCGCATATTCAACGGCACCGTGCTGGAGGAGAATATTGCCCGGACTACCGCTTCGGTGGGAGAGGCCCTCATCGCCGGGGCCATTTTTACCATTCCGGCGTTCGTCATCAGCGGGGTGTGGGAACAGCTGCATTACTGGGAAAGCACTCTCATCATGTTAGTGGGAGGCGTCCTGGGGGTGCTCTTTGTGATCATCCTGCGGCGTTCGCTGGTCGAAGAAGCCGATCTTCCATTTCCCGAAAGCGTGGCGGCCGCGGAAATTGTCAAAGCCGGGCAGGGGGGACAAACCGGTGCGGTCTACGTGTTCAGCAGCATGGGATTGGCCGCGTTGTGGGAATTGATCAAAAATTCCAACGGGATACAGGTTGTAAAGGATTACAGCCGCACCTTTTACACCATGGCCAGTTCCAAGATTGACATGCTGGGCCAAAAAATCTCCTATGGGGGCGGTTTCATCTTCGAGACCCCTGCGGCTTCGCCCGCCCTGGTAGGGGTCGGCTTTATTGTGGGATTACGGGTTGCGGCGGTCCTCTTTGCGGGTGCACTGATGGGCTGGCTGTTTCTGGTGCCGGTGGGCATTTTTATGAATCCGGGTTTGAATGAACTGCTTGCCGGAGGCAATACCTGGAAGGATATCGCCATGGAGGTGTGGTTCCGTCAAATTCGGCCCCTGGCGGTGGGCACCATGATCGTGGCCGCCTTTTATACCCTGTATAATCTGCGGGGGGCGTTGTTTTCGGGCATATCCAAAGCCCTGAGCGACTTGCGGAAGGCCAAGGCGCACGAGGGCGAAGTCAGCCGTCTGGAAATCGATCTGGATTTTAAAAAAGTGGTCATCGCCATCGGGTTGATGGCCATTCCGACCTTTATTTTATATGAATTTTTCAGTGGTTCGGTGGGGGGTGCCCTCTTTTTAACCTTTATCATGATTGTGCTGGGTTTTCTGTTTACCGCCGTTGCGGGATATCTGGTAGGACTGGTGGGCAGCTCCAACAATCCGATCAGTGGTTTGACCCTTTCGGCGCTGTTGATTTCTGCGGTGGTAATGGTGGCGTTAGGGATCACAGGTCCCAGCGGGGTGATGGGGGTGCTGGGTGTCGCCGGGGTGGTTTGCTGTGCCGCCGGCATAGCGGGAGATATGACCCAGGACCTGAAAGTGGGCCATATTTTGGGGGGGACTCCCTGGCGCATGGAAGTGGGCGAGATCATCGGGGTGGTCATCGCCTCATTGTTCCTGGTCTGGCCGATGTGGGCCATGGACAGTGTTTATCATATCGGGAGCGAAGAACTACCCGCCCCCCAAGCCGGCCTGATGGCCCTGATGGCCAAAGGCATTGTGGGAGGAGAAATGGCCTGGCCGTTGGTGGTGGCCGGCATGTTCCTGGCCGTGGGATTGATTCTCATTAAAGCGCCTTCCCCCATGCTGATTGCCGTGGGAATGTATCTGCCCTTGCATTCGACCTTTGCCATTTTTGTGGGAGGCATTGTCCGCTGGATTCTGGAAATCTCCATGAAAAAACGCCATTTCTCCGAAGCGGAACAGACCCGGGCCGAAAACATCGGGGTACTGCTTTCTTCGGGATTGATCGCTGGAGAGGCGCTGATGGCGGTCCTTTTGGCCTTTCTGGTCCTGGGAACCGACTTGGCCGGAAGCACCTTCAAATTAAGTGATTATGGTTTGGAGCATCCCAGCGTCTTACTGGGACTGCTGGTGTTTGTGGGGCTGATCTATTTATTGGTCGGTATCCCATTGAAAAAGTCCCGGACCCAATCCGGATGATACCGTAAAGCGGGGCATCGATGCAAGGCGATGCCCCTTTTCGATGCCAAGCATCCACAAGTTACCACAAAGACGAGCGAGCGGATTATCGCGGAAAGGAAAGGGGAAAATGATCCGGGCCGAGACGATACTGAGGCGATTCTGGTGGAGAAAACGGCTGTTGATCACCGGGGCCTCTTCCGGATTGGGTTGGGCGGTGGTCCAGGCGCTGGCGCCTTACGGGGTCCAATTTGGATTGCTGGCCCGTCGAAAAACGGCCCTGGAAATGCTGGCGGAGGAGCTCAAAGAAAGCGATAGCACTTTCTGGATTCGTCAGTGTGACGTCCGCCGGCGCGAAGAAGTGGAATCCGCCGTTCGGGCGTTCGCCCGGCACGTCGGGGGGCTGGACGTGGTGTGGGCCAACAGCGGCATCAGTCTGGATACTTCGTTTGCCAAATGGAACTGGCAGGCGGTTCAGGATGTGTTCCAGACCAATCTCTGGGGGGCCATATACACTATCCGGGCGGCTCTGGAAATTATGGCCGAACAACCGGAGGGACATGTGGTGGGAGTGGGTTCGGTGGCTTCCATGAGAGGTTTGCCCGGAAGGGGGATCTACAGCATCACCAAAATGGGACTGGCCTATTACATGGAAAGCCTGGCCGGGGAATTGCCTCATCTCCGGTTTCATATCATTCACCCCGGATATGTCCGGACCCCCATCATTGAGGGCAATCCGAACGTTCAGTTCGTCGTGTCTCCGGAAAAGGCCGCCCGAAAGATGGTTCTGGCGGTGGCCCGAGGAAAAGCCCGCGTGATTTTTCCCTGGCAAATGAAGTTGGTATACCACCTGGGGCATTGCATGCCGGAGCCCCTCTACCTCTGGTTAACGAAAAGGATTGCCGGGATGGTGCGGCCGGCGGGAAGGCGGCAAGACCCCGACCAATTTTATGCCTCCGGCGATCGCTCTTCCCAGTCAACCTAATCCCCTCCCGGCCTTCGAAGGGTTTTCCTACCCGGGCTCCACCCACGCAATGGCCCTCCAGGGCCTTCATCCTTCCCGGATGACCAAAATTGTTTTCCTTTTGTAAGAAATTTGCGGTTGTAAATTTACGATTGTGATATAAGTTAAATTCCCCGGTCATTTGAATTCATAAAATTGCCGATAACGGAAGTTGGTGGAAGGGTTGAGAGCAGTTGAAGGGAAAATTTTTTCGTATTGCAATCGTTAAGGGAACCGTTTAAACTGATTTTGGGAATGACAAAGGGAAGGATCCATGTGTCGGTTTTTAGCCTTCTGGGGGAAAGAGGCGCGTCGACTGGATTATTTTTTGATTGATGCGCCCAATAGCTTAAATCATCAAAGTGCCGGGGATAGTTCCGGGCGGCCCAATCCGCACGGGTGGGGGATTGCCTATTTCAGCGATCAGCAGCCGGATATCATTAAAATGTCCAATCCGGCCTACGAGGACCCCCAATTCCGCTTCATCGGTCGCAAAATCTCCGCTCGAATCTTGTTCGGGCATGTGCGACGAAAATCTTATGGAGACGTGTGCTACGAAAATACCCACCCCTTTGTAAAAAAGGGGTGGCTGTTCATGCATAATGGTAACATCCCCGACCTGGACCGGGTTATCGAAAAATTGCAGCGGTATGTAACGTTGCCCCGGGAATACCATCCGGAAGGGCAGACGGACAGCGAGTTCCTGTTTTCGTACGTGCTTTATTTGTTTGAGATGAAAAAGGCCCGCGGTGTGGAGCAAAAATTTACCATCCTGAAGGATATTATCTTTCGTATCGAGCGGATGACTCCTCGGGAAAAATTCCCGGAGCTGGCCCTGAATTTTGTGTTGGCCAATACCGACCATCTATTCGCCTATCGGCGGAATCGGCCTCTGCATTATCGACTGTGGGGAGGGGGTATTCTGCTGGCATCGGAGCCGGTCGATCGTTCTTCCCACTGGCGGGAGGTGCAGGATGGTAGCTTTATTGTGGGCAACACACCGGGGGAGGTCCGGGTCATTGCCGATCCGGACCCGCAAAGGGTGAATCATCGAGAATGGGCATGACGGTCGAATCGGTGGATGTGCTGGCCTTTGGGGCTCATCCTGATGACGTGGAATTGGGGTGCGGAGGCACCCTGGCGAAGTTGGCCCGTCAGGGGTACCGTACCGGGATTGTGGATTTAACCGAGGGCGAGATGGCCAGTCGGGGCACCGTGGAAGCCCGTTACCGAGAGGCCGCCGAGGCCGCCCGGATTCTAAACGTGCGGCAAAGAGTCAACCTGAAGATTCCGGACGCCGGCATTGAAAACAGCGAGTGGAACCGCCATAAAATCATTGAGGTGGTACGTCGCTACCGGCCCACGCTGGTGTTTTTACCGTATCCCAACGATCGCCATCCGGATCATATCCATGCCGGTCGACTCATCACGGAGGCCTGTTTTTATTCCGGACTGGCCAAGATCTTGCCCGATCTGCCGGCCCATCGGCCCCGCCGTTTGATCTATTATCTGTGCACCTACGAATTTGAACCTACCTTTGTGGTGGATATTACCGGCGAATTCGAGATCAAAATGAAGGCCCTTCAGGCGTATCGGTCGCAGTTTCATAACCCCGACTGGCCGGGAGAGCAGACCTTTGTCTCTTCCCGGTGGTTTATGGAAGCCGTGGAGTTCCGGGCCCGTCACTTCGGCTATAAAGCCGGGGTGCAATATGCAGAGCCCTTTTACGTCCGGGAGACCATCGCCCTGTCGGACATTTTCCCCGTTCTCAGTCGGAATCTCATGTAGAGCGGGAGGTGGGAGGGGCGGTTCGAGGGCGAAGGGATCAGGGCTTTCGCCCGGGCCGGCATCGGGAAGGGGAGGAATTATCCGCATCGATTCTCTTTTATCGCGGCGTTTTCGGTTCCATACCCTCCGGGTCGGCATGTCGAATAGCGCGGACGAATCGGGGTATGGCCGAGGGATAGTCGTCCGGTTTCAGCGACTGAAGGAATTGTAAAAAAGCGCTTCCCACAATAACGCCGTCTGCAAATTGGGAATAATAAACGAAGTCCCGATGCGATTTGACTCCAAATCCAATCATCACGGGGTGAGTAACCCAATTGGATAATTGAGAAAAGAACGCCGTCATTCGGGCGGACGACCGGGGGTTGCGCCCGGTAACCCCGGTGTGGGTGGTGCAATAGATAAACGCGGTGGAATGCCGATCGATGGTGCGAATGCGGTGTTCGGGTGTGTTTGGGGCGATGAGATGGATGACGTCCAGATCGGTCGCCTGAAAAAGGCTTTGATACGGCCGGTATTCTTCCAAAGGAAGATCGGGCAGAATAATGCCATCCACCTGAAGCCGCCGGCAGGTTTCGGCAAACGGTTCCAGTCCGAATTGCCACACCGGATTCGCATATCCCATTAACAGGAGGGGGATGTCGGTTTGTCGGCGTAATTGTTCGATCATTTGGAGCACCCGGTGCAGGGTGGTGCCGTGTTGCAGGGCCCGATGGGCGGCGGCCTGGATAATGGGCCCATCGGCGATGGGATCGGAAAAAGGAATCCCCAGTTCGACGAAATCCACCCCGGCTCGGGCCAGCAAGGGAACAATCTCCAGCGTGGCTTCCGGTGTGGGATATCCGGCCATGGTAAAAACGCTCAGTGCCTTCGTTTTGCTCTGGCGGAGATTGTTCAATACCCGTTGCAATCGTTCACTCATGGACGATCCGTTCTCCTGAACGTTGGGTCGTATTCGATGTAGGTGTCCAGGTCCTTATCGCCCCGGCCGCTGAGGTTGACGATAACCACCTGGTTGTTGTGGGTTTGAGGCATCAGGTACTCCAGGAACGCCAGCGCATGAGCACTCTCCAGCGCCGGGATGATGCCTTCGCTCCGGGCCAGCCGGAAGGCCGCTTCCAGGGCTTCCCGGTCGGTCACGCAATGATAGGCCACGCGTCGCCGTTGCTTCAGAAAACTGTGTTCGGGTCCCACACCGGGATAGTCCAGACCGGCCGAAACGGAATGGGGCAGCTGCACCTGGCCGTGGCGGTCCTGAAGCAGATAGGTTCGCATGCCGTGGAAAATGCCCGGGCGGCCCCGTGTAAGGGTGGCGGCATGCTGACCGCTCTGGAGCCCCTTTCCCGCGGCTTCTACCCCGATCAGTCGAACCCCCTCCTCGCTTAAGAAGGGGTGGAAAAGCCCTATGGCATTGCTTCCTCCGCCCACGCAGGCCACCAGATAGTCCGGGAATTTTCCCAACCGGCTTCGAGCCTGCTCCCGCACTTCTTCTCCGATGATCTTCTGAAAATGGCGCACGATCATGGGAAAAGGATGAGGCCCAACGACGGAACCGATAATGTAATGGGTGTGTTCCACATGGGTAAGCCAGTCTCTTAAGGCTTCGTTCGTGGCGTCTTTTAATGTTTGGGTGCCACCGGACACGGATATGACCTCTGCGCCCAGCATGCGCATCCGTTGAACGTTGGGGAATTGTCGGCGCATGTCTTCCGCCCCCATATAAATGCGGCATTTCAGGCCGAATCGTGCCGCCACGGTGGCTGTGGCCACGCCGTGTTGTCCGGCGCCGGTTTCCGCGATGATCCGTCGCTTCCCCATCGCCCGGGCCAGCAGAATTTGACCGATGGTGTTGTTGATTTTATGAGCCCCTGTATGCAACAGGTCTTCCCGTTTCAAAAAGATCCGGGCCGCACCGTAGTGCCGGGTCAAGTTTTGGGCGAAGTGCAAGGGGGTGGGACGTCCGGCGAAGTTTTGCAACTCCTGTTCCAATTGCCGCTGGAACTGCGGTTGGTCCTTCAGAGAGAGGAAAACCTGCTCCAGTTCTTCCAGGGCCGGACGCAACATTTCCGGGACAAACTGTCCGCCAAATTCCCCGAAATAGCCCCCGGCATTCGGCTGGCGGGTGAGCGAAACTCCGGGTGGGGAGGAAATGGATTTCATGGGATCTCTTTTCATGTGGATGTCCGAAACGTTTAGGGGTTCTTGCCGTTGGGTGGGGATTGGGTGGATGTCCGGTGTTGCCGGGACAGGGTGTTTTGTTTCTGTGTCAGGTTGAACGCGGTGATGGCCAGCTGCAACGGCAGCACTTTTCGGAAGTCCTTTTGTCCGGGTTGAACTTCTGCTCCACTGGCCACGTCGATGATGGCCGGGTGGACCTGTTCCAGAGCCCGGCGGATGTTTCCTGGATGAATCCCCCCGGCCAGGACCAGCGTTTCCCGGGGAAAACTCCGGGGGATCCGATGCCATTGTAACGGCATTCCAGTGCCCCCCGGTTTTTGCGGGTGGTAGCGATCCAGCAGCAGGTAACGGGCGCCGGGTCGCGGTGCCGGAGGACGCCCGGAAGCATTCCACCGGTGACTGTCTATAACCGCTACCGGAAGGTCGTGGTAGTCCTGAAAATCCACCGGCTCGTAAATTTGCAGCATGGAAACACCGGTAAGCCGGACGATCTCCCGTGCCTGTTGAAGGGTGGGGCGGACCAGGATGCCGACGCAAATGCTCTGGCCCTGGAGCCGGGAAATGATTGAACCGGCCCGGAGGGGGTCTATATAACGGGGACTATCGGCGTAGAAATTGAATCCCAGCAGCTCTACGCCGATTTTCGCCAGTCGAAGGGCGTCGTCCAATTGAGTTACCCCGCATATTTTAAGCCGGGTATGCATGGTTGACCTCCTGGAGAAATTGTCGTAACAACCGGCGGGGATCGGGCTCCCGCATCAAGAATTCCCCGATCAAAGCTCCCCGAAACCCTGCCCGTTTCAGCCGGCGACATATGTCGATGGTTTGAATCCCGCTTTCGCTGATGACCGGTAGTTCCGAGGGCAAGCGGGGTTTGATCCGCAGCGAATGATGTACCGCTACCCGGAAAGTGCGTAAATTCCGATTGTTGATGCCCAGAATGATGTGGGAGCGGGTGTCCGGGATGTGCTCGATTTCTTCCGGCTGGTGGATTTCCAGTAAGACCTCCATGCCCAGTTCGCCGGCGATGGCGGCCAATCGGTCCACTTGTTTCGGGGTGAGAACGGCGGCGATCAGCAGAATGACGTCGGCGCCTGCCAGCCGCGATTCGTAAACCTGATATTCGCTCAAAATAAAATCCTTACGCACCACGGGAACCGGAGAAAGTCTGCGGACGCTGGAGAGGTCATACAATTCTCCCTGAAAAAAACGGTGATCGGTGAGCACCGATATGGCGGAAGCCCCCCCGTCGATGTAGGCCAGGGCCTGCTCGGCGGGGTAAAGACGTGGTCGAATCAATCCCTTTGAAGGGGAGGCCTTTTTGATTTCGCAAATGAAATGGAAACGGGGATGGAGCAGCAGGGGGTGCCGCAGGCTGCGTACCGGAAACCGGCGGGATAGCAGCAACTTTTTCAATTCGGACAAAGGGAATCGGCGTTCTTTTTCTTGTAATTCCCGCCGTTTGTGATGTACGATGTGTTGGAGAAAATGCCTGTCCATAACGACTCCCGGTTTAGCATTCCTGGGTAAAGCGACGGAATTCGTTTAGTTTTTTCCAGGCGGCCCCGGAATCGATCAATTCACGGGCCAGCCGAATGCCTTCTTCGACCCGGGAAACTTGTTCGGCCACCAGAAATCCCAAGGCGGCATTGAGGACCGCCATCTCCCGGGCCGCGCCATGGAGCTCGCCGGAAAGAATGCCCCGAATTTTTCGGGCGTTTTCTTCGGCGGAATCGCCCCGCACATCGGCGCGTTTCAGGGGGGCGGTTTCCAGTTGCGGATGGAATTCTCGAGTTTCGATGGTCCCATGGCGGCAAGAGACGATAAAGAGGGTGGTACTATCGAAAGGGGACACTTCGTCGAAACCGTCGCGGCTGTGCAGGGTGATGGCATGTTGAGTATGTCGCTGGGCCAGGACCTGAGCCAGCAGGTGGGCCGTTTTTCGGTCGAAGGCGCCAATCAGCTGACGCCGCACTCGGGCGGGATTTAATAAGGGGCCCAGCACATTGAAAATGGTGCGAATGCCCAAGTGCTTGCGATGGGGAGCAATGTGTTTCATGGCCGGATGGTACAGTGGGGCGAAAAAGAAGGTCAGGCCGATTGTGTTGGCACATCGGGTCGCCTGATCGGGGGACAAATCGATACGGATCCCCAGCGCTTCGAGCACGTCGGCCGAACCGGCCTTGCTGGATACCGAGCGGTTCCCGTGCTTGGCCACGGTAACGCCTCCCGCTGCCAGGATAAAAGCGGCGCTGGTGGATACATTGAACGAGTGGGTGCCGTCCCCTCCGGTGCCGCATACATCAATGGCGTCGGGGTCGTCCAGGCGCACGGTCACCATGTGGCGCTCCATGGTATCGACAAATCCGGCGATTTCCCCGGGACTTTCCCCTTTGGTGCGCAATCCCATTAACAGGGCCCCGGCCGCTGCCGGTGGAAGAGCCTGCCGGACCAGCTGGTCCAGTACCGCGGCGGCCTCTTTGCGGCATAGGTCCCGGCGACAGGCAAGTTTTTCCAGTACAGAAGCGATCACGGCTCGATCCTCCCGGTGTTGATGGCTGATAAGGTTCTCCCGTGTCGAAACCGTTTCACGATTTCAAGCCAGTTCCGAATGATCAACGGACCATGGGGGGTTAAAACGGATTCTGGATGAAATTGCACCCCGATTAGGGGCGCCTCTCGGTGCTGGATGGCCATGATGATCCCCTCGTGCGTCGCCGCAATAACATCGAAGCCGGGGGGTAGGGTCTGGCGGTCGATGATGAGGGAATGATATCGTCCCGCGGGAAAGGGTGAGGGCACCCCGGTGAATAAGGCATGGCCCCGGTGAAAAACCGGTGAAGTTTTTCCGTGGACCGGCTCTGCAGCCCGGATGATTCGGGCCCCGAAGGCCTCCGCCATGCATTGGTGGCCCAGACAAACCCCCAGGATGGGAATTTCCCGATACCATCGGCGGATGACCGCCGAGCTAATGCCCGCCCGGGAAGGCGTGCCGGGTCCGGGAGAGATGACAATGGCCTCCGGCGAAAGCCGCCGGAGGGTCTTCGGATTCAACGCATCGTTACGATAGACCGCGATCTCGGGGACCTGTTGACCAATGACATCCACCAGGTTGTAAGTGAAGGAATCGTAATTATCGATAAATAGGATCATGGGTGTTCTCCTGCGGCGATGGTAACGGCCTGACGCAGGGCCTGAATTTTGTGAAGGGTTTCCTGGTATTCCCGTTCCGGTTGACTGTCCGCCACTATCCCGGCGCCTGCTTGAAGGTACAGAAAAGGGGCCCTGGCCAGGATCGTGCGAATGGCAATGCAATGGTTCATGCGTCCCGTAACATCGAAATAGCCTACGCTGCCGGCATAAAAACCGCGTTTCTCCGGTTCCAGCTGGTTGATGATTTCCATGGCCCGGATTTTTGGGGCCCCACTGACGGTGCCGGCAGGGAAGACCGCCCGAAAAGTATCTACCATCGAGGTGGCCGCGGTCGCCGTACCCAACACCCGGGAAATAATGTGCATCACATGAGAATAGCGTTCCACCGTGGCCATGTCCTCTACGCGAATGCTTCCCCGTCGGGCGATCCGGCCGAGGTCGTTCCGTGCCAGGTCGACCAGCATCATGTGTTCGGCGAGCTCTTTGGGATCGGCTTTCAGTTCCCGGGCCATCCGGTCGTCTTCTTCCTGATTTCGTCCTCGACGGCGCGTCCCGGCGATCGGCACCACCTCCACCTCCCGATCGTCCTGACGGACCAACATTTCCGGGGAGGATCCGATAAGCTGAAACTCCCCAAAATCCAGATAAAACATGTAGGGGGAGGGATTTAAACGCCGCAGGGCCTGATAGACCGGGAACGGATCTCCCGAAAAGGGAATGGTAAACCGCTGGGACAGCACTATTTGGAAAATTTCCCCGGCGAAAATATACTCCCTGGCACGGGAGACCGCTTGCAGAAACCGGTCTTTGCTGAAGTTGCCTTCCATCCGGGATGGATGAGCCTGAAAAACCCCCCGTTGAATGGGACGACTTTCCAGTTGCCGTAACATGTGTTCCAGGTGTTCCATTCCCCGACGGTATTGCCCGTCTAACGGCTCATCGGGTTGAAGGATGAGGTTGTAGAGGAACCAGATTTCGTTTTTTAGATGGTCGAAGGCGATGATCCGGGGGTAGACGCCCAGGCAGGCGTCCGGTATAGGAATGCCCTTCCCGGGGGGCGGGGGAAGCGGTTCGATTTCCCGGACCAGATCGTAACCGATGTAGCCGACCAATCCCCCGCACAGCGGCGGCGCCTGTTCCCAAGGGACACTCCGCCAGTTTTCCAACGTGGTGTGAAGTTTTTCAAAAAATGACGGCGAGCGGAGAGGTTCGGCGAAGGGATGACAAAGAACCCCACGGGGATGGAATCCCACAAAAGAGTAACGCCCCACCTGTTCGCCACGGAGGGCGCTCTCCAGCAAAAAGGAGGGTTTATCCGGAGAACGAAGTTTTAAATAAGCCATTTGCGGGGTTAAAAACTCACCACCAATTTTCAGGTACAAAGGCACTATCGGTGCCTGTTCCGCCATACGATGAAAGTGGGACAACTCCATGCGCTCGATGATCGGATTCATTGGGTGATCCCGTTTTTTATGTTCAGCTGGAACGAAATTCAATAAAAAACCCACTCCGGAAACGGGAGTGGGCGGGTTGGGTACACCATCGCGGAAGGATGTGGCTACCTGCGCCACCCACTGAGGGTTAACGTCCACCACCACCAGGATTTTTTAGGCGTGTATTTAAATAAGAATTGCTTCATTTTTTCCC
>WFTQ01000054.1 GCA_015485355.1 bacterium | reverse complement strand
ATCATTCGCCTCCAAACGTGACGGGCATTCGAGATCGGATCACCCGGGCGCTTTCCAAGGAGCAGTCGCTGGTCATGCAGTTAAAATATCTGCCCGTGGGAGCCGTTGCCGAAGCTAAAAAGCAGTTGATCGACAAAATCAATCTGCTGTATTACGGCCGGATGAAAATGTTCGTTCACGGAGACTGGTCTCTGCCCAAAGAGGATTCTCCCCTGGAGTTTTACATCCGTTTTGGCCCCACGGAAAAGATTTACTATGAATATGGTCAGAAGGTCTACCCTCACTGGGACCAACGCAACAACATCGAAATTATTTTCGACGAACTGACCGCTACCAAGCAACCGGAATTCCTGTTGCCCGATTCTCTTGATGGAAGGCCGGTGTACTATCGGGAAGACCCCAATTTCCCCGGAAAATACATCAAAGTTGTGGGCTCCCCCAGTTTGCATAACATTAATTTTTTTATCATTGGGGCGCGGAATGTGGGGGATAGCGATTTACGCAACGTGGAAATCTGGCTGGATGAATTGCGGGTCACCGATGTGGAACGGAAAAGCGGTGTGGCCATGCGGCTGCGAACGGATTTGAATTTGGCCGATGTGGGTCGGATCGGTGCCCAGATGGAGCTGGTGGACGATAATTTTCGCAAACTGGAGCAGAAGTACGCCTCCGACCGGGGGGCCGATATGACCCGGGAAAACCAGCTCTACAGCCTGAATTTGAATCTGCACAAATTTTTGCCCTCCAGTTGGGGATTTCAAATCCCCATTTTCGCGAAATACACCCGAAATCAGCGGGTACCCAAATATTATTACAACAGCGACCGTCGCACTTACTATCGGCCCAACAATATTCTGGATCGTTTAAAAACCTTTGTGGGTCTGAATCAGTTGCCTCCGGAATTGAAGGAACATTCCACCATTACCCTGTCCCGATCCTTCGGGGTTTCCTTTTCCCGGCGGGGAAGAAAACGTGATCCCTGGTACCTGAAGTATACGCTGAATCAAATCAAACTGGACGTGGATTTTGTGGAAAAGCGGAGCAGTAGCCCCACGATTCTGTTGTACAATACCACGAATTTTAAGGGAACGTTTTCTTACAACGTCAGTTTTTCCAACAAGAACTTTATCCAGCCGTTGTCCTGGCTGGGTAAAAGTCGCTGGGTACGGGCGTTGAGCCGACAAAAACTGTATTTCACCCCCAGTAATATCGGAGTCAACGCCAATGTTGTGGATCAATCCGAAGTTAAACAAAACCGCCTGGAAGTGAAACGCACCCAGACTTTTCGTACCAATACTTCTCGACAATTCAACATGAATTATAAGGTTTTGGAAAGTTTAAGGTTGGATTTCCGCCGTTCGTATCAAAGCGACGCTTATCTGAAAGGCTATCGAGCCCGCGAGGTGCTGGAAGCCATCTTTAACCGGTTCGATTTCGGTGTGGATAAGAACATCAGTCAGCGGTTTGGTGTGAACTACCAGCCGAAATTTTTTTCTTGGATGAACACGACTTTCCGTTATTCTTCCGACTTTGTATACAACCTGATTAATCCCAAAACGAACGATCGGGACTCCCGGTTGAATGTGAACAAACAGATGAATCTGAATATTTCGCCTTTCAATCTGGCCATTAAATTGTATAAGCCCAAAGCCAAAGGGGAGGGTGCCAAAAAGACCGGGCGGAGGGCTTCTACCCGTGGAGCCCCTCGGCGCCAGGCAAAAGAGGAAGAGAAGAAAAAAAACCAAGAGAAAAAAGCGCCTGATGGCGAATCCGGGGACGAAGACGAAGGGCGACAGGAGGCGGTGCGGAAAGGCCCCCCCAAACTGCCGATCCCCAATCCCGCCATTCTTCTGTGGAAGTTGATGAACTCCTGGAAATCCCTGCGGCTGGACATCCAGCAAACGGAAAATTATCGGCATTATAACCTGGAACGGATGCCGGCGTGGCGGTATCAGCTGGGATTACAGTCAAACCCGGCGGCGGGGGTGGATACCACTTTTCGCAAGATTCCCCGGCTCCCCACATTGCGGAAGAGCCGCAAGATTACCTTCGCTTCTCAATTCAATTTTGCCAATAAATTGAAAGCCAACTTTAATTACAATTTCAGCCGGGATCAATCGCAAACCAACCAGCAGAACACCTTGCGGATCTCCAGTGGTTACTTTTTTGTGGGCGACGATCCTGAAAAGAAAAAGGACGGGTGGTGGTCTTTGGTACCGGATTGGACGTTTCAGCTGAGCGGAGTGGAAAAATTTTTCTTCTTCAACAAGTTTGCCAAAACCATTACCCTGGAACACTCCCGGAACGGGAAGTTCAACGAATCAGCACGCCGCAACAATGGTGAGTATTTTCGGGATCAGTGGAGCTACTCCAACAGCTACCAACCATTTCTGGGGATTACCATTAACACCCGGTGGGGCATGAATATTAATGTGCGGTATGCCAGTACTCGCAATTTCAGTTACAATGCCACCGGTGCGGTAACGGTCAACGAACAGGGGTCCTTCGATGCCACGGCCAATTATTCCATGCGGAAAGGTTTTCGGTTGCCGATTCCTTTCTTGAAGAAAAGACGTTTGAAGAACGAGGTGCAGTTTACCCTGACGTTTACCAACACGAGCAGCCGCACCCTGACCAAGCGGCCCGGAAGCAGTAAGTTTCTGGAATTATCCGTGAACAAAACCTGGAAGGTTCGGCCTTCGGCCAGCTATCGGTTTAGTGCCAAAGTCAATGGCTCGGCCTTCTTCGAAAAAGGCGTAACCTTTAATAAACGCACCGGAAAATATTCTTATTTGGAATTCGGTATTAACGTGAACATCGCCATTCGCTGAACGAGAGGGAGAACGATGCGCGGGAAAAAGCGAGAATCCGGTTTAACCCGCGGGAGATTCGTTGTATATTTGATGGATGAATGAGGGTAAAACGGCGTGGGAGCATTCGAATGAAGCCGAAGCGGCGAGGGGTACGATTGTTGTTGATGGTCTGGATCGGGGTCGGGATGTTTGTTTCCTCATCCACGGCCCAGATGCCCATTGCCTTTGACGAAAGCAATGCCTGGCAATATTTATTGAAACAGGTGGCCTTTGGCCCACGAAATCCCGGTTCCATCGGCCATCGGCAATGCCTGCAGTTTTTAAAAACCGAACTGCGCCGCTATGCCGATCGGGTGATCGAACAACCCTTTATGCATTACGATGCCTATCGAGGGAAAACCCTGGTGATGACCAATGTCATTGCCCGTTTTCGGCCCAAGGTAGAACCCCGTCTGCTGCTTTGTGCCCATTGGGATACGCGCCCTTTTGCCGATCGTGATCCCAATCCCGCCAATCGACAAACCCCCATCCTCGGTGCTAATGATGGGGCTTCCGGAGTCGCCGTGTTGTTGGAACTGGCCCGTATTCTCAACCGGCATCCCCCTTCCATAGGGGTGGATATTGTTCTTTTCGACGGGGAAGATTATGGCCGCGAAGGACATCTGGAGGAATATTTTCTGGGTTCACGTTATTTCGTTCAGAACAACGATCGCTATTTCCCTCAATTTGCGATTCTGCTGGATATGGTGGGAGATGCCGATCTTCAACTGCCCCAGGAAGGATTTTCGGTTCTTTATGCCCCCGAGGTGGTGAAACGGGTGTGGCGGATCGCCCGCTCTCTGGGGTACTCCGAATTTGAAGATCGAGTGGGGCTGCAGGTGAATGACGATCATGTCGTGCTCAACGAAAGCGGCATACCCACCATCAATATTATCGATTTTCAATATCCCGATGCCTCGCATCGCTTCTGGCACACCCTGCAGGATGTACCCGCCAATTGCTCCCCGCGAAGCTTAAAGGTCGTGGGTGATGTGTTGATCCAATTGATTTATGAGGAAGGATTATGAGGCGGCGGTCGTATCTGGAATGCCACATCCCCATTGCCGGTTTTGATGCCGATGCGCTATCCGGATGGTTGCACGTATATGGTTGTTTGGGAGTGATGGAAAGCGAAGCGGAATGGGTGGCCTATTTCCCCGAAGAATTTACTCCCGAACATATCCAGGTGTTGCTGACGGTGCTTCGCCGGTGCAACTCCGATTTTCAGCCGGAGCAATGTTCCTTTCAAAAGAAGACCTATCGGGACTGGAATGCCGAGTGGCGAAAATATTTTCGACCCTTTCAACCCGTGCGGGGCATCTGGATTCGTCCCCCCTGGGAGCGTTTGCCCCGTGATGCTGAGGGAATCGAATTGATTATCGATCCTCAAATGGGTTTCGGTACCGGTCACCACGAATCCACCCGCCTGATGATGCTGGCATTGACGAAATATTCTCCGGATGGATGTCGGGTGCTGGACGTGGGAACGGGATCGGGCGTTCTGGCCATCCTGGCCCGGAAACTGGGGGCCGCACGGGTTATTGCTGTGGACATCGATCGGGAGGCCTTAAAAAACGCGCGGGAAAATCTGGTGTTGAACGGCATCGATGGGGTGGAACTGCGCAATGGCAGTTTGCAGGTGGTGCCGGAGCGGCGTTTCCACCGCATTCTGGCGAATATCCAGCGGGAAGTTTTACTGGAGCTCTTGCCGGGATTGGTGCAACGCCTCGATCCGGATGGATGGCTCATCATTTCGGGGATCATACAAAAGGATCGGGAACTCGTGGTCCCCCAGTACCAGGCAATGGGATTAAAATTGGTGGAAGAACTTGCCGCCGATGAATGGCTGGCTCTGATATGGGAACCCCAAGAGCGTTCCGGGAGGCACCTTTGAGCACCCGTTACGCCAGCATCGATATCGGATCCAATTCGGTGTTGTTGTTGATTGGGCAACCGGAGGGCAGGCATGTTCATCGGGTGTATGAGGAATGCCGGGTGACCCGATTGGGAGAAAATGCCTTCCCAAACGGCAGAATAATTCCCGAGGCCATGGAACGCACCCTGTCGGTACTGGAACGCTATTTGGAAATGGCGCGTCGGTTTCGGGTCGCAGAAATTGTTTGTACCGGTACTCAGGTTTTCCGAAAGGCGACGAATGCAGACGAATTCATTCGGCGGGTGAAACAGCGGCTGGGGATATCCATACGGGTGCTGGATCCGCGGGAAGAGGCCGTATTGACTTTTGTAGGGGCGCTGGACAGCTTAACCGAACCACCGACCCGTATCTGGGCCATTGATATTGGAGGGGGAAGTACCGAACTGGTGCTGGGCAATGCCCGGAGGATTGAGTATCATGGGAGTTTAGACGTGGGTGGGGTGCAATTGCAATCCGGCTTTCGGTTGAACGAGCGGTTGGGCGAGGATGTTATCCAGCGGCTGCGGGCGTATGTGCAGCACCATTTGAAGCCGCTCAAACGGTTACCCCGGGCGGAGGGGCTTGTGGGCATCGGCGGTACCCTTACCTCCCTGGCTGCACTGGCCCAATCTTTACGCCGCTACGATTTTCATAAAATCGACGGATTCGTCTTGACCAAACCGGGGATCGCCCGGATGTTTGAACAGATGAATCGATTGCGCCTGAGGGAGAGGGAGCAATTACCCGGAATGGAACCCGGTCGGGCGGACATCATTCTGCCGGCCACGCTCATTCTGCTGGAGGCTCTGAAAACCCTCGGTCATTCCCGCGTAATCGTCAGTGCCCGAGGGCTTCGTTTCGGGGTGTTGCTCTGGCGACTGGGAGGGGTGCAATTATCCAAACTCGTGGGAGAAACCTCATGAATCGCTTATCGGGTTTTGTACTGTTGGGGCTGTTTCTGCTGGGTGGCTGGCGGTGTTCGGAACAGATGGGGCCCAAGGACCCATCGCCGCCCTTTTCCATTGTTCCTTTTCGGGTTCCGGAGATGATTACCGTTCGTCCGGGTACGGTTTACACCCTTGCTTTTCAAGTAGGGCATCCTGAAGGATGGGAGGCCATCGACTCGGTGTGGGTGGAAATATCGACATCGGTGGAATCGCCACCCGTGGCAGGCATCGCCTTGTATGATGACGGTGGAGCCCTCCATGGGAACGACGGGGACGTGGTGTCCCGCGATGGCATTTTTACCAATCGGTTTGCTCCCGCCGATCTTGGCCTGGAAGCGGCCCTCTATTGGCTGAACGCTTTTGCCCGGGATTACACCGGCAGGATCGCATCCTCCGAACCCCGGCGAATCCAAGCCACCGTCAATTCCCCGCCCGTCATGGTCGGCCTTGCGGTACCCGATACCTTTTATGCCGGCTCAGCAAAAGTGATCTTTCGGGCCACTGTGGCCGATAGCGACAGCGTTACCGACGTGTTGGCCGTTGTGATGGAAGGCATTCAAAATTCCGTCATAGTTTTCCGGGACACCCTGCGTCGCAGCAATCGGCAACCGCAACTGTTTCAGATCGAATACGATTCCTCCTTTGCTGCCGAAAAGCTGGGAGAATATCTTCTCGAATTTTATGCCCTGGATCATCAGACGCGGAGTCTCAATACCCTTCAAACCGGCATGTTTATTGAAAACGATCCTCCGGTGATCCAATGGGTGGAGCTGCCGGACAGCGTTCCCTTGCCTGCGAACCAGGAGTTGATCACGGTGCGCGCCCGGGTGGTGGATTCGCAAAGTGCGGCGGATATTCTACGGGTGTACTTTAAGGTCCAGTTGATCGGCAGCAATACCAGCAGCGAGGTGGAAATGTACGATGATGGAGACGTCGAGGGCAACGGAGACCTCGTGGCCGGAGACGGTGTTTTTTCCCGGATTATTGTTTTGAACAATACCAATACGCCGGGGGATTATCGCTTTCGCTTCTTCGCTCTGGATCGGGTGCAGCAATCGGCCGATGTGGTGGTGGACACCATGACGGTTTTATCCAATTGACCACAAGCAAACAGGTGGAGTATGATGATGAAAACTTCAGGTAGGGGGTTGGGCATCCTGGTTATGCTGCTGCTGACCACCATGGGCATGGCCCAATCGATCCTGCAGTATCGACTGGGGGAGGCGCCGGATCGCAGGGGCATTATTGGCAATGCCATTACCGATTTGTTGTATCGGCACGGGCGGTTGCTGGTCGGCACGGGCTATGGATTGAGTATGACCACGGATCTGGGTCGGAGTTGGGTCAGCTGGGGGCCCTCCGAGTATGGCGGACGTGGAGGCGTGTCTGCCATGGCCGTTGCCGACGATGCGACCCTCTGGATAGCAACCGCTTACGATTCCACCATCAATGGTACCGATCTACAGGTCGGGGGAGGGTTGCGTTATCTGCCTCCGGGAAGCACCGAGTGGGTCTACATTCCCCAACCGGTGGATGCCAGAGACGATACTGTTGGGGGGAAAAGTCCCACCACTACCCGGGTGCAAAATGTCACCTTTGATATCGCCATTCTGGATACCCAGGTCTGGATTGCCAGTTTCGGTGGGGGCATCCGACGATCCCTGGATGGCGGACAAACCTGGGAAGTGATTACCACCGATGGCAAACCGTTTGGAGCTTTGCAAAATCTGAATCATCGAGGATTTTCTGTAATGGTGGAAAATGGCAACATCTGGGTGGGAACGGCCGACGGCATCAGTAAGTCCGCGGATGGAGGCAAGACCTGGATGCGATTTACCCATCAGAACCAGGGGCAACCCATTTCGGGCAATTGGGTCATTGCGCTGGCCTATAATCCGTACGACCGGAGTGTATGGGCGGCCACCCTGCGTGCCGAAGACCCCGAGGAGTTTAATGCCATCAGCCGAACCCGCAACGGTGGTTTAACCTGGGAAGTGTACCTGGCCGAGGAACTGGCCGATGGGAGTTTCCCGCGTTATATCGCCTTCTTCGATTCGGCTGTGTATGTGGCGACGGAAAATGGCCTGTACAAAACCATTGATGACGGAAATACCTGGTATCAATTGCCTCCCATCCGGGATGCGGTGACCGGCGAGGCCGTTTTAACGGATGTCTTTTATTCTGTGGCGACGGCACCGGCCAGGGCTCCTTTCCATTATTTGTGGGTGGGTTCCAGCGACGGTCTGGCCATGACCGGCGACAATGGTTACACCTGGACCGTATTCCGCCGGTTTGTCAGTACCCGGGAACGTACCGATCCACCGGTGTATGCGTATCCCAATCCTTTCTCGCCTCTACGACACGAGTTTGTGCGCTTCCAGTTCGATATTGCCGGCGCTACGACGGTCACCATAGAGATTTTTAATTTTGCCATGGAGAAGGTCATCACGCTGACGGAATCGCTTGCTGCACCGGAAGCGGGGAGTGATGATCGCTCGATGCATTGGGATGGTCGGGATAGCAATCGGAGAATGGTGGACAATGGAGTATATTTCTTTCGTGCCCGGGTAGGGGACCGGGTAAGTTGGGGTAAAATTGTCATTATTAATTGAAGAGTGGCGGTATGCCGGCGTTTGAATAGAAATCGATGGCTGGGAGAATTCCATGGCAGATCACAAAGGGCTTCAGAATGGTGATTCCACAAAGTATTTTTATTTCTCCGGGGTGATGATGTTGCTGTGCATCCTGGGCCTGGGTGAGGGTGTCCGGGCAGAGGGGAACGGGGGATTTGCCGGTTCCTATTTGCGCATAGGTTTGGGAGCCCCCGCCAAGGCCATGGGGAATGCTCAAGTGGCGGTAGCGGCCGATGGATTTTCCAATTTCTATAATCCGGCCGTTTTGCCTTTTTTAAAAAATCCCGTGGCCGGTTTGTCCTATAGCTTCATGTCCCTGGACCGCCGATTCAATTATGTGGGCTACGCCCGGGCCTTGCCGCCGCGAGGAGGATTCGCCGTTGGATGGATTTACAGCGGGGTGGGGAACATTCGGGCCTATAATTCCCGGGGAGAAGACGTTGGAGAAATCCTGCACGGACTGCATGCCGTTTATTTTTCTTTCGGCATGAAACTGCCCACCCCCTTCGACCGCGACAGGACCGGAGATGGATCGGGGTTGCAGGTCCTCAGTTTCGGCATTTCTTTAAAATTGTTGTACGAACGGATCGGCGATGGAGCGGACTTTAATTACAGCGGGAAGGGTGCGGGAATGGACCTGGGGGTACTGGTGCATCCCTGGGAGACGCTCTGGTTCGGATATCAGATTCGAGACATTAATTCGAAACTGAAATCCAATACCAATAACATTTTTGAACGCGGATCAACTCTGGACAATCGATTTCCTCTGATACAAAAGATTGGGGTGGCTTGGCAAACGCCGCTGAGTTGGCTGAAGGTGGCTTACGATTTTGAGTGGAGCACCGCGGGGCAGGAAAAACACCATTGGGGCTTTCAGGCGGCGGGACAGGGATTAGCGGCCCGGGCAGGCTGGGATGATGGACGGTTGACCCTGGGAGGCGGCATGCAGGTCCGGGTGTACAAATCCGTGCGCGTTTTGCTGGATTACGCCTTCGTCGATGATGTCGTCGGCGAAGGGGTGTCCCATGTGTTTTCCTGGCAATTTGTATTCCGCTGATCCGTGGTGGGTTGTTGCTATCGTCCGGTCTACCGGGGAACCCGAACGTGTTAAACAAAGAGGCGGTTATGAGAACGCTTTATCGTCGCATTGGGGTTTTGATTCTAATTCTAACGGTCAACATTTTCGCCGGGGACGCCGGCAATACCGGTTTATCGTTTTTAAAGATTGGTGTTGGGGCCCCTGCGGCGGGTATGGGTAATGCCTACACGGCCGTGGCCACCGACGGTTTGGCCGGCTATTGGAACCCTGCCGGGCTGATGGGCGCTCCCCGCAGCAATGTGGTGTTCACCCACACGGTCTGGCTTTTCGACGCCGTCAGCGAGTTTGCCGCCTTGCAGTTTCGGGGAAAACGCTCCAGCTTGGCCCTTCATCTATACACCTTTTATGTCGGAGAAATTCCCGTACGGCTCATTCCCAGTGCCCAACCGTTGGGGACAACCAGCGCTCAATATCTTTCTGCAGGCATTTCTTATGCCCGCCGATGGAATGACCGACTGGCCGTAGGGGCCACGGTAAAGTATTTGTACGAAAAAATTTATATCGAAACAGCCACCGGTTGGGCGGTTGATCTGGGCCTCCGGTACCAGGTACCGGGAAAACCCCTGGTTCTGGCCGCCACGCTGCAACACCTGGGCACGATGAACGCCCTGGTATCCCAGGCCAGCACCCTGCCCACCCTCGTCCGTGTCGGCATGCTCCTGGCTCCCCAACGACGGATAGGTCCCCTGCGGGTACACTTTGCCCTGGATGGTGTCCGCTATCTTTCCGGAGGTTGGCGCCTGAACAGCGGCCTGGAATTTCTGCTGGGGCGGCAATTGATCCTGCGTACGGGGTATCTGGCAGGATATGCCGAACAGTCCCTGGCCTTCGGGTTCGGTTTCCGGAAAGCAACCCTGCGCCTGGATTATAGTTTTACCCCTTTTGCCGCTGGGCTGGGCGACGTACATCGATTCTCCCTGTATCTGGCGCTGTAAATAAAGAGAAAGAAACAAGCCGATTCGCAAATCGTGCACAACCCCATAAACACCTGCGGAGGATTACGGTAGAAACGGTTTGGGCAACTCCCATGAATTCACTTCACGACCTGGTGGCGGCGCTTGCCCTGCCGAAACGGCATGGAGGTGGAGAACAACCCGGGAAAAAACGCCCTGGCTGCCCCGGAAAGGGGAAAAAGGCGGGCTTTTCCCGGACGCCTGAAAACCAGGAGGCCGTACTTCAAAAACGCAGCGAAGGGAAAATTCCTGTCCCGAAAAAACAAAACTGCAATTGTGTTAGGTCTTAGGAAATCCTTGTTTATATTTTTGAGAGCAAAGTGGATTGAAGAATCAAAAGTGCGGAAAGGCCATGCAACATCAATCGTTTCAGAACGGATATTTTGTGCGCCTGGAAAGGGGCGAGCGGGTTACCGAATCTCTGCATCGATTTTTTCAACATCAACAGGTTACCGCGGGGTGGATCCAGGCCATCGGGGCGTTGGAAAGCGTTCGATTGGGATATTTTGATCGAGAACGGAAGCAATATCTGGAAAAAGAGTTTTCCGGGGTGTACGAACTGCTCAGCTTTCAAGGCAACGTGGCGTTGGTGGAAACGGAACCGTTTTTACATGCGCATGCGGTGCTGGGAGCCGCCGATTACCTTACTTACGGGGGACATTTTATAGAAGGCATCGTGGCGGTTACCATGGAAGTGGTGGTGTTGACGTTTCCTCTGGAAATCCATCGGCGGTTGGACGAAAAGACCGGACTCCGGTTATGGGATATGCCCACAAAGGCATAGGGGCACGCTTTTAGTCGGAAGCATTGGGGGAACGGCGGGTGTTAAAAGCGCCCTGCGGAAGGCGAGGGTGGGCGGGACCCGGCTTCGGGAGCCCGTTTTCCCCGTGGAGCGCAATGGTCGTCTTAACATAGCGACGGACATGAAGTCGATTGCCTACAAAGGTGCCGGGGCCATTTATCGGGCCTTCGATGAATTTCATCGACAGTTTAAGGCCATTACGGCACGGGCTGCAAAGCGTTTTGAACGGCGGGATTGGTCCGGTGCCCGCCGGGATGCCATGGAGCGTCTGGAGCTGTATACCCAATCGGTTCAACACATTGAACGCCACATCCGCCGGCTCCTGGCTCACCAGGTGCGCGATACGTGTTTATGGGCCGCCATGAAAGACCGTTACTCGGAGCTGATCGCCGGCCGCAACGATGGGGAGATCGCGGAAACCTTTTTCAATTCCGTCACCCGTCGCATTTTCGCCACTGTCGGGGTCAATCCAGAAATCGAGTTCGTGGACTCCGATTTTGAAAAACACCTCCCCCGGGCACCCTATCGCCTCTATCGTGTCTATCCTTTTCGCTTTTCTCTGGAAGAAAACCTGCGCCGCATTATCGCCGATTGTCGGCTAAAAGCCCCTTTTCGTCGTCTGGACCGCAACCTTCACCTGGTAACCCGCGCGCTGTTCCGACAACTCACCCGTCAATCAGCGCTCCACAACGTCCGGCAGTTTGAAATCCTGGAAACCCTTTTTTACCGGAATCAGGAAGCCTATATCATCGGGCGGATCATTTTAAAGGATGAACAGATGCCCTTTGTGCTGGCCCTGTTGCACGATCCCCGTGGCATTCAAATCGATGCCGTATTGACCGATATCGAAGATGTCAGCATCATTTTTAGTTTTACGCGGTCGTATTTCCATGTACAGACGGATTGGCCCCGAGACCTGGTGTTTTTCCTGAAATCGATCATGCCCCATAAACCTCTTTCAGAATTATACAACGCCATCGGTTATCATAAACACGGTAAAACCGAACTCTACCGGGCCTTGCTCCAACATTTGCGATACTCCTCCGATCGGTTTCAAATTGCCCCCGGGGAGAAGGGAATGGTGATGCTGGTTTTTGATCTACCATCGTTTAACATCGTGTTCAAGGTCATCAAAGACCGCTTTGCCTATCCCAAGACCACCAGCCGGGAACAGGTGAAACAGAAATATCAGTTGGTCTTCAAACACGATCGGGTCGGGCGACTGGTGGATGCCCAGGAATTTGAGCATCTTCAGTTCGATCGCCGGCGTTTTGATGCACCCCTGTTAAAAGAAATGCAAGAAAATATCGCCGGAAGCATCGATGTCCACCCGGACAGTGTGGTGATTCACCATTTATATACCGAACGCAAATTGACCCCTTTGAATTTGTACCTCTCGCAGGAACCGTTCTGGAAACAGGAGGCGGCCGTTCTGGATTATGGACGGGCCATCAAGGACCTGGCGGCGGCCAATATCTTTCCCGGCGATATTTTCCTGAAAAATTTCGGCGTTACCCGCCATGGCCGTGTGGTATTCTATGATTATGATGAATTGACGCTGCTGACGGATTGCCGTTTCCGCCGCATTCCTCCGGCCCGTTTCCTGGAGGACGAATTGGCCGACGAACCCTGGTTCCATGTGGGCCCGAATGACGTCTTCCCCGAAGAATTTGCCACCTTCCTGGAACTCAAAGGTGATTTGCGCAGCCTCTTCCTGGAACACCACGGAGAACTCCTGCAGTTGGATTACTGGCTGGATATCCAACAACGCCTTCGCGATGGGGAATATATTAACGTATTGCCTTACCCTCAAAGCAAACGGTTAAAATGGTGAAAATAAAACGAAAACCGGGCCGGATCCTTCGGCGTGGCATATTCCTGATGGTGGGTTGCCTATTGGTCTTGTTGTTGTTGGGGATGGGTGCTCTCCTCTGGAATCTATGGCGGGATCCTCTTTCGGCTTTGGATCGAAGTGCCACAGGATTGCGGGTAGTGCACTCTGTTTCATATCCCGTACAATTGCACCACGAACGGCGGGTGTTTCGGGACGTGGTGTTGGCGGCCCCCGAATTGGATACCATCCGTATTACCCTGAGCCGGCCCCAACAGTTGGATACCCTATTGCCCGTCATTCTCGTGCTGGGTGGGTTGGAAGTCGGTCGGCAAAGCCTTTATTATATCCCCGATCATGGGAACAATATCGTGGTGGCCTATGAGTATCCCTATAGCCCTTATTATTGGTACGAAGGGACTCCTTTGACCGAGGTACCGGTCATCCGGCGGGCGGCCTTGCGGGTACCTGCACAGGTACTGGCGGTGTGGGAATGGTTGCAAAATTACCCCCTGGCGGACAGCAGCCGTATGACCCTGACCGGATATAGTTTTGGGGCTATGTTTGTACCCGCCATTTACCATCTGGGCCTGCAAAGAGGACTGCGTTTCGGCCCTACGGTCATCGTTTATGGAGGAACACAGATTTATGGTTTACTAAGGCATAATATGGTGTTTTTGAAGGAACCTTTACGCTCCGTGGCGGCCTTTCTGGCGGCCCAGGCCGTTCGCCCTCTGGAACCTTCTCTACATCTGAAAGCCCTGAAAGGCAGATTCCTGCTGGTGAATGGTCTGTTTGACCAATTGGTGCCCCGGTGGAGCTGGATGCCGTTGCAAAGGGAAATTCCGGGGCAAAAAACTATCCTGAACCTGCCCGAATTCCATATGCACCCCGATAACCCCGCATTGACCCGAAAACTGGTAAGCATATCCCGGAAATGGCTCTTAGAACAAGGACGCATTAATCCCTGAATTTCGCCCCCGAAAACGGCAAAGCTGCCTCCCTGTGCAGCAACGGATTTCTGCGAGGTATCTCTGAGGGGGATAATCGCTCGTCCTTAAGAATGCCAAAACGTTTAGAAGGGCCGGGAATGTTGGGGGATGCCCCTACGGATCCTCGATGTCCCCTTCGATCGTTGTATTCCATCCCCCGGGAGGGGAAGGCATTTTCGGGTGCTGTTGACAGGTAGAAGAAAATCAATGGGGGTATCCCCTCAGGCGGGGAAAAAGAGGAAGAGATACCCATGGGGCGACGTTTCGGTGTAATCCCGTTTAAGTTCAGTGGTTTTTTAAATCGACTATTTGAGCGGGCTGGAGAACAAGGGTTGCTGCGACTCAACAATGTTCCGGGGAAGGGTGCGGATGGTCTATCGCAACCAGGCGGTGATCCGCAGGACCCGGTATCCCCGGGGCAATGCGAGGGAGGAACAGGTGCCAATGGGTCGGGAGATGATAAGCAGGGGCATCCGGAGGCGGCGCCGTCAGGGCTTCGATTGAGTGCGTTGATTCTTCCCGGGCAGCGTTATCCCGCGCTCCCGGCCTGTGGAAGACAACTTCGAACAGCACGGCTGGCCTCGTTAAAACCCCTGTAAGGAAAGAACCACTCCCCGGCGAAAACTCCGGGAATACCAGGCCCGCAAACATCCCCCAGCGGGAAGGTCGCCTGGTCGGCAGCATTAAAGGGCGTTATGGCAAAACCAGCACCAGCATGCCGGTGGTTGGCAGCCGAATCCCTTATGCTGCCATTTACCACTCCAGTGGCAAAACCAGTCACGGCGGCAAAGTAAAAATCCCCGCCAGACCAATAATTGACCCTGGCGAATGAGGATTTAACAAAGATTGTGGAGGAGTTTTGGGTGTATTCAAAAAAATCGAAAATTATCGAATTGGTGTCCAATTTTTAATCCAACGTCTGTCGTGATTGCTTTCTATTATCTTAGTCGCGGGGGATTTCTCAAAAGCCAGGGTGATTAAATGATATGCAGACATAACAAAATCTTGTAATTCCTGATTATCTTCGAGATTCTCAATTTTAACGCCATAAGCCCTGGCCTCGTCTCTATTAATGCGTCTACCATGGCTTAAATGAATAGAGGCATCTCGAAAGAATTTGGCTACTTTTTCAGCCTTTTCAGTTCCTTTCTCATCTGGTGAGAACATTCTGTTTTCTAACCAATTCTTAACCATTCTTTCACTATAATCTAAAGCTTTTTCGGCTTCTTGAAGCAATGCTGGGCCGATTGTTTGTAAAATTGGATACCAAACATGTGCTGTACTTAAATCCTTTAAAATTTCCTTTTTAGCCCTTTTAAATTGATCCACTATAGATTGAGCAGAAACAAACCGACCAGACATTTACATTTGCGGATCAATTGGACCAAGCTGACTTTGACGCCCCATAATAATCAAATTTGCCCCTAAACTTATCATCGTACCAGCGGACATTGCAAAAGTTGGCACAATAACTTCAATGACATTAAATTTTTCCATTAGATATTCCATAATAGTTTCAGCGGCATTAGGTAAACCACCAGAAGTGTGCAAGATTAATACCAGCCCTTTATCCCAATCCATACCATATAAAGTGGCCATAAAACCGTTAATATCTTCGTAAGTAATTTGGATATTTGAAGGTGGGACTTCAGGTTTCTGCAAAAATGCGGAAGCATAAAATATTACATTTTTACCATTTCTTAATCGGCTGATTTCGTTTAAATATCTTTGAAGATTGTTTTTTAAAAATTCAGATTGTTGCCTTTCAAATTCTGATAATAATTCATTCCAGGAGGGCATTTTCTTTTCCCCTTGTAATCACCAGATCAAGAGGTGTAGAATAGTCATGCCTTTGAAACATTTTTGTATTGTTTTCTGTGAGAATTTTAATTTCTTCAAAAATTAAATCTTTTTTCGGAAACAAAACGTATTCTTTTGAAACCTTAGATAGAATATCAAATACTTTTTTATCTTCTTCCGTCAAATGGTTTTTGCCATTGATCATTGCAGCCCCCTTTATCTCTTTTTAAGTTGAAAATTAATAAAAAATCCTTTAAAAACATATCGAAACACGCTCGTACTCTATCCTTCGTGGGATAATCATCTGCCTTTTCAATACTTATATTGTTAACTTCGTATCATATATAAACGAACAAACTCAACTTAAGTTTAAACGAATTGTGGGAAAGGGATGCTCATCACATCGCAAGACTC
>WFTQ01000053.1 GCA_015485355.1 bacterium | reverse complement strand
TCTCCAGCCTTCAAGCGCTCCAACAATGCTTCCAGGTCCACCGCCCGGGGCTTATGGCTTAGCTTCAACAACAGCAACTCGATGATCAGCTGGGGATGAGGACTGTATTTCAGCAAATTTTCACTTTGAATCAGGATGTCCAGGTAATGGAGCAAATCCTTTTCCGAAAAAGCCTCGGCCTTTTCCCGATACAGGGTTTTAAACACATCCGAAACTTCCAGCAATTGAGTCGACCCGGTGCTTCGCACGATCAATAGATTGCGAAAATGTTCCTGCAAGCCGTACAGAAAATCCATTAAATCGTAACCCTGCTGAAAAAGCCTCTGGGTAAAATCGATAATGCGGGCATCTTCTTTCAGTTGCATCAAGTCGGTGTATTCAAAATAAAGCTCTTCGCTAATCAATCCCAGCGATTCCCGAACTTTTTGCGCAGTAATGGCGCCTTCGGTATAAGCAATCAACTGATCCAGGATGCTGAGGGCATCCCGCATACTCCCTTCCGCCTTCCGTGCAACCAATAAGAGGCTTTCTTTATCGACCTGAATGTTCTCCTCCGTGGCGATTTTCTGAAGTTGTTCCACAATCAACGCCGAAGGGATTCGTTTAAAATCGAACCGCTGACACCGGGATAGAATGGTGAGAGGCACCCGATGAATCTCTGTGGTGGCAAAGATGAAAATGGCATGAGAAGGAGGCTCTTCCAGCGTTTTTAACAAGGCGTTGAAAGCTTCTTTGGTTAACATATGGACTTCATCGATGATGTAGATCTTATACCGGGAAGCCGCGGGGGCAAACCGAATATTTTCTCTGAGATTTCGAATTTCATCGATGCCCCGGTTACTGGCACCGTCAATTTCGATGACGTCCAGGCTGTTACCCTCGGTGATGGCGACACAACTGGGACATTGATTGCACGGATCCACGGTGGGTTGTTTCTCGCAATTGAGCGCTTTGGCCAACAGACGTGCAGTGGTGGTTTTTCCTACACCCCGGGGACCCGCAAAAATGTAAGCATGAGCTACCCGTCCCTGTCGCAAGGCGTTCATTAATGTTCGGGTCACATGCACTTGACCCATAACGTCTTGAAAAACGAGGGGTCGCCATTTTCGGGCCAATACCACATACGCCATGGTTCGCTCCCAAAAATTAACAGGAACGCCAGGCACCCCCACGGCACATAGACGCACCACCTACCGTTGCTTCCTTCCGGACCTGGCGGGGTTCGGCGGTGTTCTATTGCGCAGGACCTGGCGTTACATTTTGTGTGTGTCCTGATCGCTCATCTTTTACTGGTGGAGCCGAGGGGAGTCGAACCCCTGACCTCTAGAGTGCGATTCTAGCGCTCTCCCAACTGAGCTACGGCCCCGTGTTTTTAAGCGATGCCAATTTAGCCAGGGTTCCCGTTAAAGTCAAATTATTTGATAATTGTTTCTGTTTCCACACACCTTTCCGGTTCCACCGGAGAACCGGTGAATCAGCGGGTTTCGGGAAACTCATTCCCCCGGGGGTTCTCCCATCGTTTCCGGCGGACCTGCCACCAGATCGCCACCGCCTGCCCAAAAGAAATATTTTCGTCGTTGGGAGATAGTTCAGCGTGCCAGAGCAACCGATACCGCCGGCCCAGAACCAAGCGACACAATTCCACTAATAGAGCATTCTGAAACACCCCTCCGGAGAACGCCAGGGTCGCGACTCCCTGCCGCCGGGCCACACAATCGATCCACTGCACCACTTTCGCATGAAACTCAAATGCGATTTGTTCGATCGGTTCACCTTTCATTAACGGGTTCAGGATGTCCCGCTTCAGGCGCTCCAGCGGTAATACGGCCGGAGAATGAGGAGCAACGACTTCCTCAAGGGGCTTCCTTTTTATGGCCTGCAGCGCGTGGCGAAGGCCCCCGATCCGGCGCACAAACTGCCAGGCTAACGCCTCCAATCGCATGGCCGCTTCGCCCTCAAAACTCACCCGATCCATGACGCCCACCAGCGAAGCCACCCCGTCAAATAATCGGCCCATACTGGAGGTATTCAGGTACCGCCTTCTCTCCAACAATTGTCGATAAATAGTCCACTCATTGGTGGTGAACTTTTCTTTTAATCGATCCCGGGCCTCCGGCAAATCGTGCCACAGCCCCAGGGCACATAACCGCGGTTCCCGGATGGCCTTTTCCCCCAATAGTAAAGGATAATATTCCAGATGGGCCACGCGGTCCATCTTTCCCTGATGATAGAGAAAAAATTCTCCGCCCCAGATCGCACCATCGTCACCGTATCCTGTACCATCCCAGATAATACCCAAAACGGGTTCCCGGGTGCTCAGCTCCCCCACATCGGCTAAAAGGGCCCAAAAATGGGCCCGATGGTGTTGTACTCGGTAGAGGGGCACCTGGAATTGTTGGGAGAGCGCTTCCCCCTTTTGGGTAGACAAATAATCGGGATGAGCGTCCACAACAATGACCTGAGGCCGAAATTCCAGCAACTTCATGAAATGATGGAACACCCATTGATAATTCTCCCAGGATTCATATGTATCCAAGTCACCCAGATACTGGGAAATATAAATATTCCCCTGATGGACCAGGGTAATGGTGCTTTTCTGTTGCGCTCCCATCGCCAGAACGGCCTCCTGGGGAGGGAAGGTCAGATGGGGAGATACGTAGGTGGGGGCAAAACTCCGGGAACGCCGATAGATTATGGACCGTTCCCCCTCGGGGGTTATGCGAATGACGGAATCGTCCTGGGGAACAACGATCTCCCGATTGTGACCCAGGAATAAGTCCGCAATATCGCCCAGCAGTTCCAGGGCCTGCGAGTCACGAAAAAGTATGGGCGATCCCGAAACATTGCCACTGGTAGCCACTACCGGTCCTCCAAAAGCATCGAGTAACAGAACATGCAGGGGAGTGTAGGGAAGCATCACCCCCAGGGTTTGCTGAAAGGGTGCCACCGATTCGGCGACGGGGGAATCGGGGCGGCGGTCGCATATGACGATGGGCTTGGCCCGGCTGGTGAGCCATTCCTTGGCCGTGGGTAATAAGTAAACATCCCGGGAGGCCGTTTCCAGATCGGGATACATCAAGGCCAGAGGCTTGGTCGGCCGCCGTTTGCGGGCTCTCAGGGTTTTCACGGCCTCCTCGTTTAAGGCATCCACCATCAATAAATATCCACCAATGCCTTTTACCGCAACGATTCGTCCCTCCCGTAAAGCGAAGACGGTTTGCTGGAGCGCCTTTTCTCCCTCGGCCAGCCTTTTGCCCCGACGGTCTTGCAAGGTCAATCGAATACCGCAGGTGGCGCAGGAATTGGTTTGGGAGTAAAACCGCCGATCCGCGGGATCGTGGTACTCCCGAGAACAGGGCCCGCACATGGGAAACGCCACCATGGTTGTATGGGGTCGATCGTAGGGCAGGCGAGTAATGATGGAATAGCGCGGGCCACAATGGGTACAGGTGATGAAGGGATAACGATGACGGCGATTGGTGGGATCATTCATTTCCCGTCGGCAATCCGGGCACAGGTCCAAATCGGGCAAAATCAGTACCGTGCTTACGCCTTCCTGAAAACTATGGCGCACCGTAAACGCCGTAAACTGTTGCACCGGTATTTCCCGGACTTCCACGGTAAGAATGCGGGCAATGGCGGGGGCCTCCCGTTGAACCCGTTCCAGAAACCGCTGTACAATTTCCGCCTTTCCCTCTACCTCAATGTGTACCCCGTCCTTTCCGTTATTCACCCATCCAACCAACCCCATTTCCCGGGCCAACCGATAGACGAAAGGCCGGAATCCCACCCCCTGCACCTTACCCTGAATATGTATATGGAAAGCCTTCATACCGGTTGCAGCATCCCTGGCAAATGGATGTTGACTTTGCAGAAACCGCTTGCATCAAGTCAATGTGGCGGAGATCCAGACGATCCCTACCAGAATGGCGGCCAGGGCCACACTTCCCAACAGCCAGTTGTAGGCCCTGAGGGAAACCTGCACCAAGCGTTGCACCACATGGCCCAGCACCCAGGAAAAAGAGGTCATCGCCAGGATCGAACCCACGCCAAATCCCACGACGTACACCGCCGAGGCCAATCGGGTGGGTAAGGCCAGTGCCGGCATAATGCCAAACAGATGGGACGTTCCCGCCAGACCGTGAAGCAAACCGATACCAATAGGGGCATGGCGGTGCATATGGGCTTCCCGGCGATCGTGGGCCTCCCCTTTTTGATGCACATGGATATGAGCGTGCCTGATCCCGTCGTGCTCGTGTTCATGATAGTGCAACCGGGTGAAAAAGGCCCGTTTCAATCCCCATAACCCAACGCCGATCAATACCACACCCACCAGACGCTCGCTCCAGGAAGATAAATCATCCACAGGTAACAATTCTCTTAAAAGGATGGCCAAAACTCCCAGCAGCCACACCCCGCTGGTGTGGCCGATGCCCCATTTGAGGCCCACCAACCAACTCCGGGACCGATCTTCCACGGTAAAGGGAGCCACGGCGGCCAGATGATCCGGCCCGGAAAGCACGTGCACCAGACCCGCCAGTGCTCCCGTTAATGCGACAATCAGCATGGTGGTTCTCCTTATCACTCTCCATCACTGTGGATAAAAAGATACACAATTTCCCGGAAATTCAAAATCCTTTATGTGGATTATCAGAAAAAACGAACTGACATTCCTATCGCCAGGGATATCCATAACCCATGGCTTCCTGGAGGTCCGACCGGTCTTCCCGGGAACAACGATGCCGGCGGTTCCCGCCGTACTCCATCCATCCCTTCTCTCCGGGTTCCGAAAGGGGAACAGCGGTTCTCTTCTTTCCTGGATTTCACCTTGCTTCTTTGCGGGGCGATTGTTTATTTTTTTTGTATGAAAAGAACAAGAACCGGCACATACCCGATTATCGTGGTCATCTTCAGTTTACTTACCCTGGGATGCAGTATTCAAAAAATGGCCATCCGCTCCACGTCGGGACTGTTTCAGTATGGCATCGAAGCCATCTATGCAGAACCCGATTTACAATTCGCCCGGGAAGCCATTGCCGCTAATCTGAAATTACTGGAAGGTTTTCATCGGGCAGACCCGAAAAACCAAACCCTGTTGTTCATGTTGACCCAGGGCTATGCCAGCTACAGCCTGGCCTTTCTGGAAGACGATTATCCCGAGCGCGCCCGACAATTTTATCTTCGGGCACGGGACTATGGTTTTCAATTGTTGCGCACTTTACCGGCTTTCAAAAAGGGTATTCCTACCGCCACCGAAGCGTTCCAGGAACGTCTTGACCGATTACGCCGGGAGGACGTCCCCGTTCTGTTCTGGACGGCCTTTGCCTGGGGTGGGTGGATCAATTTAAGCAAACACGACCCCCAGGCCGTGTACGATCTCAATCTGGTAAAGGCGATGATGCAACGGGTATTGGAACTGGAGGAAGGCTATTTTTTTGGAGCGGCCCATCTGTTCTTCGGCAGCGTGTATGGAAGCCTGCCGCCGATGCTGGGTGGGGATCCCGAAAAAGCACGAGCCGAATTCCAACGCAGCTTGGAGCTGTCTCAAAACCGTTTCCTGATGGCGTATGTGTATGCCGCCCGCTATTACGCCGCAACCACGCTCAACGAAGAGCGGTTTGACCGTTATCTCCAACAAGTTCTGGACGCACCGGACAATATTCTACCCGGATACGAATTACTTACCGCCGTGGCCAAGGCAAAGGCTCGACGCCTGCTTCAACAAAAGGAAGAACTTTTTTAATCCATAGACCCGAAGCAGCTTTTCTCCGGAACGGTGGGTCCCGACGCCTCGCCCATGTCGGGGATACTTTCCTCCGCCCATCGATAAGCACGAATCCGGAAATAGGGCGCTTCTTTCCTGTATTCAATCCACCGGGTGTAACCCCTGCCACCGGTAGCGCATCCCATCATTAGTTGTCAGAGATGTTGTAAGGACCATGCGACTGTCGAAAACACGGTTCCAGGGTCGAAACGCTTCAGTCATAGAAAGGCAATAGAGCCATGACGATAAATGCCGTTACGCAAGCTCCTCGACTGGGATTAAAAGCCAACTGGAGGCAGTTCACCCTTCTGGTCATCATTAATGCATTTGTGGGCGGGATGGTGGGGCTGGAGCGGAGCATTTTGCCGGAGATTGCCCGCCAGGACTTTCAACTGGAAGCCCGCACGGCCATTTTTTCCTTCATCATCGTTTTCGGATTTGTAAAGGCACTATCCAATTACCTGGCCGGCGCACTGGCTACCCGTCTGGGGCGCAAACACTTGCTCATTCTGGGATGGCTTATCGGCTTGCCCGTACCTTTTCTCTTGATGCTGGCCCGGGACTGGTCTCTGGTAGTGTTTGCCAATGTATTATTGGGCATCAATCAAGGGTTGACCTGGTCCACCACGGTGATGATGAAAATTGACCTGGTAGGCCCCAAAAACCGGGGTCTGGCCATGGGTTTAAATGAATTTGCCGGTTACCTTTCCGTGGCCTTTCTGGCCTTTATCACGGGCTGGGTTGCCGCCGAGTATGGACTGCGCCCCTATCCCTTCCTGGTTGGGGTGGTATTGGCTGCATTAGGGTTATGGTTCAGCATGGCCTTTGTGCGGGACACCACTCCGCATGTGCAATTCGAGGCCCGGCAGTCGCCACAGAGGGAATTCAAAAACCTTTTCTTTCAAACCAGTTTTCTACATCCCAATCTCTCTTCCATCACCCAGGCGGGTTTGATCAACAACCTAAACGACGGCATGATGTGGGGCTCATTTCCCTTGCTGCTGGCCTCAAAGGGATTCTCCCTGAAAACCATTGGTGTGTTAACGGCCGTTTACCCGGCCTTTTGGGGCGCCGGTCAATTGGTGACCGGCAAACTCTCGGATCGGCTGGGACGCAAACCGCTGTTATTCTGGGGGATGCTGTTGCAGGGATTTACCCTCATTGGACTGGTCTTCGGCAACACATTCTGGCAATATTTCCTGCTGGCAAGCCTTCTGGGCATCGGCACCGCTATGGTGTACCCCACATTCCTGGCCGCCATTGCCGACAATACTCACCCCCAACAACGCGCCCATTCCATAGGCGTTTTCCGCCTGTGGAGGGACAGCGGATATGCTTTTGGCGCCATTCTCACCGGTCTTCTGGCAGATGCCTTCACCCTGATCATCCCCATTATGGCCATTGGGGTGCTCAGTGCCCTATCCGGAATGATCATCGGGATACGGATGAGGGAACACAACTCTCAGATGGATGATCATCGAAATCGAATCATGGGGAATGGGTGATTCCTCCGGGACCGCTCAGGAACCGTTTCTGGAAGGG
>WFTQ01000052.1 GCA_015485355.1 bacterium | reverse complement strand
ATTTGTATCAGCGGGTGGAGGAGATGATGCCCTCCCCCCGGCCCTCTCCCACGGGGAGAGGGCGTAATTCCTCACCCCCGGCCCCTCTCCCGGTGGGAGAGGGGAGTATTCTGCCCGACGACATCCTGCGCCTCTTCCCCGCCCGCTTCGTGGATTCGGAACTGGGACCGATCCCGGAGGGATGGAGATTAGGCAAACTTGATGACCTTTCAGAACTCAATCCTGAAAGCTGGACAAGAAGTCGTCACCCGTCGGTTATTCGATATGTTGACCTTTCTAATACGAAATGGGGCAAGATTGAGTCGGTAAAGGAATATGAGTGGGACCACGCCCCAAGCCGGGCACGCCGGGTACTTCGTCCGGGCGACACTATTTTCGGCACAGTGATACCTGCGAATGGGTCCTACGCCTTTGTTACAGAAGAGGGCCTGACCGGAAGTACTGGGTTTGCCATGCTCCGGCCTCGCGACCTGAGCTCGGCCGCTTTTGTTTACCTCACCGCAACTTCTAAAGACAACGTAGAGCGTTTAGCACGTCTCGCGCATGGTACTGCCTATACAGCTGTACGGCCAGTTATGGTTGCGAATACCGGTTGCATCTCGCCCAACAAGAATGTCTTATCTGTATTCACAGACGTAGTTCATCCTTTGATCACTATGCATGCCATGAATGAGCAAGAATCCCGCACACTCGCCGCCCTGCGCAACACGCTGCTGCCCAAACCCATCTCCGGCGAGCTGCGGGTGCCGGATGTGGAGAAAATTATCGGGAGACCACTATGAAGAATACAAATGCTATAGGATCAAAAGTGCAAATGTGTGAGAGACCACCACGCCTTAAATATCTAAAAGTCAAGAACTTCCGGGCGTTGCACAATGTGGAATTCAGGGATCTGGCCCCCCTAACCGTACTGCTCGGCCCCAACGGAAGTGGCAAATCTACCGTTTTCGATGTGTTTGCCTTTCTTTCCGAATGCTTCGAGATCGGCCTGCGCCGGGCCTGGGATAAACGGGGTCGGGCCAAAGAGTTGCGTACCCGGGAGGCTGAAGGGCCGATCACCATCGAGATTAAATACAAGGAGCCGAATTATCCTACCATCACGTATCATCTTTCTATAGATGAAAAAGGCGGCGCTCCGGTCGTTGTTGAGGAGTGGTTGCAATGGCGGCGGGCGCAGCGGGGAAGACCCTTTCGGTTTCTCGAATATCGGGAAGGTAAAGGCCAGGCCGTGAGCGGCGACAAACCCGACGAGGAAGATCAGAGAATCGAAATTCCTTTAAAAAGCGCCGATTTGCTGGCCGTCAACGCTCTGGGGCAGTTCGCAGATCATCCCCGCGTGGCGGCATTGCGGGAGTTCATTACCGGATGGTATGTCTCGTATCTATCGGCCGATAGCGCCCGGGGACAGCCCGAAGCCGGCCCCCAGGAGCGGCTGAGCCGTACCGGCGATAATCTCGCCAACGTAATTCAGTACCTGGCCGAGCAACACCCCGAACGATTGGAACATATTTTCCGGGTATTGCGACAGCGGGTGCCGCGCATCGAAAAGGTTCTGTCCGAAACCATGCCGGATGGACGCCTGCTGCTACAGATTAAAGATGCCCCGTTCAGTCAACCCGTGCTGGCTAAGTTTGCATCAGACGGCACGCTGAAAATGCTTGCCTACCTTGTGCTGCTGTATGACCCATCACCTCCGCCTTTTATCGGCATCGAGGAACCGGAGAATTTTCTCCACCCCAGGTTGCTTCCGGAACTTGCAGAGGAATGCCGTCTGGCTACGGAGCGAACCCAATTGCTGATCACTACCCATTCCCCGTTTTTTCTGAATGCTTTAAAGCCGGAAGAGGTCTGGGTGCTGTGGCGGGATGAAAAAGGGCATACGCAAGCCTCGCGGGTATCGGATATTACCGGAATCTCTCAGTTGGTCCAGAACGGGGCGCTGCTTGGTCATCTCTGGATGGAAGGATTTTTTGGCGTTGGAGATCCGCTGGTCAATCAAGGGGCGCCGCGGCTACAGGGCAAAGGAGAAGGCCGGCAATGACGCATCATTTTGAGATTTTTGTGGAAGAGCCTTCCGCAGAAAAGTTTCTGCGGGCCGTTTTGCCTCGCCTCTTGCCCCGACATTGCACCTTTAATATCTACGCTTTTCAAGGGAAACCGGATCTGCTGAACAAGTTACCCCATCGGCTTCGGGCATACGCTTCGTGGTTAACACAAGACTGGCGGATCGTGGTCATAGTAGATCAGGACAACGACGATTGCCACGAACTTAAGGAACAATTAGAACAGATCGCAAGACAGGTCAATTTGCGCACTCGGAGCCGATCGGGAGCCTGCTCCTGGCAGATTGTCAACCGCATCGCCATCGAGGAGTTAGAAGCCTGGTATTTTGGAGAGTGGGAGGCTGTTTGCGCTGCCTATCCCAGAGTCTCGCCAACCGTGCCCAATAAAAAAAGTTATCGCGATCCCGATGCGATTGCCGGCGGTACCTCGGAAGCGTTCGAACGTTTGTTGCAAAGGAAAGGCTATTTTAAATCCGGGTTACCCAAGATTAAAGTTGCGCAAGAAGTGGGAGAATATTTTGACCCTTACCGATGCCGCTCCAGAAGTTTTATCTGTTTTCGGGAGGCCCTGATCGAGGCGGTTCGAGCACCCGGAGATTGCCCATGAATGGTCTGCGTTACAGCTATCGCCATTACCGCCTGCCCCTTCGCCGGCTCATCTCCGGCGAGCTGCGGGTGCCGGATGTGGAGAAGATTTTAGAAGATGTACAATTATGAGTAGCAAAATTACACATGTCGGATTTGCAGATGAATCGAATTGGAATGTTGGGCGTTTCCGAAGTCTGGGTTTGGTTACTTTATCGGTTGAACATGTAGATTCATTTGAGAATGACTTAAGGAGCTTATTAGAAGAATCTGATATTAGAGAATTTAAATGGAAACGCCTCGGGGGAGCGAGAGAAAGATTTGCTGCAGAAAAACTTTGCAAATTTGCAATCGAAAAAACCATTGAAGGTATTCTCCGCATTGATGTTCTAATTTGGGATATTGAGGACAAAAGACACAAAATCCCTAAACGGGATGATATTGAAAACTTAAAGCGTATGTATTACCATTTATTTCATAATGTACTGCGGGTAAGATGGCCTGATGATGTTACCTGGCGGTTATATCCGGATGAACATACAGCCTTAGAATGGGAAACTACAATGGTAACAATTTTGACGGTGGCTGGGGAGCATTCTTTTCTTCAGATAGCCCCGTGGGATCTCAGCGGGTCAGTTTCCAAGCCGTTCAGGGTGGATCGTTTCCCAAAGCAAATCCTATGATCGACGCTTTCAGATCGCCCGGGTGGAGGAGAAAAAAGCAGGCAATTCCTCTCGGCTTTTCTATGGGTGTGCCGCCACTCACCAGATGAGTGCGCTGCGCATGCGGCGGTGGGCCCCCAGCTTATTGAGGCTTTTCCGTCGGGAATACGGGTACCGGATTCATCCACGCCGCCTGTGCATAAAGATTACTTTTTTGTAAGTAAGATTCGTTTTCGCTTTTGCTATCTGGGAGCCCATCGGCTTGAAGGCTGATCCCGCCCGAAGCCCGTGTTGACACACCCTTTAGGCTTGAAGCCGTTGGGGGGCCTCAAGTCAACGATGAAGTTTTTTACATCTCAACCGGTGAATGGGGTCTTTATTGATATAAGGCAGAAAATCTTGACTCATTGGGTAAAAAATGAAAAATCTCTGATGAAATACGACTCAAAATTTTGTAGGAGGGGAAAAAATTTGTATGGCGGATTGCCATGCTTATTGTGGTACAGCGCCATTTCGTTAAAGCACCTGTTTCAACAAAGGAAACCATTCTTAGAGCAGAAGCTTTTTCCCCGTTGACAGTGGACAACTTCCGGGAATCCATTGACATTACCGACGGGTCTGAGGATACCTCTCAAGTTGAATACACCGCGCGCGTGATAAGCGTCCCGAAAGTTGTTGTGGACGCCGGGAGTAAGATGGTTTTCTCCCCGGAGAGTCGGTTAATCCCCCGATACCCGGCGGCCGAAAACGATAGTATCCACGAACTTCAACACAATTTTGGCCCACCCGTGAGGTCATCGCAAAAACTCAGACCGGCCCGGAAAGGGCAACCGTTTCATTCCTTGTTGGGGCGATGGGGTTATAACCAAAACCGCCTATGTTCGGCTTGCGGTCATGGGCTGTTTCCAGTAGGCCAATCATCCCCCCTAAAAACCTGAAAAAGCCATGTGCCGTGCTCGGCATCAACGATTTTGGTGAATTTGCCGGCCAGTGGAATGCGCCGGAGGCCGGTTTTTCATTCCGGCGAGATTCATCCGGTGTGATACACCTTAGCGGCCATGCTGCTGACGTCGTAGAACGACCAGCAGCGGGCGGTGATCGGAGGCCACCGATTCGGGAAGGACCTGCACGCTGAGAACTTTCCAGTCACCGGCCGGCCGGAATAAAACATAATCAATTTGCACCCGAGGGGAGTCCGCCGGAAAGGTGTGCAGAGGGACGGCCCCTTGCGGCAGGGACCAATCCTTTAGCAGGCTGCTCAGGGTCGGGGAGTCCGGCGCTGCGTTAAGATCTCCGGCAAGAACAGCCGCTCCCCCGCCAAGGGTCTGAACCCATTGCTGCAACAGGGATACGGATCGGCGACGCGGGTGCGGTCGAGTATCCAGATGCGTGCCGATGACCCACAGAGTGTCCGCCCCATTGGAACACGGCCGCACCATCCGGACGGCCCCGGCAACCCGGGGTTCTCCGGGCAACGGAAGGGTGTCCGTTTGAATCACCGGAAACCGTGTGAGGATGGCGATCCCGTACTGCCCCCCATCGAATGCCATGGCGGGGAAAAAGTAGGCCTCCATCCCGGTGTGGGCGGCCAGAATCTGCGCCTGGTCCCGGCCCCCGACGCGGCGCGTACCGCTGTCTACCTCTTGCAGAACCACAACGTCGGGCTGCACCGCAAGAATCACCCGGGCAATCCGGTACAAATCCCGCCGATTATCCATGCCCAACCCCGTACGGATGTTGTAGGTAAGAAAAACTATGGGCCGATCCGATGGTCGGGCGGGTAAATCCCCCCCTTCGACCAGCAATATAAGCAGGAAAATGCTCCACTTCATCACACTCCGGCCCCTTCGAACAAAAGGCCGGCTCCCTGCCAGAAGGGTACATGTGGCGGGTGCCGCACGCTGCACTGGTGTCATCCCATCCCTTTGGTCACTGCAATGTACAGAAATCACCCGAAATTTTCAACGATCATCCTCCCCTCCCCAAAACCAGAGGATAACCGAGAAGAAACGGGTTCGGTCATGGTTTGGGTGAATCTAAGGACAATAGACTCATCACCGGTAAGCGCGGCACCTCTTTCGCAGAAGCATGCATCGACAACAACCTTGTTAAAATCAGCCGTCCCGGTGATCGACCATCCGCCTGGAAGGCGTCTGGAGCAAGGTTTGTTCCCGTTCATGCCGTTCCGCAGAACGGGTGCTTACGGCCTTTCCTGGTCCTGGAATCCGCTGAAACTCCATTCACCCGCCCGGCAATAACCCGCGGTCGTTTTCTGCCGTGGTTTTCATATCGGAAAACCCCGACCCTTCCCGAATCGCCGAACCCACGTTCCCGATCATCCCACTATTTCTTTTGAAGGATGGGGTTCCCCGGAAAATCGCTTTGTTTGGCGGCGAGGATTTTTCGAATGGTACGGATTTGGAGGCGGTAGATTGCCGAACCGTAAATGCCTGCGGTGGCGGCCATCAAAAATCGTCCCAGGCTGGCGGCATGCAACGGATGAATACCGCGCAATATTTCCAGAAACAACAGTACGCCCGCAACGAACCCATACTGTCGGAAAAAGGCCCGGTAACTTTTGCGTTGCACCCGTCCACGCCACTCCGCAATCATGTATCCCAGCAGAGTACTGGCAGCCAGGTATTCAACGAGCCGTGACACAACCGGCAGGGGCGGATCGTCGGCAAACACTCCCGGGGAGAGCATCCAATCCCATTGGAAACCACTCCCCGACAACGGCCAGTACACCAATAAAACCAGATACCCTGCATACAACGGCATTATTTTCTGCAAGGTGGGAATTTCGAAACGGCGGTCAATGGAAAGTTCGGGGATCGGTCTTCCGGCCCGATAGAACACCACCCAACCGATAACGACGGCAAACAACAACACTCGCAAGGGGAAATTAACCAATGCGGGTACATTGGCCATCAGGAACCAGAGCATGACTCCCAGGGCCAAAGCCGTGGAACTGACCCTCAACCGGTGTTTCAATCGGTGACGGTAAACCTCGACCAATACAACGGCACCAACAAATCCGTTGATCAACAATAACCATAATCGATTCAGCTCCCTCCCGGTGGCCATACCACTCAACCAGAGAAGGGGAACCAGTAAATAGACCAGGTTCATCAAGGGCAACTCCAGGGCCATTAAACCCACCGTCTGGTGTTGTAACCGCCGGCGCAGCAACAGATACCCTCTTGCACCCATCCAGGCACCCATGCCATTGCTGAATACATCGATCACACTGGTATATCGACCCACCAGAAAAAGTTGCGCCGATTCAATGGCACAACTGAACAACACTCCAAACAGCAGCACATCTGAAGTTCGTAAAGGGGTGTGCTTCCGTCGGGAGAGCTGAAACAGAAATCCCAGCGGTACAAATAAGAACACGTTCAAAATGAAATCCGGCACGTTGGCATGCACTCGAATGTCCATCACACGGGGCATCTGGAAACGAAACGGCAACAGGGTTACGATAACCGTAATCAACAAGAAATAAACCAATAAGGCCGTTCCCAACCGATAGGTTTCGCTTTGTTTAACCATACCCTATCCCGTATCGTTGTGCTTTGGGCTTTACCCACCCTATTCTTCAGGTTCGAAGTGCGTGGGCAAATGTTAAGGGGAATGTTTCCTTTTAGGAGGAATGTGAGTTTTTTCTTGTCTATCCCCCGCCTTTTCATCATATTTTGCCCTTTTTAGAGGAAAAGATTGCCATAGGCAAATTTCACGAAGCGGGAAAAACCATGGTTGTTTCTAAACATACACTAAGACGGCTGGCGGCTCTGGTGTGGTATTTGGGTGGGGTTGTTCTCCTGCTCAAGGGCACCGACTTGATACTCCAGGCGTATACCTTGCGGCCGACCTGGCAGGTACCGTTCATCGCCATCGTCACCGGCGCACTCGTCGGCGGCATCAAATCCCGTTTTCTGTTCGCCCCCATCTGCCGAATCAACCTGGAACGGATCGAGCAACTGGAACGACCCCGGATCTGGCAATGTTACCGGACCCGTTTTTATTTCGAGCTGGCCGCCATGATCTCTCTGGGCATTACCCTGTCTCGAATGGCTGAGGGGAAGTTGCCTTTTCTGGTGGGTATATCGGCCTTAGATTATTCCCTGGGTGTGGCCCTGTTGACCAGCAGCGTGGTGTTCTGGAGATTTCGGCGTCAATAAGCTGGTTGGGTTTTAAGAACTATCAATCGCACTCTTCTTCGTCCGTTTCCGGGTCGTATCATTGCCGGAGTGATTCGGCGGCGAGGGCGGCACCCGGGGGCTCTCGCCGGGCGGGTACCTTACCCGAGTGCTTAAGCTCTAACGGCAAAACCCTACCCGTCACCCGTGTCATAAAGCAAAATCTCCTGGTTTTTGCTTTTCGGCGAAACTCTCCCTTATCGGATCAACCCCGGGCTGGAATTTAAAATAATTCATTTGATGAATTCCATTAATTTCCATAAATTTAAAACCGTGTGAGAACATGGGTTGGGAAGCTGGATTTTTACGCTGGTATGGAGTGCTAACAAACCTGGACGGCGGTGAGTAACATTATGGAAACCACCCGGAAGGCCAATCATCCTGCGGAGGTACCGGCATCGTCCCGGGGAATTTCGAAAAACGATATCCGGCGGATGTTCGACCGCATCGCCCGCCGATACGATTTACTCAACCGCCTGCTCTCCTTTGGACAGGATGTGGGCTGGCGCAGGAAGTTAGCCGGTTTCCTTCCCGAAGGCGAATGCCTGGAAGTGCTGGATGTCGCCACCGGGACAGCGGATGTTATCATCTCGCTTTTCCAGAAAAGCCGCCGTGTATTTCGGGCTGTGGGGATCGATCTGGCCGAACGCATGCTGGAAATCGGCCGGCAGAAGATCCGCGAACACCAGCTGGATCGAGTGGTGAAATTGCAAATTGGTGATGCAATCCAGCTCCCTTTTCCCGATAACCGGTTTCATGTGGTTACCATCGCCTTCGGCATTCGCAATGTGGACGACGTGCCCCGGAGCCTGAAGGAAATGTACCGGGTGCTGAAACCCGGTGGTCGAGCCCTGATCCTGGAATTTTCTTTACCCGAACGATCCGTTATTCGAAACACGTATCTTTTTTATTTCCGGAACATTCTACCCCGCATTGGGGGGATCATTTCCGGCGATTTTTACGCTTACCAATACTTAAATCAAACCGTGGAAACTTTTCCTTATGGAGCATCTTTTACCCGGATGATGAGCGAGGCCGGTTTCAGTCGGGTTGGGTTCAAACCTCTGACCTTCGGGGTCGCCACCATTTACTATGGCGATAAATTGATTTAACCGGAAGAGTCGTAGGAATGGCAAACAAAAGGAAAGCTCGCATTGACAGCCCCATGGGTAAGCAAGGATGCTGTTGTTGCCTGCGGGGAAGTTCCATCACCGATTTTCACCAGACCGTTCCGTTATTCTGTTTCTTGTGGTTTCCACCGTCCATTCGGGAACGGCAGGATAACGGAAAAATTCATTTTCGAGTCTCACATTTGGAATTTTTGTTTTAACTTTGTGGCCGGATTTAGCGCGGTGACAGCTTGAATGACCGAAAACCAACGGATAACGGTATGGTAGGAACGAAACAGGACACCCGAATCGATCTGCCGCTGATTACCCAAACGCTTCAGCATCAGGTTCAGACATTTTTGAATCATTTATCCCGCCAGACAACCCACATTACCCGTCCCATAATTCATCGGTTTACCCTTCCCTTGCAGGGTATCCGACCGCTGAACTGGTTGATGCACCAGAAGGTCATCCCCTGTATTTACTGGAATAATCGGGACGGTACGCTGGAGGTGGCCGGTAT
>WFTQ01000051.1 GCA_015485355.1 bacterium | reverse complement strand
CCCGCTCCCACCCGACCGGACCGCCACGACGCTATGCTTACCCGATCCTTCGTCCCGCAACCCATCGCCCACCCTCGTGAACGATCCGCTCTGCGGACGGATACGGCTTTCAGACCCTGAAAAAGACCGGCTGCGTCAACGTCCTGTTGGTGGGGAGGCGGTTCCTGAACGGCATGAGAAAATTAGGGACTTTCATAAAAAACGGCAACAAAAAATGGCGGGATTCGGCCGAGTCCCGATGTTGACATTCTGCATCAAGCAGGGCATCCCCGGTGACCCGACGGCGCCCGGATGGAAAGGCCGTCCCCTGATTCCAGAGAGGCAGAATCACTCAGTCGCACGGGAAATCATCAGCGACAATCAGCCGTCACCGTGGGTCAATGCTGGCATTGGATGACAGACGACGCGCTCGGTGGAAACCGCCCCGGGCGCCGCGCCCACAACCCGAATCCGGATGGTTTTGCCTACCCTCCCCTGACACATTTGTACCAGCCTACCCTCCTATTGCCCCGCATTGCCGGCCCTGCGGTTCATCACACGATCGCGATATGCGGCCGGCGCCTTTTCCAGAGTATCGTTGAGTTGCGGCAACAATTTTTCCCACATCGCTCAAATAGGGGATTGAAAACATCACCGAACTGAAAATGGAGCACACAGAAACCGCGATTCATGGGTATCTCCTCCTTTTTCTTTCTTGAGAAGATACCCTTTGTCGATCTCCTCTTGGATGTCCACATTGAACGCTTTAGCACCCACGGCCGTGCCGCTGTTATTGCGGAAGCACCAGCTTAACCCATTCAATCTTCCGACGGGTGGCCCGTGTGATAATGAATTGAATATCCTGAAAAGCCAACGTTTCTTCGCGACGGGGAATGCGCCCCAGATGGAATAATAAAAATCCCGCCAGAGTTTCGTAATCGCCTTCGGGTAAATGAATCCCCAGCTCTCGATTCAATTGCTCAATTTCAATGCGGGCGTTCACGCTATAAGTTCGCTCATCCAGTTTGCGGATGAGGGATGGTGTGGTGTCGTATTCATCCCGAATTTCCCCGAACAATTCCTCAATCAGGTCTTCGGTGGTGACCAATCCCGCCGTCCCCCCATACTCGTCCACCACAATGGCGATGCTGGTATTGTTTTCCCGAAACTCCGACAGCAGCTCGATGACCCGTTTACTGTCCGGCACCATCATGACCGGACGAATCATCTCTTTCAAACTCTTCGGCTGCCGGAAAAGGTCTCTAAGAAAAACAACCCCCACGATATTGTCCAGCGTTCCGCTATAGACTGGCATTCGAGTAAAGCCATACTTATGGAACAATTCCGTGACCTCTTTCAAAGATCGATCTTTGGACACGGCGATAATTTCGGTACGCGGAATCATAGCATCGCGAACCCGGAGTTCGCGCATCTCCAGTATCCGTTTCAAGAATTCACTTTCCCGCCCGGGGATGCGACGCACCATTTCCTGACTTTCGGACAATAGAATCTCGATATCCTTTTTAGAGAAAAACCGTTGCAATTCCCCCCATTCTACACCCAGGAGCCCCAAGAACGCTTCCGAAATACGACTGACGATATAAATAAGAGGGTAAAAGAGGCGATAAAAAAATTCCAGTGGAAACACCACCCCTCGCACAACCCATTCGGCCAGACTGCGGAATACCGTTTTGGGAATGATCTCCCCTAATACAATGGTGCACAGTACAATTCCCAGCCAGGTGAGTTTGGAATTCAGGTACTGATTGAAATAAATGGTCGCAAAGGAGGCGAAAGCCACGTTGAAGATGTTGTTCCCGACCAGGGTCGTATATAGAAAACGTTCCGGTTTTTTAAGAAATTGGTATATCAACCGGGCGGCCCGCCGGCCCTGCCGTCGCCATAGTTCCACCCGCACTTTGTTGACCGATACAAAAGCCGTTTCCGTTCCCGAAAAGTAAAAGGAAAAAATGAGGGAAAGAATAATGATTGTTAAATAGTATTCCTGCAATCTATTCCATTGCGTTTCGTCGGTGTAAAATTAATGCATTATCCCCCACCTTTGCAAATACATTTCCGGCAACAGAGGCCCATTCAAACGATCCCCCACAAACAAGGGGAACACCTCTTCAACGCCGGCTTCCCCATCGGGCCGCCCTCGTGCATTCCCCTCATTGTCTCCGCTCCCCATTCGCCCGGTCCAGATGGCGGGGCCGCAATAAATCGAAAACCGTTTTCACCGGATTGAACGTTTCCAGGGGCACTTCCACAAAAATACTATTCCAGAAAGCCATGGAACCGTTCCACAAGCCCGGCAGCTCCATTACTTTGATTTCTTTTCCATTCAGATATTTCACGGTAATGAAACCGGTTTCCGGATCGCGAAATTGCATTAGATCGAAAGGTTGTCCACGGTAATTGCGTACCCCGCAAACCAGGTCGGTGGGATTAAAATGAGTGGCCTGTTGCCATACCCGTTGTTGGAGCGGGTCGTCCAAATCCACCTGAGCCTCTTCCACAATCTGAAGGGATATGGTTCCGTCCCTTCCCCGCACCCAGAAAGGGCCGCCACCGGGTTCGCCTTGATTCTTTACCATACCGCACACCCTTATAGGCCGATTCAGTTGTCTTCGCAAAAAGTCCCGACGACGCTGGGGACTCCAACGGTGATAATCTTCCGGGAAAACCCGATAAAACCAATCACGTAAAAATGTTTCGATGGTTTTCCACTGATCCGATGTCACCCGGGGCGTTTCCAGCCACCGCAGGAATTGAAAGATTTGCCCCTGCACCCACACCAGGATTCCCCCCAACACCTTTTTGTAGCGAATGACGGGCGCTTTGAAGGGGTCCGGCACTACGTTATCGATATTTTTGATAAAAATTATGTCCCCCTGCAAACGATTCAAATTTTCCAGCAGGGCACCATGGCCGCCGGGACGAAACACCAGACGCCCCGAGGCATCCTGCACCAGACGATTGTTAAAATCCACGGCGACAATATCCAGGGCGGGGTTCTGCGTGGAATAGTCCAGCACGAAACGCGTCCCGCGCTCTGCGTATCGGGGTCCAACGTTTTGCAAGAAGCGGGCAATGGTGTCCCGAAAGGCCCCGGGTACGGTAAAATGAATGCGCACCCGTCCTTGGGCGTCTCGTACATGGCCTCGCCCTTCAACCAGGTGTTCTTCCATCGGGGTGCGCGGTCCCTGTGGATAGCGATGAAACAAAATCAATGCCTTGGGCAGTTGCCCGTAATGGAGTCCTTTTTCGGACAATAAATACTCCAGCAAGATGTCATAATCTGCATTTTTCAGAAGTGTTTCCAGCAGATAACCATCCTTTTGCAGTGCATCCTGGAGGGCCTCGAAAAAAGCGAAGCGGGGCAAATTCATAACGAAGCGTTTCAGGGGTTCCAATTGGGTTTCGTTGATGCGATCCACCCCCTGCCGCAACCGAGACCGGTATCGCGAATAATGGGATAGAATGTTTTGTAAATCCCGGAACATTCGTGTGGCCGCCCCGGAGGCAGGAACAAACTTCATGGCGCGTCCTCCGGCCGCCGCCTCTTCGTACAGGGCGATATATTCGTCCTCTTCCGATATCGACAGCCGCCGTATGCCATCACCAATGGTGCAGGGGCGTTCCAGCTGAATGCGAGGAAATCCTCTCTGAAAACGCTCCAGCTGCTTCTCGACATGCTCCACCGTCAAGCCCTTTTCCTGTAACTGCCGGCGTACCACCGGCGAATTCTTCCAATCATTTAACCCTGCCTTTGCCATACCTCGCACCCTCTTTGCATTCCCAAACAAGAGGACCTTCGATCCAAGCGACCCTCAACCCCTTTTTAAAAAGCGACCCTTTCCTATCACAAAAGCATCTCTTTGCTTGGTTTGTGTGACGTTCTCCCGTCCTTCCGCCCGGGCCGATATCTAAAATGCTTCTTTTTTCGGGTAAAGATATTTCTGAAAACCCCGGGAATAATGCATCGTTCCCGCAGAATCCACCACCATGGCCTCTATTTCCGGCATGCGATCGATCCATTTCAATCCCTGCCGGGGACCCATCACAAAGAGTGCGGTAGCCAGAGCGTCCGCTTGTTCCGTGGTCGGGGCCACCACTGTGGCGCTTTGGGCCTTTCTTGCAGGACGCCCCGTTCGGGGATCCAAAATGTGATGATAGCGCTTTTCTTGATACCAAAAAAACCGCTGGTAATCCCCCGAAGTCGCCACGGCCCGATTTTGCAAGCGTAACACGGCAATCACTTCGGCGGATTTTCGGGGATGCCGAACGCCTACCACCCAGGGACGGCCGGCCTTGTTTCCCAGACAATACAAATCCCCACCGGCATTGACGATTGCCTGACGAATGCCTTGGTTTCGTAACACCTGCACCGCCCGATCGACGGCATAGCCTTTGGCCACACCACCTAAGGCCACCTGCACATCCGGATAGGCTTTGCGTACCACACCTCCGCTATCGGGTTTGAGAAATTGCCACCCCACCCGGGACAACCGCCGGGTGATTCGGTCGATTGAGGGAGGCCGCGGATGTTCCCGCCCAAAAGGATATAAATCCAGTACCGGCTTGATGGTCACATCGAAAGCCCCCCCGGACTCCCGGCTATAGACCAGGCTTCGTCGGAGCAATTCCGCCACCTCCCGGGGCAATGGCATTTCCCCCGGCGAGTGATTCCACCGAAAGACCGGCCCATTGGGATTCTCCTCCCAGAACAAGGAATCGATTCGCCGGATTTCCCGATGCGCCGCCTCTACCGCCTGTCGGGCTCTCTCCCCACTGGCCGCCACCACCGTATACTCCACCAGAGTATCCATGGAAAAACGGGTGAAACGAAACACCTGGGGCCGATCGCAGGAAGTACCCCATACCATCAGCACCAGCCAAATTCCCAGGCACATCCGGCTTTTTCCCCAAAAACCCCTTTTTCTGATCCCGTCCACCAAGCGATTCCATCCCCAGGCCTTCCCGAACGGCAGATTGGGAAATAATGAAAGGATATAGCGGAATTTCATGGTACTATAGAGTCCACCTGAATTACCCGTCCGTCTTACAGTAGGGTGAATAGGGAAACGGTCTCCGCCGCCCAAACCCGTCCGGCTCCCCTATTTCCGGGATTGTTTCAACCCCCGCATATGATTCCCCTGCTCTGCGCACCGCCGATCATTCATCGACGCCGCGATTCCGATAAGGGAGCGCTAACCCACAAGGGCATCGTAAGGCAGCGGAGGCAGGGTAACCAGCAACCGATTCGGGGCACAGATCAGTTGCCCCTGTTCCATGGCACCCATTTTCTGGCACAGTTTATGGCGACAACCGGCCTCTACAACCTGAATGCGTCCATCCCGCCACTTGAGCACCGTTTTACCCACCCTACCCGGAACCTCAATGCGGTTATAGTTTTTCTTTGGATCCAATTGCAGCAGCAGGGTCCCATCCACCCGAACGTCCGCTCGAGGGGCGGGATCGGATACCGGCGTTTGGAGGATCACCATCGTATGCCCGGGTGCGGAACGCCGGCGCATCTCCGCAACCAGATGCACAATGCCCTCCGGCACCGTCGTTTCTTCCGAGGGATCGATAACCCTCCCATGACGAATCAGGGTGACATCCTGGGATGCCGCCTCCACGGGTGCATAGTGCAGCTCCAGCGCCTTAGCCGACCTCCCCAGCGCCCGCCGCAAACGAGCAATATCCAGACGGGGGCGGTCGGTAATCAACACCCACGCCCGGGCAGATCGGGGCCAAAGCCACTCCGCACCACCCAGGAGTCCAGCCGCTCCGGCCAGGGATATAATTTTGAGAACCTCGCGTCGTTTCATACTGCCACCTGTCGGTTTCACGGTTTCCGTTTGGACGGGCAAATTAAATGCCTGATTTCACAAATTCAAGCTCTGGATTGAATTGTTCGCCGACAACCGCAATCGGCAAACGGTTTTTTCTTTTCCTTGTGTTTTCGCCTGCAATCATCCTATATTCCGTTACCGATATTCAAATACCGATCCGGAAGCCTATAACGCCCGATTCGGGCTTGGCATACAATCGTTTTGCAAACAAACACCGTTGAACGTTGTGTGGCCCATCAAGTGGGGGCCTAACGTCTCCGGGTTTTTAAAGAAAACCCGGAAAGTCCCAGGGCAGGCAGGGAGGCCATGGGGGCGGAGTTTCGGCCGAATCGCCGAACATCGAAAACAACGAATAAAAGGAGGATGATTCCATGGATGCCCGAAAAACCGATATCACTTTGAGGATCGAAAAAGAGCACGAAGCGCTCAAACAAATGATGGGTGCCATCCTGGAAGAGATGCAACGGCCGGTATCCGGCGAAGCATTCGACACCTGGAAACTGGAATTTGTTTGGCGATTGCGCGATTTTCGCAATCAACTGTTAAAACATTTTGAGCTGGAGGAACACGGGGGATTCACCGAAGACATGCTGCGGATTAAACCGGAAAACCACAGTCGATTAAAAGAGTTGGAGGCACAACATCAGGAAATCATTAACACCCTGGACCGGATTGTAGAGGCTTTGAAGGCTTTGAGTTGCCGGGATTGCGATCAATTTCCGGAAATTCGTCATCAGATAACTACGCTGCTAAAGCAATTGGAGGCCCACGAGGCGGCGGAGCGGGAGCTTATTCAGAGCACGTATTTGCAGGATTTCGGGGCAGCGGACTGACCGGTTGCGGGGATTCGTTCTCGATTCCCCGCGTGCCCCCATTGATCCGGGCCCATGGGGTTGAAATCCCCAGGCTCTCCGCCCCGATGATCCAGGTGATTTTTTTGATCGACTACCACTGATCCCTGACTTCTCACCGCCCCTTATGCCGGGAAGCGATTCTCAAAACTGAGAATACCGGCCCCGGAAAATTCTCAATAATGAGAAACATCGTGCCGTCACGCCCCACCTTCTTAAGCATCCAATCACCGAAAAACCAATAGATTACTCCCATTTTTCTCCGGGGGCGCTTTCTGGCACTCCACTTGCAAATCTTCATCAATGGATGTAGAAAGCGCACAGTAAAGAATGTAGGATAGAGCCATGCCCCCGGAAATCGGCAAATATGAACCGGTCTTCACGATTGGAACGGTGGCCCAGAAGCTCCGGGTAGCGGTTCAAACCTTGCGCTTGTACGAACAGGAGGGTTTGGTACTACCCTATAAAACGCCTGGGGGACAGCGCAGGTACTCGCTGCATGACCTGGAACGTCTCCTGTGTATTCGAGAAATGCTAACCGTGTACGGATTGAACTTACAAGGAATCCGCAAGCTTTACGCCCTGATTCCCTGCTGGGAATACCGGGGTGGTTTGGATGCGGACTGCCGCCGTTGTCCGGTTTACCACCAGGTCACGGGGCCTTGCTGGAGTGTGCCCGATGTGGGGGCCAAATGCCGACAACAGAATTGTCGGGATTGCCTGGTATACCGTCTGCCCATTCATTGTCACACCCTGAAGCCAATCATTTTTCAGCGGTGGCAGTCAACGTATCGGGAAAATGTTCCCAACGGAGAAAACCTAAAACGATGAGGGTGACGATGAAAAAGCTGGTGATCCTTGGTGCAGGAACCGCAGGCACCATCATGGTGAACAAACTGGCACCGGTCCTGGACCCGCGGGAATGGCACATTACCCTGGTGGACCAGGATGAAATTCACTATTACCAGCCAGGATTCTTATTCATTCCCTTCGGCATCTACACCAAACACGATGTCATTAAGCCGAAGCGCGATTTTTTTCCGCCGGGAATCGAGGTGATGATCTCCGCCATCGAGCGGATCGAGCCGGAGCGGAACCGGGTCAAACTGGAAAATGGGAAGGTGGTGAATTACGACATTCTGATTGTCGCCACGGGAAGTCACATCCATCCCGAAGAGACCGAAGGATTATTGGACGGCGGTTGGAGAGAGAACATTTTCGATTTTTACACGGTGGATGGCGCTTTGGCACTGGCCCAGCATTTGAAGTACTGGGAAGGGGGCAAACTGGTAATGAATATTGTCGAAATGCCCATCAAATGTCCGGTAGCGCCCCTGGAATTTGTGTTTCTGGCCGATTGGTGGTTCACGGAACAGGGGATACGGGACCGAGTCGAGATCGAATACGTGACCCCTCTGCCGGGCGCCTTTACCAAACCCATCGCTTCCAAATATCTGGGTCATTTTTTGGAGAAGAAAAACATCCGTCTGGTGGCGGAGTTCAATACCGGGCGTGTGGACAGCACCCGAAACAAGCTGATCTCCTGGGACGGCCGGGAAGTGGACTACGATCTTCTGGTGATTGTTCCCACCGTCATGGGGGCGGAGGTGATCGGTCGCTCCGGCATGGGGGACGACCTGCACTTTATCCCCACCGACCCCTACACGTTACAGTCCAAGCAATGGGAAAACATTTTCGTTATCGGTGATGCCACAGACGTCCCCACCTCCAAAGCCGGTTCGGTGGCGCATTTTGAATCCGAAATCCTTTGGGAAAACATTTTGCGCTTCATCGAGGGACGTCCCTTGCTTCCCGATTTCGACGGGCATGCCAATTGCTTCATCGAATCCGGCTTTGGCAAAGGTTTGTTAATCGACTTCAACTACACGGTGGAGCCCCTTCCCGGGAAATTTCCCTTGCCCGGCGTCGGCCCCTACTCCCTTCTGGAAGAAACCCGGATGAACCATTGGGGCAAAATGATGTTTCGCTGGATATACTGGAACCTGCTCTTAAAAGGGAGGGAGTTACCCATCGAAGCCCAGATGAACATGGCAGGAAAGAGGCGCTGATCATGGAAACCCATACCCTTCAACACCGGCTTGATCGCATAGAAAAACAGTTGCATATCATTGTGGAAGAGATGGCGGCGCAGCGGCGCCGGCGGCAAGAACGGGAAGAATTGACCTCCGATCTCAATCGGATCGCGCGGGACGTGTTTCAGGCGGCGGTGGAGGAATTGAACGGTGTAGCCCAGCACATCGAAACAGGCGATGTCCTCTTTTTACTGAAGAAACTTTTGCGTAATGTGCGCCATCTCAGTCGCCTGATGGATCAGCTGGAAAGTCTGATGCATTTTTTCGAAGACGCCGGCCCCTTAACCAAAGATATGGCACTGGAGTTGATGGAACAACTCGACGCGCTCGACCACAAAGGCTATTTCGAATTCTTTACCGAGGCCTTGAAGATCATCGACACCATCGTCACCTCTTTTACGGTAGAAGACGTGCGTTTACTGCGGGAAAACATAGCCCACATCCTGTTAACCGTGAAGAACTTCACACAGCCGGAAATGCTGGCCACACTGAACAATGCCCTGAGCTTTTTCAAGGAAATGGACATCGAAATTGAGGAGCACGTTTCCTACTGGAAAATTTTTCAAGCGCTCCGCGACCCGGAAATGCGACGCGGCCTCGCCTTTATGATCCAATTCCTGAAGAACATGGCTTCTAAGAATGGAGAATGGCTCAAACCACTGCAACCGACGCAAGAAACCAAACAGGAGGATTAACCATGCCCACCAAGACCCTCGCCGGAAAAACCGTAGAGGTAGATGCCGAAGGTTTTTTGCTCAATCCCGACGATTGGAATGAATCCATCGCCGAGGAACTGGCTCGGGAGGAAGGCATTCAGTTAACCGATGCCCACTGGAAGGTCATTCGCTTCATGCGGCAGGATTTTAAAGAGCGCGGACAAATCCCAACCATTCGTCGGATGAAAAACGCCGGCGGCATTCCCGTTCAGCAATTATACCAACTTTTTCCCGATGGGCCGGCAAAACGAGCGGCCAAAATCGCCGGGCTGGGCAAACCCCAGGGTTGCGTATAAACCGACCGCCGGGACATCGCCACAACGTAAATCAGGAGGACGGCATGGCACAAGCAACAGAACCATTAAAAAAGGTTTCGATAATCATTTCACGGGGTACTCTGGAAGGCATTTATCCCGGCCTGATCATGGCCAACGGGGCACGTATGGAAGGCATAGAAGCCAATATTTTCTTTACTTTCTTCGGTCTTCACGCCGTTCACAAAAAGAAGATGAAAAAGATTCGGGTGGATACCGTCGGGAATCCGGCATTAGGTATTCCCCCGGTGATCGGGATGATTCCGGGGATGTCTGCCATGGTAACCAAAATGATGCTAAAGGAAATGGACAAACTGGATATCCCCCCGGTGGACGAATTTCTGGAAATGATCGCCGCGGCGGGAGCAACCCTGTATGCCTGTAAAGCCGCCATGGATATGTTTCACTTCACCCGGGAAGATTTAATCGACGACGTCTCAGACGTTCTTACCGTTGGCCAGTTTTACACACTGGCTGCGGGAGGCACCATCATTTTCACTTGAATTCCGCCCCCCTCTGTTGATCATGCTACCAGGGAATCATCTTCCCTGGTAGCATCGCCGTGGGTTATGTTCTTCTCGCCAAAAAGCAACGCTTTCCATCTTTCTGGTCGCTCCAGGCGCCCTTACGGCAAAGGACACCCCGCATCATTTTATCAGCAACATCTTTCGGGTCTGTTGGAATCGTTCGGACTTCAAACGAATATAATAAACGCCGCTGGGCAGATCCGTCCCATCAAACCGAAAACGGTATTCTCCGGCATTCAGCGTTTGGTTTACCAGGGTTCGGATGCGCTGTCCCAGAGCATTGTACACCTCTAACTGCACCCGACCGAATTCCGGCAGGCGAAAGCGTATGGTGGTCACCGGATTAAACGGGTTGGGATAATTTTGATAAAGGTGAAACCGTCCGGTAACCGTGGTCACTTCATCCTCTATTCCGGTAATGGTCGAATAGTAGGCAAATAACTCGGAAACAATATAACTATAATACCTAAACGAATCCACGAAAAACACAAAACCATCACTTTCCACCCAGGCATTGTTGTTGGAATCCCAGGCTTCTTCTTTGAAATATTCCAGAATATCGTCGATATTGTACTGAAATGTTCGGCGCTTGTCGGGCACCCAGCTACCCTGATCCTGATCCCAGAGCATCCGGTCGACTTGACTTAAATTGCCATTGGCATCCCAAGTAAAAATATCTTTTCTATCATTTAGCCATTGCCCGGTGGAATCGTTCCATACCTGGTATTTCAAACTGTCCATTCGCCCCTGGGCATTGTAATAATACAAGGTACGGGTTCTTTGATCCCACCTTGATGAATCACTATTCCACCGGTAAAAGACGTGACTTTCTAATTTCCCATCGGTATTGACGGTGTATTCTATCCTAAGCAGGGGAACCCACACACTGTTTTGATCATCCCAGACATAGCTGATATACCATCTCAAGAAACCATTCTCGTATATCCTTTCGGTGCGATCCCAGTTCACATAGGTGCCAAGATCGGAATCCCACCTCTGTCTGATGATCTCAATCAGTCGCCCCTTGTCATCCCATTGGTAATGAATGCGAAAACTCCCGACCCACTGTTGGGAAGCGCCGTCCCATATTTGTTCTTCAAACACCTGAGTCCGACCGTTTTCATCGTATTGATATAAATATCGCGCGGAATTCACCCACTCATTTATATTGGAATCCCAGAATTGATACAAAATCTGGCTATATTTTCCCATGGCATTATATTGGTAAACTATCTGCAAATCATTTTGCCACTTGCTGGAATCACTGAACCATCTCTGGAACAAATAGTTTGTCAACCGACCATCTTCATTATAGGTGTACAAAGAACGGGTCTCCGGCTCCCATTGACTTGATTCCTGGGACCAATTTTCCGTCGTTGATTCCACGAGGTATCCATCGGCATCGTAATCCAATCGAATTCGTCTTAAATATTCCCATCGACTGGAATCTTTATTCCATACGTGCTTTTCAAACTTGATAAAATTGTCGTTCTTATCATATATGTAGTATTCCCGATAACGATCCCCATACTTGGTATAATAAGTACTATCCAACCGATACTTGGTCACCGCCTGGATTTGATGTTCCTGTTGACCGGATACCACCAACTGCCCCAATACCTGGACCGTGTGTTTATCATAACCCCGTTCCCGGAGTATTTCCATCAGCTTCTCCTGCTGCAATTTAACCGGGTCTACGGATGGCATCTGGGACAGTGCCGTTTCCGCCCCATCGTTCGGGAAAAGCTGTGGCAATGCGCCGGTTTCCTGGACATCTTCTCCAAACCCCGGGAAAATAAAAATCAATACTCCCATCCATACATAAAAAAAGCGATAACGGGTCTGCATAAACACCTCCTGCGTTTTTGATGAAAGGTCTTTCGACTATTCCCAAAACCTTAAATTTTCTTAGGAACCAATGGCTATGATCATAGATTCCAACACATGTCAAACAGAAACGATTGCAGGACATATCTTGAAATTTCTTATATTCGGCAGGAATGAATAATTTATAATAGGAAATATTTTGTATCACTGCTTTGGGATCAGGCTACCCGGCGGTTGGGACAAAAAGGTATCCTACAGGGATAGGTGGTTGCCGGCGAACATTCCGAAAAACCGCATGGGAGCCTCTTGATGATCGGCCGCCTGGCAGAGTCATGAGATTCCGCCTGCCGAGATCGGTTTTTACCGGCGGCATGGCTTTAGAGGGAGTGATGGAAACTCGTGCGGGGATGCCGCCGGTTCGGTCGATTCCTGCATAGGCACAGCGTTACGGAATGCCGTGCCGAGGGCTTCCCGAATGCATGGGGAAAAAACACAGCGCCGAACACCTTTCTCCACCGGGATCAGACCAATGCACGGTATCGCGGTTGAACAGGTTCGTTCGGTTCGGCGGGGCGGGACCTTCTTGCGGCTTCCCTATCCGGAAGCCGGCAAGTGTTACCGAGGATGGCTGCGAATCCTCAGGCGAGCTTTGACCTTTACCGCCCATTCTTCAAACAACGTATAAAAAATGGGCACCACAATAAGGGTAAAGGCGGTACTGACGGCCATTCCGCCGATAACCGATCGTGCCATCGGAGACCAGTTTTCCGAACCCGCCCCAAATTCCAGTGCCAGGGGAACCATTCCCAGAATGGTGGTTAAGGCCGTCATTAAAACCGGGCGCATTCGCACACGGCCCGCCTCCTCCGCCGCTTCGTATAGGGACAAACCCCGACGTCGCAACTGATTGGTATAATCGACCAGCACAATGCCATTATTCACCACAATGCCCACCAGCATCACCAATCCAACCAGAGACATAACACTGATGGGGGTACGGGTCAAAAATAACATGAAGGCCGCTCCAATAAAGGCCAACGGGATCGTGAAAAAGATAATAAACGGGTCGATTAAAGATTCGAATTGGGACGCCATTACCATGTATACCAACAGAATCGCAGCAAAAAACGCAATGGTCAAATAAAAAAAGGAAGTCTGTTGATCCTCGGCGGTTCCCCCAATGATGACCTGAAAATCCGAAGGGATCGGTGTTTCTCGAATGATTCGTCGAATTTCCTTGACGGCGGTAGACAGGTCGATGCCGGACAGATCGCACCCTACAGAAACAAAGCGCTGTTGGTTTTCCCGATAAATGGTGGTGGGAGAAATTTCTTCTTGAACCCGGGCTACTTCAGATAAGGGAATATACTTCCCGTTCCACAGGGGAATCAGTAGATTTTCCAGGACGGCTTTTTGTTTCCGGAACGGCTCGTCAAATTGCACGTATACATTGTATTCCTCTCCCGCTTCCCGATACAGGGCCACCACCTTCCCTTGTATGGCGGTAGAAATATAGTCCGCCAGTTGAAAGACAGACAGTTTTAAATCATTCAACCGCTGCCGGCGGGGCACAATCTGAAGTTCGGGACTGCCTTCCTTCATGTTCAATGTGATATCCACCAACCCCGGCACCTGTTCCATTTTTCGTTTAATCTCCCGGGCAACGGCGCGTCCCCGGGTCAAATCGAAACCCAGGATTTTCACCTCAATTTGCCGCTCCGTCGTAAACGTACCGGGTTGAATGAATTCAAAAGTAATCCCTGGAATTTCCTTCAATCGATCGCGGAGACGATCCTCTATTTCGAACTGACTTCGACGGCGTTTTTCCATGGGGGTTAAACGAATCCGCAAGAACATATTATGGCTACCGGTACCCGTGAACAGGGCGGCAATGCCCTCCGTGGCACCAAAGGTCACGTACACGTTTTCCGCTTCCGGAATTTCCTCTCGCACGATCTGTTCCACCTGCAATACCGTTTGCTCGGTCTGCTTTAAAGGGGTGCCGATTTCTCTTTCTATGCGGACAATGATCAGATTCTGATCCGTGCGGGGCAGGAATTCTCCCCCCAGGGTGCCGGCCAGGATCAGGGCCAGCACAAACAACGCCGCCACTCCCAACAGTACTCTTCCGCGGTGATGCAGCGACCAGTGCAACAGACGGCTATACCTGGCGGTGAGTATCTCGATCCATTTTCCTATCCGCTGATTTATTTTGGGCAATCGTGCCGGAGCCCCATGGAGCACGGGCGTCTGCAACAGCTGATGCGATAACAGAGGAATGAGGGTTAAGGCAATGATCAAAGAAGCCATCAAACTAAAACAAATCACAACAACCATGTCGCTGAACAGCTCTCCGGCGATATCGGGCACAAAAAGCACCGGGATGAATACCGATACCGTGGTTAAAGTCGATGCAATGATCGCCATTCCCACTTCGGTGGTGCCGATGTCCACCGCCCGATAAAGGGATTCGCCCTTCTCCCGATGGCGAAAGACGTTTTCCAACACCACAATGGAATTATCCACCAGCAGCCCGATGGCCAGGGCCAATCCCGCCATGGAAATGATGTTCAGCGTCAAATGAAACGCCAGCATAATGGCAAAAGTGGCCACCACCGCAACTGGAATGGAAACACCCATGATAAGACTGCCTCGAAAATTCCGTAAAAAAAACAACAGCACCAGAAAAGACAGAAAAAACGCCTGAATCCCCGTGTTGCGCAGATTCTGAATTGAGCGCAGGATAAATTCCGAGGCGTCGAAGATCACACCGATTTCGGTTCCTTCGGGTAAAACCTGCTGGATTTGCGGCAGGGCCTGATTCACATTGCGACAGGTCAACACGGTATTGGCATCGGATTGTTTATTGATTTGTAGAATGACCCCGGGTTTGTAATTGGTGCGTACATCGCCGAAGCGTTCTTTAAAACCATCCTCCACAACCGCCACATCGCGCACATAAATCGGGATGTTGTTCTGGTATTGAACCACAACATTCTCGATATCGGCAATGCTATGGTATTCGCTGGCGATGCGCAGGTTGAAGTTGGTGGTAGGGGTTTCGATGGTGCCTGCGGGCAACAGCGACGTCTGCAATTGGATGGCCCGCACCACATCCTGGACAGAAAGGTTGTATGCGGCCAATTGAATCGGATTGACCCGCACATTCACCTGACGCTGCAACCCTCCAAGAGCACTGGCGGCGGCCACCCCCTCCACCCGCTCCAGCAAGGGCTCGATTTGTTCATCCGATAATTTCCGCAGTTCCGCGGGTCCCAATAAAGACGAACTCACCCCCAGAAACATGATTGGCTGCAAAGAAGGGTCGAAGGCAAAAACCAGGGGGTCCTTGGCCTCGTCCGGTAACAATCCCCGCACCAAGTCCAGCCGCTTGCGCACGTTATTTTCCGCCTGATCGATATCGGTACCCCAATCGAATTGCAAAATGATGATGGAAAAACCCTGCGCCGATTGGGAATATACCTTCTTCACATTCTTGGTCGCCGAAACGGTCTCCTCCAGGGGGCGCGTTATCAGGTTTTCGATATCCGCAGGCCCCACTCCCTGATATTCGGTGATGACGCCGACCACGGGAAACTTGATATCCGGAAGCAGATCGATCTTCAGCTGGGTTAACGAAAACAGCCCAAAACCGATGACAATCAGATAGATCATCAAGAAGGTTATCTTACGGTCGATGGGCAGGGTAGAGATTCTCATCCGGTTTCGTCTCCTTGCATTTCCTCCCGCACCACCCGCACGGGGGATCCTTCCTTGACCAGTTTCTGGCCCACCACAATCAACGAATCGCCGGGTGCCAATCCCTGCCGGATTTGCACCCGATCACTGGATTCGATGCCCGGTTCCACCCGGCGGGAATAGGCCGTTCCCTGTTTTACCAGGAACACGTAAAACCGTTTACGATATTCTGAAGTGCCCGTTTGGGGATTGATCACCACTTCCGTGCGAGACAGCAAGGCGTTGCGGGGAACCACAATGGTATCCACTTCCCGGCGCAGCTCGATCAGAAACTCTCCATACAATCCGGAGGCCAACGCCGCGCTCCGATTTTCCAGCGTCACGCGCACCTCAAAAGTGCGGCTCAAGGGATCCACGGCGGCATCCTTGCGAAAAATGCGCCCCCTGAAGGATTTTCCTGGAAGCGCAGGAAAATGCGCCAGGACCCGCTGGCCCACATCAATGTGCCGGAAATATCGTTCCGGAACATGCAGGGGAGCAATCATGGCCCCGGGAGTCACCAACCGAAACACGGGCTGACCCGCCGGCACCATATCCCCTTCGTCAAAATAAACGGCCGCGACGGTGGCCGGAAAAGGGGCCCGAAAAAAGGTATGGTCATACTGTTGTCTGGCCAGATTCCATGCCGCTCGAGCCTGCTTCAACTGGGCTTCGAGTTGTTCCAATTGACTGCGGGCTTGATCAAATTGCTGGGAAGCGATGGCCTGTTCTTCGTATAAACGGGACATGCGCTCAAACTCTTTTTGCGCCAGGCGATACTGAACCTCGGCCATCCGCACGGCCGATTCCGCCTGCTTCATTTGCTGAAATAAGACCTCATTCTCCTGGACGCCCAACAATCGGCCCGCCGCCACCGTTTGCCCCACGGCGACCTTCAACGTCACCAGCTTTCCTGTCACTTTGCTGTACAGCAAAGCCTCCCGGGCCGCCTCCAACCCTCCGGTCAACCTCAGGTATTGCGAGAGGGAATCCGGGCGAACGACATAAATTTTCACCGGAATGGGCTCCTGATCCGGCATCTCGGTCTTCTGCTGACAGGAAATTCCCAGCACCGCCAGCGCTACCATGATTCCTATGCGGCCTTTCATCCCACACTCCTATTTTTCTATGACCCACAGTTGGGCCAACGGATCAATCGACGGACTTCTCCCGGCCTTCCAGAACAGACCTCGACCCAGCCGGGGCGGCCTCCTGGACGATCCGATCCAATTGACCCATGGCCTGCAACAACTGCAATTGACTCATGTTATAGTCAAACACCCCCCGATGATAGTTCAACAGGCTTTGCACATATTGGAGCTGGGCCGTTAAGACCTCCAATTGGGTGGCCATCCCCTGGCGAAAATACAACCGGGCCAACCGCAAGCTCTCCGCCGATTCATTGGCGGCCTCTTTCAAGCCCTCCAGTTTGCGGGAAGTTTCCTGAAAACGGAAATAAGACCGGCGCACTTCCAGCAACACCTGTTGTTTGAACTGCTCCAGCTGCAATTGCATTTTTTTATGCTGTATTCGGGCCTGTTGATAGTCCAGTAGCCGCTGGGCACCCTGGAATAGGGGAAACTGCACCGTGAGGAGGGCCCGTTTCACCCGAACGTAATCCGTGGCCGCAGGATAGAGTTGATCGACCTGTGCCTGATGCTCCACGGAGGCCGATAGGGCCACACTGGGAAGAAACCGGGAGGCGGCGATGGTGCGCTGCTTTCCCGCCGCCCGAGCCGTATGCGCCATCATTTGCAATTCCGGACGATGTTGCAGGGCCAGTTCCATCATATCCGCCAGGGACCAACGAGCCAACGGTCCCAGAAAATCCATGATCTGTAAACTATCCAGCACCACAAGCGAATCCTCCGGGGCAAGATTCAGGAGGAATTTTAGATTTTCCACCGCCAGTTGCTTTTGATGGCGGGCGGACAACAAAGCGGGTTCCAGCTCGGCCAGGCGGGTCCGGGCCCGCATTAAGTCCAATTGCGATGCCGTACCCACCTGGTAGAATTTTTCCACCTGGTTTAAATTCACTCGCGCCGCCTTCAGGGCACTCCGGTTGACCCGAACCAGCATTTCCCCCAATAAAATCTGGTAATAACTTTGCAATGCGTTGAGGATTACAGTGGCTTCTTTTCCCCGCAACTCTTCCGCCAGGGACTTCCGCAGTTCCCTCTGGGCCCGCCAGCCGGCCCAACGCTTCCCGCCCGTAAACAACGGCCAATTCAGCTGAAAGGTGTGCAACACGTTATATCGAGTACCCACTCGAACCCGCTGGGTTAAACCATTTATTTGGAAAACAAATTCGGGCAATTCGATGTTGCGGGTTCCCACACCCTGATAGCTGACTTGAGGTAGAAAGGTACTGAACGCCTTCCACTCCTCCATCCTTTGAAAACGATAGTCTTGATAAGCAATCTGCAGGGTCAGGTTGTGGCTGCGGGTCTTGCCGACGACGTCCCGCCAGCTGAGGGCAATAACACGGGTAGTTTCCGCCCGGAGACTTCCCATACCCAAAAACAGAACCATCAAACACCACCATCGGAAAGGCCTCTCCGAAATACGCATGACTACCTCCCACCATACCAAATCACCACCTTGCTTATTTACCCGGTCCCGGGGGGCTTCACCATCACTCGGCCGTTCACCATCGGCCGCCGCCTCTCGTGTTTCCATCGTTGGATTCAAAGATCATGGGTTCGGGTGTCAAGAGACCGCAAGTTATTTTTTCAAATGTTTAAAATCAATTTGAAATTCAATAACCGGGGTTTTCTCTTCCAGGAGCACACCGTGCAGACGACCCGGTCTTCCCGGCACCCCGGAAAACAGCGGTAAATTTACTTAGTTCTTCAATTCCCGAAAAAAAATTATTACTTTTTGTCTTAAATTTCGAATCGCTGACTCTACACAATGGGAAGTTTTTCCATGGCGATTCCTGACAGCGCAGCACATCAACGGGCAACAGCCGATCCGGAAGGCCGGCTTCGTCTCCGCCCGAGCGCTGGGGAGTGCTTCATCATCGTCCATTAACCATTCAAAATGGGAGAACCGTCCAATGCGAAGTATTTTGAGCTTGTTTGCCCGCTCGCCCTTCTCGCCGCTACAGACCCATATGTCCCGCGTTGCCGAGTGCGTGCAAAAGCTGGAAGAATTGTTCGAAGCCTACTCCCGGGGTGATTACGAACGCATCCATCAGCTGGTGGAAGACATTTCCGAACTGGAGCACATGGCCGATCTGACCAAGAACGAAATCCGCAACAGTTTGCCCAAGGGAATTTTTCTGGCGATCAACCGGGCCGATTTGCTGGAAATCCTGGCGCTACAGGATACCATCGCCGATAAAGCCGAGGATATCGGGGTGCTGATGAGCCTGAAACGGCTGGAACCCCTTCCGGATATGCAAAAAGAATTGAAACGATTTTTGGATAAAAACATCGAGGCGGTGAATAAAGCCCACGCCATCATTCGTCAGATGGATGAGTTGCTGGAAAGCTCGTTCGGCGGACCGGAGGCCGAAAAGGTGAAAGAAATGGTGGATGAGGTCGCCTTTATGGAACACGAAGCCGATGTGTTGCAACGCCAGCTGTTAAAAAAGATTTTTTCCATGGAAGACGATCTTCCCTTTTCCAGTTTTTACCTCTGGATCAGTATTCTCCAAACGGTGGCTTCGCTGGCCAATCTGGCCGAAAAGCTGGGCAACCGCATTCGAATGTTACTGGAGATTAAATAGAAAACACGGCCCTACGAACCGGCGGAAACGACGAGCGATAGCAAGGAGGAAAGAATGTCTGCAGAAACGCTATTACTGGTATTGGCCATTGGTTTCGGGTTTTATATGGCATGGAGCATCGGGGCCAACGACGTGGCCAATGCCATGGGAACTTCTGTGGGCTCTGGAGCCCTGACGATCAAAAAGGCGGTGATCGTTGCCGCGGTGCTGGAATTTTCCGGGGCTTTCTTCGTGGGCACCCATGTTTCCGAAACCATTCGCAAAGGAATTATCAGCCCCGAAATATTCCAGAGCCAGCCCATGGAGCTGGCCTTTGGAATGACCGGTGCCTTGCTGGCGGCCGCCATCTGGTTACAAATCGCCTCTTATTTCGGATGGCCCGTGTCCACCACCCATTCCATTGTGGGTTCGGTGCTGGGCTTTGGCGTGGTGATAGGGGGGATCCACGCAGCGGATTGGTCGAAGGTGGGTTCCATTGTAGCCAGCTGGATCGTTTCCCCGTTACTGAGTGGCACAATCGCTTTTTTTGTATTTAACTTTCTAAGGAAAAACATTTACTATAAGGAAAATCCGGTGGCGGCGGCCAAACGGCTGGCTCCATGGATTGTTTTTGTCGTCTTTTTTGTGCTCACCCTGGCCCTGGTATTCAAGGGATTAAAAAACCTGCATCTAAATTTGAACTTTTTGAAGGCCTCCTTCATTGCCTCGATCGCAGGACTGATGGCGGCGATAGTCAGTTACTTCCTGGTTCAACGCATTCAACCGGTTCCGATTAAAGAGCGAGAAATCCAGCGGCAACCTCCCATCGTTCGGCAAAAATTGCCCCGCCTGCTTCAGCAGCTGGAGCGCCTGGCCCGCGAAAGCCGGGGCGAGATTAAAAATAAACTGACCTACATTTACCAGGACCTCCGCACCATTAACGAGGAAATTAAGCGGGGCACCGAAGTGGAGCAAACCACCTCGGAGTATAAAACGGTTCAGAAAATTTTTGTTTACCTGCAAATCTTAAGCGCCAGCTTTGTGGCCTTCGCCCACGGGGCCAACGACGTGGCCAATGCAGTGGGTCCCTTAGCGGCGGTGATCGCCATTTTGCAATCGGGTATCGTGGCCCTGAAGACCGAAGTTCCCATGTGGACCCTGGCCCTGGGCGGCCTGGGCATCGTCATCGGCCTATCCACCTGGGGTTGGCGAGTGATGGAAACCATCGGAAAAAAAATCACCGAATTGACCCCCACACGGGGTTTTGCCGCAGAATTTTCCGCCGCCTGTACCATCGTACTGGCCTCCAAAATGGGCCTGCCCATCAGTACCACCCACACGCTGGTGGGTGCCGTGCTGGGGGTGGGACTGGCCAGGGGGATCGGCGCTCTTAATCTGCGAACCATCCTGGATATCATCATCTCCTGGATCGTGACCATTCCCGTGGGGGCCGGGGGCGCCATCATCTTCTATTACATCCTGAAAGGTCTGTTCGGCTGATGCCCTGCCACGGTGTGATCCCCATCCGATCATGCCGCTCCCTTCCTCCTCCATCCCAACGCACCATAGGATTGCGGCATCCCCCGGCGGAGAAGACGGCATTCCCAACCCCTACAATTCCCCCAACCTTCCGTCGCCGCACCCTTGCGATTTGCTCAGCGGTAAACGATCCTCTCTCCGGTCGCCATTCATTGAGCAGGGATATCCGGGTCCTCCTCCACGGCATCCAGGGCGTCCAGAAAAGGGCACTCACCGGCGGGGCCCCTGCCGGTACAGGTAGCCGCCAACCGCTGCAACGCCCGCCGCATTTGCTCCAGCTCCCGAAGCCTCTGTTCAATTGTACGAACCTTTTCCAGCGCCCGAAGACGCACATCCTCGCAAGTGGTAGAAGGTTCCATCCGGAGGTCGAACAACTCCCGTATTTCCCTCAAAGTAAATCCCAGTTCCTTGGCCCGACGAATAAAATTCAAACGTCGGAGGTCCTCGGAACGGTACAGCCGATATCCGGCGGAACTGCGCTCCGGCGAGGGCATTACCCCCACCCGTTCGTAATACCGAATGGTCTCCAGATGAACCCCCGCACGACGGGCCAATTCCCCAATGGTCATGCCTTTATCTTCTTCCATCGCCCGACTCATCGTTTACGATCGAGAATTTTGAACCGATCCTTTCCGCCTGGTTGAACCGACCGCTCTCTCCACCCCTCACATGCTTTCCCTGAAAAATAGAGCCGTTCCCACAAAAACCCAAACAAAAATTCGATCCCCAACGGTAGGTCCCGCACGCCCGGTATTCCGCGCCCACCGATCCGCTCTCCGGGAAAACAACACCTCGCTTCCCCGGACCCGGGTATCCGTCTCCTTCCGGCCACCGAAAAAGGCTTGACATAAAAATGCGGATGTATTAAACTGCATGAAGAAAAAAGAAAAAAATATATATGATACAGAAACTTTTTCCTTTATGGCTGTTTTTCACCGGCACGATCTATGCGCAGGAGCAGGTGCACGTCATTCAGATTGACGGGGTCATCAATCCGGTAGCTCAGAATTTTATCCAGAACAACATTGAAAGGGCGGAGGAAGCCAATGCCCAGGTGTTGGTGATTCTGCTGGATACGCCGGGTGGGTTAATGAAATCGATGCGCATGATCGTCAAGGACATGTTAACCTCTGCCATTCCCATTGTGGTGTATGTAGCGCCTTCGGGTTCTCGGGCGGGGTCGGCCGGCGTTTTTATTACCCTGGCGGCCCATGTGGCGGCTATGGCACCGGGCACCAATATCGGGGCCGCCCATCCGGTGGCCTTTGGGATGGGAGCCGACACCAGCCAAACCATGATGGAAAAGGTTACCAACGATGCCGTGGCTTTCATCAAAAGCATTGCCGAAAAGCGAGGTCGCAATGCCGAATGGGCCGAAAAGGCGGTACGGGAAAGCGCCTCCATCACCGAAACGGAAGCCCTGGAGCTCAACGTCATCGATTTCATCGCCCCCACCCTGGATAGCCTGCTGGTTCTAATGGACGGCCAAGAGGTGGAAACCAGCCGGGGGAAGATAACCCTGCATACCCGAAAGGCACGGATTCAGCGCATCGAAATGTCCTTCCGCTACCGCGTGCTCAATGTGATCAGCGATCCGAATGTGGCCTACATCCTGATGCTTATCGGCATCTACGGTATCCTTTTTGAACTCTATAATCCCGGATCGATTTTTCCCGGCGTCATCGGAACCATCTCCCTGATCCTGGCCTTTTATGCCTTGCAAACCCTTCCCATCAATTATGCCGGTTTGCTGCTCATCATTTTGGCGGTCATATTGTTTTTGCTGGAAATCAAAATTCCCAGTTACGGACTCTTAACGATAGGAGGCATTGTGTCCCTGGTTCTCGGTTCCCTGATGTTATTCGAGTCGCCTTTACCTTTTTTACGGGTATCCTGGAAAGTCATCGCCGCAGCCACGGTAACCACGGCCCTGTTTTTCATTTTTGCCATTGGGATGGGCATCCGAGCGCAAAGGAAAAAACCCACCACCGGAAGCGAAGGCCTGGTGGGTGAGTTCGGTGAGGCCATCGAGAATTTCCGCAAAGGGTCGGGTCAGGTAATGGTTCACGGCGAGATCTGGAAGGCCAAAAGCAACGATTCCATCCGCAAGGGGGATGCCGTTCGGGTTACCCGGGTCGATGGGCTCCACTTGCGGGTGCAACGGGTCGAAGAAACCGATGAGGAGACGCCCTGATGATCAAAATAAATGGGTTCCAGAATAAAAAAGAGCAAAACCCACATGGCTACTCAGAAAGCCAAAAAGACCTACTACGAACGCAATCGGGAAAAAATCCTTCTCAAGATGAAACAACGCTATCAGCAGGACCCGGACTACCGTGAAAAAACCAAACAGCTGGCAAGAAAACGCTATCATGAGGACGAAGCATATCGTCGGGCCACCATCGAGCGGGCCAAAAAACGCTATCGGGAGCTGAAGGCAAAAAAACCCCGCACCCGTGAAAAAAAGGAGAATTAATCAAACACTCCGCTTGCACCCAGGGGCGGTCGTTGCACGGAATACCGCCATGAGAACCGAGGTCGTTTTATGGGAACCGGTGATAAACCCGTATGAAGAGGCCACCATCGAGAACGAACGAGCGGCCGATTAAGGGGCGGCATGGTGGACCCCAATCGGCCCGCAAAAGGAAGCCCGAATCTTCGGTGGAGTTCCATGGGGGGAACCCGGCGTATCAGAATCCAATAAAAGGGTAAGCACAAAAGCGGAATTAATTTGAGCGATCAGCAAAACTCTGGAGGAGGTCATGCCAGCATTTGTAACGATTTTAATTTTGCTACTGGCATTATTAGCCAGCGCCATTCGCGTGTTACGGGAATACGAACGAGGTGTTATCTTCCGATTGGGTCGTTTAATCGGGGCCAAAGGCCCGGGCTTGATTTTACTCATTCCTTTTATCGATCGAATGATCAAAGTTAGCCTGCGCACTGTGGTAATGGATGTCCCTCCACAGGATGTGATCACTCGGGACAATGTGTCTGTTCAGGTCAACGCCGTGGTATATTTTCGGGTGATCAATCCCGAAAAAGCGGTCGTGGAAGTAGAGAACTACCTGTTTGCCACCTCGCAGCTGTCTCAAACCACCCTGCGCTCCATTGTGGGACAGGTGGAGCTGGATGAATTGCTGGCACAGCGAGAAAAAATCAACAAGGAGCTTCAGGAGATCATCGATAAACATTCCGATCCCTGGGGGGTGAAGGTCTCGCTGGTAGAGATCAAGCACATCGATTTACCCATCGAGATGAAGCGGGCCATGGCCCGGCAGGCGGAAGCCGAGCGCGAACGACGCTCCAAAATCATCCATGCCGAGGGGGAATATCAGGCCGCCGAAAAGTTGCAACAGGCCGCCGAAATTATCAGCAAATATCCCGTAGCCATTCAGCTGCGCTTTCTGCAAACCCTCACCGAGGTCGCCTCGGAAAACAACTCCACCACAATCTTTCCCGTCCCCATCGATCTGTTCGCTCCCTTCCTGTCCAGTTGGCACAAAGGCAATGCCGGTAATCCAACATAGTCCCCAACCCCCTGAAAACTTCAAAAGGCGGTTCTTCCGGGAACCGCCTTTTTGATTGTCCCCACCCAAAGGGATGGTTGCTTCTTCCCCTTACGGCACTGCTGCATTTCTATCTTCCGGCCGGGTGGAGATAGGGATCCCTGCCCCTATCTGGGGCCGAATTCATCGCCCCTCAATCGGAAAAACAGAGAAGCCCCTTAGCGCCAAGGATGGCTCCCACCCGGAAACGATCCGCCGAATCGCATCTCTGGATTGCCCCCTCCGCCGTTGCCCTCCAACGGGGAAATCCTTATGGTTCCCGCCGATGGGCATCCTCCTTTTGCTCGGATTCGATTTGCCGCAATTTAATGAACAATCCGATAATCAACAGCGTGGTAAATAAAGTGGCAAAAAGGAATCCCTTACGCCGGCGATGATATTCCTCAATCTCTTCCAATGCCAACTGTATGGCCTCTTTGGCCCTGTCCAGGCCGGTTTTGGTTTTTTCTTCCACCTGCTTGGGATCGAACGTATGAATCACCGTGCGCGCGTGAATCAATTGTTGGTGCGCATCTTTCAATAGATACTCGATGTCCAGATCATCCATCCCGATGATCTGTATCTGTTTTTTCAGGGTATTGGCCGAATCAATCGCCGTGGTTAAATTCCGCAACATCGCTCGAATTTCCACCGCGGCTTTATACCCCTCGTCGCCTTCATCGTGGCAGTCGATACAGGTGGACTGTTCCCCCACGCCAACCATTTCATCGTTGGTTGGTGGTACGGCATGGTACCCATGGCATTCGATGCAATCGTGCAGGTCCATTTTCTTAAATTCTTCGGCCATTTTAGTCTTTTGAAAATACTGTAAATTGTTGATGTGGCAATTGCCGCAGACCTGCCCGATGGAAGTGACTCCCGGCGGTAAGGCGCCGTGATTTCCATGGCAATCGTTACAGGCGGGAGACCCCACATCCTTTTTCTTTAAAAGGGCCACTCCGTGAACGCTTTCGGCAAACTTTTCGTACTGATCGGTGGGAATTTTATATTCCGCCATATAATCCGAATCGCTATGGCAGCGCTTACAGGTTTCGGGAACATTGGTGGGGTACACCGATGACCGGGGATCGGATGCCGGGAAGACCGCGTGACTGGTATGGCAATCGGTACAAACCGCCACCTTGGTATCGCCCGCCTTCAGCAGGCGTCCGTGACGACTGGTATAGTATTGGACTTCCTGATCGGTCTCCACCTGCGGTCGAAACCGGCGCATGAAACGAATATCCGAATGGCATTTTCCGCAAAACGAGGGCACTTCTTGCTTGTCCGGTATACCGATATAACCACGGGCGGGATCCATGGCGATATCCATATCGTCGGAGGTGGGATCTCCACCATGGCATCCCGCACAGGATAGTCCCTCGCGCAAATGAATGTCGTTCTCATGTAAACCTTCCGGTAGGGCTTCCTCTTCGATGTGGCAGGCCACACACTGATCCACTTCCACCAGTTGCTGCAGGTAGCTTGTTTTTTCATCGTCCTGTGGTTGAGCCAATAAAACCCCCATCCCCAGGAAAAGCCCCGCGAAAATGCTTGTATACCCGATTTTCATAATGGTCCTCTGCAAATTTTTACAATGCATAACCCAAAATCGTCATTACACCAATGTAGATCAGAACCACCACACCAATGAATTCCATGGGCTGAATGCGTTGATCCGGTCGTCCTTTTAGAGCCCAGAAGGGCACCAGCATCCAGAGCAATCCTCCAACCATGAATATCAGGATGCCCAACACTTCGCCTTCGATGAACAGAATATGGCCGGGTAGCAGCTTCAAGGTTTGGAACATGAACATAAAATACCATTCGGGCCGAATACCGGCGGGGGCCGGTGCAAACGGATCGGCTTTTAAACCCAGCTCCCAGGGATAATACACCGCCAGAAATACCAGAATATCGAATACAATCAACCAGAGGATGAGGTCTCGTAACAGAAAATTGGGAAAGAAGGGGATATATTTTTTCCGGGATTCCGGCAAATTCGCCAGGTGTTCGGGTTCGCTCATGCCATGCTTCTGCACAAACACCAGATGGAGAGCCAGCACCAGCATGAACAAGGCCGGCAACAGAGTGATGTGAATGGCGTAAAACCGGTAGATGGTTGCGCCGGTGACATCGGAACCGCCCCGCAACACCTTCATGATAATGGGCCCCACAACCGGCACCGCTCCAACGATTTCGGTACCCACCTTGGTGGCGAAAAAGGCCAATTCGTTCCAGGGTAATAAATATCCGCTGAACCCGAAGGCCATGGACAAACTCAGCAGAATGAACCCCGTAACCCAGGTCAACTCCCGCGGCTTTTTGTAAGCCCGGGTAAAAAATGTACTGAACATGTGCACAAAGGCGAAAAATATCATTAAATTGGCAGACCAGCTATGGATGGAACGAATCAGCCAGCCAAACCGCACTTTGGTCAGCAGAAATCGTAAACTCTCATAAGAACTATCGGGACCGGGCTGATAATACATCGACAACAGAATCCCGGTAAAAATCTGAATCAAGAATAAAAACAGGGTAACTCCACCCATATAATACCAGATGGTATGCTCATGCACGGGCACCTTCTTGTGCCTGGCAAACTCAATCAAGGGGGTTAAATCGTAACGTTCATCCAGCCAGTTGTACACTTTTTTAACCATATTGCTCTTCATCGCTAACCCAGATTGGTTGGTTTCTCTATGATAATTTCATTTTTTTGGACGCGTACCCCGTAGGGCATCAACGGCCGCGGGGGCGGTCCGGCGATATTTTTACCCGTCAGGTCAAACATCCCGTTGTGACAGGCACACCAAATATGCTTGGTGTCTTCCCGATACTGAACAATACAGTCCAGGTGAGTGCAGGTGGCGGAAAAGGCCCGAAAATCTCCGGTTTCGGTTCGGATCAACAATACGGGTTTTCGTCCGAATTTGATGATTTTTCCACTGTTGGGCGGGAAGTCATCCACTTTACCGGCCTTGACCGAATTCAACGATTGTTCTTCCACCCTCGGGGGAATCAGATAGGTGAATAAAGGATACAGCACACTGGCCAACCATCCCAGTAACCCGCCACCAATCAGCATATTCGTGAACTTGCGACGATTCAGTTCCATGGTTCTATTGGTCGTTTTAATTCAACCCGATATTTATTCGCTCTCAAACTTGCATTCACCCGAATAATACAAAGAAAATGCGAAAAACCAAACCCCTCGGCCCTTGCGGGTTAACCCCATCGGCTTTCAGGGGTTTATCGATGCGGTTACGGGGAACCTTGCCCCACCTTCATCCCGGTTTGGATTTCTTTGGCCGCCAACAAATGATGTTTTTCACAAAACCGCCCCGCACTCCTGCCCTTTCGGGCATTCACCATTCCCGGCCTCCATTTACATTCATCAAATTTTAAACTTTGAGAAAAATATAACTTTCGAGGCTATTCACAATGATGATCATCAGGATTTAACATGATTTTTGTCATTTCCGGAACCGGTCCCCCCGCCGAAAGACCGGGAAACTTTAGGGTGATCGGCCGATCAAAAGGCATCCGCCTTCCCGTTGATGTGAAGGTCCCTGCCCACGATATTGAGGTCCGCATCCACGACGCGCGGATGGCAGTTCACACAACCGGTCGCACTCACGGGTAGATGTCCCCGAGGAGGCATATCGTGGCAGGTGCCGCAATCCCGCGGCCCTTCTTCCAGCCGGTTCCATCGGAGCGACGGATTATTGCCCTGGATGATCGAATCGACGTAAAAGGCGCTGTACCGGCTGCTGTCCCGATAAAAAACAAACGCTCCATGGCAGTAGATGTTGGAGCAGGTCGCTTCTTCCCGATTCCACAGAGGTTGAATCCGTCCGGAATCGGAAGCAAAGGCATTAAAAACCACTTCGGCAGGAAGAGGGACATTATCGATATGTCCGACAGAAACCAACGTCCGAGGCTGTATGTGGCAGGGACGGCAATCCCGACGAACATAGGTTGTCAGCGTGGTATCGGTAAGATGATGCTGATGGGCACCCACGCCGAGAGCCGTGGATAGTACGTGACCGCCCAAATCCTCGGGAGGAGCCGCATTCCATAGGGGCGGTACGGCCGCCTCAAACTTCCCATGACAGGTATTGCAGGCTTCCGGACCTTCGGCTGCGGTGTGGCACTGTCGGCAGTTCTTCCGGGCCACCCCATTCCCCGCGTAATCCATCCCATGGCAGCGTTGACAGGCACGAATGTTCCACAACAGTTCTTCCGCAATGTAGAACGCATGAAACCGGGAACGGGTGGTGACGGCGAATCCTTCGGGATGGGGATAACCCCGATGACACCCACTCTGGTAACAGGAAACCTTGCTGTCACCCCCTCGATAATCCCGCCCATGGCAACTCCGACAACTCCTCAAGGTCAGACTGCTATCGAACACTAATACCTTCCCATGAAAATTTGGAGAAGCGGGATCCATCCATCCCGCAGGGTGGGTTTGCACCGCCAAGGGTTCCCGTCGGTCACTGCAGGACCACCCCAACAAGGCGATAATGAAAATTCCCGGAAAGAGCAGGGATCCACGCATGATCGGCGATGCTCCTTATCTTTTGTGGCAGGGCCGGCAAATTTCCTCGGCATTGGATTCATGACAGGCCATGCAGGCATCCAGGTCCCTTTGGGCCTCCCAACGGTGCCGTCCCCCATCATTGGGAATCCGATTGGTCCATCCCGCTGTATGATTGTGCGGCAGGACGTTTTGATCGCGATGGCACTCCACACAAAACAGGCGGTCGGCGTGACATCCGGTACAATCCTTCTGACGGCCCTGAGCCTCTAAGGCGTGGGTAAAGGCGTAGTTCAACGGATGGGTTAACCGATCCAGATTGTCGCCTTCGTGGCAACGCTGGCATTCGCTGACCCGGTGGCACAGCCCACAATCTTTTCCTGCGGTCAGGGAGCGGTTCTGCAGCCGGGCCAGGTCGGCATGGCGATGCTCAAAATCCGGCCCGTGGCTCAACGGTCTTAAAGATTCTTCGGGTGAGTGACAGCTTCGGCAATCCGTCTCCACGTTGCGCCGCTGATGGCAACCCATACATCCGCCCATATCCGGCAAATCGTACGCCGTCACCCGATCCTTTCTGCTTACCGTTGGGTGACAGGCCGGGCACTCCAGTCCCGCTGCCAGATGCCCTCGATGAGAAAAAAGGCGACTGTAATCATCCACCCGGGCAATCAACACCACATCGTCCGGTTGACGATGACAAATTTCGCACTCTTCTTCGGCCTCCACGTCGTGGCATTCACCACAGGCGTCCATGTCCGGAAAAAGATCATCCCGACCGGACAGACTGTTCAGTGCCAGGGCGTGGCAATCCTCACATGCCATCCCGTTGGTCACCACATGGGTTTTATGAGAGAAAATGAGGCCGCCCGCGCCGGGATCGACTTGACCCCAGACAGCGGTTCCCCCTCCAAGCAAGGCAATCATCAGAAGCCGAAACAGGTGGTCGTTCACGATGCGAATCTCTCCAAATGGGTTGCTCCGTTACCAGCGAAAGCGATACATCAACCGAAGCAGGATTCGTAAGTCGTTTATATAAAAAGAATTGATACTCTGCTGAAGATCGCCCTCCAGCCGCAGCCCGGAAACGGGCCGGTAGGTCATCCCCACAGCGTAGGCGGCGGCCTCTTCCCCCATTTCCATCGCATAGCGCTGATAATTGTAATAACTGCTGTGAGCCCGCAGGGTTACTTTTCCCCCCAGAGTATATTGCACATCTCCATAAATGCCCACATTGTTGCCGCCAAATCCATCCTGAAACACCAATCCCACATTGCCCCAACGCCGATTAACACCCACAATCACCTGATGGTTTCGATCCCGCCTGTACCAGGTGTAAAGGTACTGGAGGGAAATCAGGGCTTGCGGTAACCGATAGCCCACGCTGCTTCGAATTTGCCGATATCCCCTGATTTTGAATATCCGAAAGTAAGAATTTTCCAGGATCCTAGGGGTTTGGTGGTTGAATTCCAACCCCAGTTGCCAGGCACCGCGATCATACGTCACTAACTGGCGGAAGAGTTGTACGGAGTGGGTGGGAACATTGTATTCCAGATTGGTCGTGACGTGCAGTCCCGTCCGCAGCCGGCCACTGATGCCCAGACCCAGCAACTGCCAGAGCACCATGCCCTTTTTTTGTTGATGCACCCCGCTGAACGTGAAACGCACCTTGGAGGAAGCATCCCAGGTCGCAAAGGCTCCGATGGAGACTCCCTGTTCCGGAGCATTCCAACGCATTCCCCGCTCGTAGGGAGCCCGCACCCCAACCAGCAGGCGTAGCTGCACCGACCGAGACGCCCGCGCCGACAGCACGGCGCCATCGTAGGTGCCGTTCCACACTCCGGCAAAAAGAAACTGCCGCCCTACACGCAATTGCCATTTCCCGGTCCTGTGCCGCCATTGAACATACAAATGATAAAACCGATCCTGCAGTCGCTTATCCGTTCCCAGCAGCGCCACCCGAAAAAAACCCTGGGCGCTCCACCGGGGCATCGCCTCGCTGCGCAGGCGGAAACGGAATCCCTGGTAAACATCGCTATAACGCCCGCTCCCCCCCGGTTGCCAGAAATAAACGGCAGACCGATAACTGCCCTGAAGGTGCACCTGCGCCTGCCCCAAACACACCAGCAAAAGCACAACAGGAATTCCTTTCCAACCAATTCCATTCATAATCGTTACCCGGGGATTTGGCATACCACGGCTCACCCGCACGCGCTTTTACAGGGCCGGAACCGTTTTGGCGCTTATCGGCCGTGGTACGATTCCCCGGCTCCTTGCTTTTCGTTATTATATACCACCGATATTGGACTCTGAAATCTCTCAAACGTGGGCTTCCTCCACCGTTTCATCCGTTTCCGAGGGCCTGGCGGTGGGGGTATCATTTCCGGGCAATTTCGCGGAGTTTGTCCTCATCAAGAATCTTCAGGCATTTGCGGTCGAACTCGATGATGCCCTTGTTGCGGAATTCCGCCAGTAAGCGATACACGGTATACCGATTGGAATGAATAAAATTGGCCAGGTCCTTGCGGCCCACCCGGATGTTCAAATTTCCTTGATCATCTTCACCGAAAGTGGTTTTTAAATACAGAATCGTTTCGGCCAGACGTTGGGCCATTTTTTTGGAAGCCACTTCCACAATACGGTCATCGATTTCTTCCAGATGATTGATAATCTGCTTCATTATTTTGATAATCATATCAGGATGCTTTCGGAAAAGGCGAAGCAGCTCGGACCGGCTTACAAAATACCCTTCGGTTTGTTCCAGGGCTACGGCGGTTTTATCGAATTTCTGGAATCCCAATAAACACCGCAAACCGATTATCTCGCCCCCGCCGGCAAAGGCCACGATGCGTTCCCGCCGACGGAAATTTCCCTTCATCAACTTAACCTTGCCCCGGCAAATGCAAAAAATCTCCTCTGCGCTCTGCCCTTCCTGAACGATGATACTGCCGGCTTTAAATTTCCGATACCGGGCCCGCTGCTCCAGCCGAACAACATCCTCGGCCTGGCAGGTGGCAAACAACGGCACGGTACGCAACGAAGGGGCTGGGGGATTACTCTGAAGTTGACTGTCCATCCGGCATCTGGGCTTCGTTTACGAATACCAACCCAAATTTCCAAACAAGGAACTCTTAAATGCAATGATATTAATCAGCAAAAATGATGACATTTGACATATTTTGGAGGTTCAACGATATGACACCCGGAAACTCGATTCCGGCCTGCCGCTAACGGCTGTAATCCGGGGGAAGGGATACTATTTACCCGGGAGGGGCTTATTCATACACATTGCCGATGCGAACCAGCTCGTCCACATCCAGCAGCTTGATTTTTTTGCCTTCCAGGGCAATGATGTTTTGCTCCTTGAATTCGCTGAGCAAGCGGATGACGGTTTCCGTAGCGGTGCCCACTATGTTGGCCAGGTCTTCGCGGGTAAGATGAATATTCAGGGTCTGTTTATCGGAATTGGTGCCATACTTTTTTTTCAGCAATAAAAGCACCGTGGCCAGGCGTTCCCGAACCGATTTCTGAGCCAGGTCCAGCATGTAGCGCTCCGCCGTCTCCAGTTCCTGGCACAATACCTTCATCAATTGTAAGGAAAATTCCATATTCCGCTGCAATACATTAAAAAAATCTTCCTTAGGAATAAAACACACGGCACTGTCCTCCAGTGCTTCGGCCGAGGCTTTGTACTGGGAACCACTGATCAGAGATCGGAATCCAAAAAAATCGCCGTCTCCCACCAGACGCACGATTTGTTCCTTACCGTTGTTTCCCAGTTTGTAGATTTTGGCCTTGCCTTTGTGCATGCAGAATATGCCCAGTGGAAAGTCTCCCTCGAAAAAAATGGTCTCCCCTTTACGATAAAACCGGCATCCACGCAAGCGGGACAACCGCTGGAGGTCTTCGAAAGCCAGATATTTGAATATGGATTTCAGGCGTGTTCCACAGGTCTCGCATTCCGGTGCATATCTTCGCTGAGGCATTGCCGCCTTCCCTTACATAATTACAGATGAAATTATTATATTATGAGAAAAAAATCCAGTTAATTTAAATGTTCTGGTGATGATGATTCAAAAAGGCACCACTTTAAAATTGGAGGAACGAAATGAACTATTGGTTGCTCAAATCCGAACCGGGGACTTATTCCTGGAGGGATCTAAAAGCTCAACCCGAGGGCATCGATATGTGGGACGGGGTGCGCAATTACCAGGCACGCAATTTTCTGCGGGCCATGAAGATAAACGATCTGGCATTTTTCTACCACAGCGTGGTCAAACCCCAGGCCATAATGGGCATCGTTCGTATCGTGGCCGAGGCATACCCGGACCCCACGCAATGGGATCCCCGTAGCCCCTATTACGACCCCGCCGGTTCCCCGGAAAATCCCCGCTGGGTGGCCGTGGATGTTCAATACGTACGGGACCTCCTTCCACCCATCACGCGCGAGGAATTAAAGGCGGTTCCGGCATTGTCCCGAATGGTGCTCCTGCAGAAAGGTAACCGCCTTTCGGTTCAACCCGTTACCGAAAATGAATGGCGGATCATCCTCTCCTTACGAGGGCTCTCCCACCCTCGTTAAAAAGGCTCTTGCGGAGCTTTTCTAAAAAGTATCTGGCAAATGGTTCAAAAATTCCGTATTATTTCAGCGTTTTATACCCAATTGCCGAAGGATAAAGAAACCATTCCATGATATGGAGGAGGTCTATATGAGAATTGGTATCCCGTTAACCGGAATTCTATTCACCATGCTGTGGATTGCCTGTACCAGCGAGGAAGGGCAATTGAAAAAAGCGGAGTCCTTAATTGACGAAGCCGACATTGCCCGTCACGTGTCGGTACTGGCTTCCGACGAGTTTGGTGGCCGCGCTCCTGCCTCGGAAGGCGAAACGAAAACCCTGGCTTATCTGACCGAGGCTTTCCAGAAGTTGGGCCTTCGACCGGGCAATGGAGATCGGTTTTTACAGGAAGTGCCTCTGGTGGAGATCACCGCGGACCCGGACATGGAACTCGTTGTTCAGGGAAAGGGAAAAACGGCTCGCTTTCGATACCTGGATGAATTTGTGGCCGGTACCCGCCGGGTGCAGGAAAACGTGGCAGTCAGCCGTTCGGAACTGGTGTTTGTCGGCTATGGGATCGTGGCTCCGGAATATGGCTGGAACGATTACGCCGGCATTGATGTGCAAGGGAAAACGGTCGTCATGCTGGTGAATGACCCCGGTTACGCCACCCTGGATTCCACCCTTTTCACCGGCAAGGCCATGACTTATTACGGTCGCTGGACCTATAAATATGAGGAGGCGGCGCGTCAGGGGGCCGCGGGCGCCATCATCATTCATCAAACGGGCCCGGCGGGGTATCCCTGGGAAGTGGTACGGAACAGCTGGTCGGGAGCTCAATTTTACCTGCAAACGGACCACGGCAACCGGGATCGATGCGCCTTCGAAAGCTGGGTGACCCTGGACGTCGCCCGAAAAATATTTCAAATGGCCGGGAAAGACCTCGACCGGCTCATGAAAGCCGCCGCCCAAAAAGGATTCCGACCCGTACCGTTGCCTTTACAAGTTTCCTTGCGCATCAAAAACACCCTGCGTTATTCCAAATCCAATAACTTTCTGGCCCTGCTGCCGGGCAGCGATCGCAAAGATGAATACGTGATTTATATGGCCCACTGGGACCATCTGGGCATCAATCCCACCCTGAAGGGCGATTCCATCCTCAATGGAGCCCGGGATAATGCCACTGGAACGGCGGCGCTGCTGGAAATCGCCCAGGCCTTTCAGTCCCTGCCCCAACCCCCCAGACGTTCCATCCTCTTCCTGGCCGTCACCGCCGAAGAACAGGGACTGCTGGGATCGGAATACTACGCCACCCATCCGGTGTATCCCCTCAACAAAACCGTCGCTGCCATTAACATGGATGGAATGAACGTATTCGGCAGGATGAACGATGTCACCATTATCGGGTACGGTTTTTCGGAACTGGATGACTACGTCAAACAGGAGGCCCAAAAGCAAGGGCGCTATGTCCGTCCCGATCCCGAGCCTGAAAAAGGATACTACTTCCGGTCGGATCATTTCAACTTCGCCAAGCAAGGCGTACCCGCCTTGTACGCCGATCACGGAATCGACCATGTGGATCATGGGGAAGCATGGACCTTAGAGAAGCTGGACTGGTGGATCAAGAATTTTTACCATAAACCCAGCGATGAGTACGATCCTTCCTGGTGGGACTTATCCGGCATGGTTCAGGATGTTCAATTATTATTCCGGGTAGGCTATCGTCTGGCCAATTCGAATCATTTTCCCAACTGGCGGGAAGGCACGGAATTCCGTGCCAAACGGGACCAGATGATGGCCCGGTAATAAGCTTCGTCAACACCATTCCCGGTGTGCTGCCACCGGGAATGGTGCGATAACGGTCGGCACATCCCGGGTGGATAGGAAGGCGCTCACCGCGACGGCGGAAAGGACATTTTTTTCACACCCGCTATAACGGGTGACGGGATGCCCCCCGCTGGTCACGTTAGCAACGTATACCACGGGTTTTCATTCAAGATCGTTCGTTTACAACACCTGCAAAACGCAGTCAATCAACCAATGATGGAGGATTTCACCCATTTACATGAAATATCCAAACAACGATGGAGGTCATCATGCATCGATGGCGATTGTTCGGCCTGTTCATCGGGCTGTTGTTGGGCCAGACGACCCTGCAAGCTCAGCGGGATTTCTCCAAGGTAGAAATTCAGGCCGTTCATGTGGCGGGGAACGTCTACGCCCTGGAAGGCGCAGGGGGTAAAATCGGCGTATCGGTGGGGGAAGACGGCATCTTGATCGTGGACGACCAGTTCGCCCCGTTGGCGGATAAAATCCGTGCTGCGCTTAAAACATTGGGCGAGGGGAAACTGCGGTTCATTCTGAACACCCACTGGCATGGAGATCACACCGGAGGGAATCCGGAATTTGGGCCCGAAGCACCTATTATCGCTCACACCAACGTGCGTAAACGGCTTATGCAGGAACACAAGCGGGGCCATCGTACGATTCCTCCCATGAAAAAGGAAGGCCTCCCTGTTCTGACATTCGACTCCTCCCTTTCCATTCACTTCAACGGTGAAGAGATTCGAGCCATTCACTTTCCTCATGGACACACCGACGGGGATCTGATCATCTTTTTCACCGGTTCCAATGTGGTCCATATGGGCGACGTATTCTTTGCCGGACGCTTCCCGTTCGTGGACCTGGACAGTGGCGGCGATGTGGAGGGTTTAATTCAAAACGTGGCGGCCATCATTCGACAGTTGCCGGAGGAGGTAGAAATTATCCCGGGACATGGACCGATTTCCACCTTAACCGACCTAAACCATTACCTGACCATGTTAAGGGAAACGACCGCCCATGTGCGTCGGCAGATGGCTGCCGGGAAAAGCCTGTCGGCCATTCAACAGGCGGGCTTGCCGGAAAAATGGGAACCCTGGAGCTGGGGGTTTATTTCCACCGAACGCTGGATTGAAATTGTTTATCGGAGTTACCGGAAAGCATCGCCTTCCGCTGGGAATTAACCCAAAGCCCCACGGGAACCTTTACGGATTCAGCCGTCGAATCAGATCGATATAAAAGCGGACTCCCTTTATCAGGCCGGCGGTTGCAACGCGTTCGTTTACACCGTGAATCCGGCTGAGGTCATCGTAACGAACTTCCAGAGGCAGAAAGCGGTACACCGCCCGGGAGACGGAATAGTAGTATCGGGAATCGGTGGCGCCCAGTACGGTATACGGGGCCGCCAGGGCGCCCGGGAAAACGGTACGAATGCTTTGGCTCACTTGCCGGAAGGCCCGATTATCGATGCGGGATGTGGGAGAAGGATCGATCGCCAGTTTACCGAAAATTTCTATCCCGATGGACGTATCGGCGATGGCGCTCCGGACATGTTTGATCACCGTCTCCACCGATTCCCCCGGGCGAATGCGGAAATTTACCAGGGCGGTGGCCTGTGCCGGAAGGACGTTGGGCTTTACCCCGCCCTGGATCATGGTCACGGCCGTTGTGGTACGGATGAGGGCGTTTGTAGGGGGTTGCCGTTCCAGTTGTGCCATGAGCAGGGAACCCAGCAACCAGCGGTTCGCCAAAACCAATCGGGGAAGAAACGGCATATGGGGACCCACCGCATCGAAGAAGGCCTTGGTAGGGCCCGTAATGGCGGCGGGAAAGGGATGGGCTTCCAACCGCTGAATGGCTGCAGCCAGCCGACCAATGGCCGTTTGCCGGGGCGGCATGGAAGAATGGCCCGCCTCCCCCCTGGCGGTCAATCGAAGGGTAACATACCCTTTTTCGGCAATTCCCACCAGAGCAACGGGACGGGAGATACCGGCAAGGCCTTCTGTTAAAACGGTGCCGCCCTCATCCAGGACGAGTTCGAATTCCCGCCCCTGTTGATCAAGGCGTCGGGCCATTTCCCGGGCACCCTCCAGCCCTCCAATCTCTTCATCATGACCAAGGGCGATATAGATGGACCGCCGGGGTCGAAATCCCCCGGCCAGGAGATACTCCATGGCCTCCAGGGTCAGCATGGTACCCGCCTTATCATCGATCGCTCCACGTCCCCAAACGTAACCGCCGGCAATGGTGCCGGAAAAAGGGGGATACGTCCACAAATGGATCGTGCTACTGTCGACGGGAACGACATCGTAATGCGCGACAAACAGAAGCGGGCGCAGGGTATCGGAATCACCTTTCCAGTGGAGCAGCACACTGAGCTCATTTACCCGTTCCTCTTGCATCCGGGAGAATACCCGAGGGAAACTTTCCCGCAGCAATTGGAGAAATTCCTGGAAAACCGGGGTATCCCGCCGGGCGGTTTCCCTGGAGACGGTGGCCAACTGTAAGGCCCGGGAAAAGCGCTCCACCATGGCCGCCGAGTCGGCGGGGGCGATCCGAATCGCGTGCTCATCCGCCGCAGCCGAAGGTGATGGCCGGGGCGCCGCGAAACGCCAGGTATTGTACCACAAAATTGTCCCCAGCACCAATAAAGCCGCAGTCAATGCGTAGATTGCCTTTGTCATGGCCTCTCCCATCGTCAATCCCATGCCGGTATACTCCTCAAACGGGGGGGTCGCCGTTACGCCCGTGGCTTTTTAAAACGAAACCAAGGTGTGGTTACCACCCACAAAAGATATCCCGAAGCCAGGGTAATCAGCCCCAGTAGGGAAAGAATGCGTAACAGCCAGTTGTTAAAATTCTCCCGCGCTTTAAAATCCAGAATATGAAGCATCCAGAAAAAATCAAAACCGCGCCAGATATGGTTTCGATGCGCAGTCACGCGTCCGGTATGGGCATGCACGTACACTCGGGTGCCCTTCCAGTAGTCAAAATCGATGCGATATGCAGGAACGGGTCCCTTGTATTCGCCACCCTTTTGGTTCACCAGATGCACCGCCCGCACCGCAGCATGGGGTCGAAAATCGGCCCGGGCAATCTCGACGGCTTGCTCCCGAGAAATAGGGGACAGTTTTTCCCCGCTGCGGGCATCAAACATCTCCACCCGATCATCGTCTCGATACAACCGATAGACCGGGCGCTTCTGGAAAACCGTCAACTCGACACGTTCCACAAACTCCAGGGCACTGCGCCGCAGGATCGAGTCCGGAGCCATCAATTCCGAATATTCCCTCAGATTAACAGGTTCGCGGGCCACCCGATCGGTGGTTCCCCGAACGTCGTCAATATGGAACCAGGAGAAATACAATCCCCCCAGTGTCCAGAAAAACAATTGAATGCCCACAATACTTCCCAATCGGCGATGCCACTTCCGGGAAAATTTCTGAATGGCCCGTCTATTCATACGGAAGTTCCTTTCCGGTTTGATTGTTATTGCACTCTCCTACCTTCCCCGAGCTCGAAGCAATATTTCCGGACATCAGGGATAAACTCTCTGCTCCGAAACGTTAGTAACCGGCGGCCTGCCCGTCTTTTCGGGATTCTGAGGCTCCGTAATAGACCTTATTTTGGGCATCGTACATGATGGCCTGGTACCCACCGTATCCACCCCGGCTGAAACGAATGCGATGGCCGCGCTGCATCAATTCCCGAACGACCTCGTAATCGAAACCCGATTCCAGATGCACCCATCCGCCATCGGTCATTTGGCCTCCTGTGGGCTGTGAGGAACCGCTATGGCGAACCCGGGGGGCATCCCCGGCTTCCTGAATGTTCATGCCAAAATCAATGATGTTGACCAGGATCTGCACCTGTCCCTGCGGTTGCATATCGCCTCCCATCACCCCAAAACTGAGAAAAGGCTGCCCATCTTTGGTGACAAATCCGGGAATGATGGTGTGAAAGGGCCTTTTATGAGGCGCATAAGTGTTAAAATGGCCTTCCTCCAGGGTAAACAACTCTCCCCGATCCTGAAGAATGAACCCCAAATCATCGGGGGTCATTCCAGAACCCATGCCCCGGAAATTGCTCTGAATGAGGGACACCATATTCCCTTCGGCATCGGCGACGGTCAGATAGATCGTATCGCCGTCTTCCAGGGCCGGATTTCCCGCCTCATAGCGTCGGGCGGCTCGTTTAAGATCGATCTGAGCCCGCCGTTTCGCCGCATAGGCTTTGGAGATCAACGCCTTAACCGGAATATCATTAAAATCGGGATCTGCATAAAATTTCGCCCGATCTTCAAAAACCAGTTTTTTCGCTTCGACCAGAACGTGAATATAGTCGGCACTCCCGAAGCCCATGCGCCGAATATCATAGCCTTCCAGGATGTTCAACATTTGTAATACGGCAATGCCCTGCCCGTTCGGTGGAAGTTGCCATACGTCGTAGCCGCGATAATTGGTGGAAACCGGTTCCACCCATTGCGAGCGATGGTCCTCAAAATCCTTCATGGTCAAGAATCCCCCATTGCGCTGCAGGTAATCCACAATGGTTCGGGCAATCTCTCCGCGATAAAACACCTCTCGTCCACCGCGGGCAATCGTCTCCAGGGTATTCGCCAGATACGGATTGCGGAATATCTCCCCTTTGCGTGGCGCTCTTCCGTTAATGGTAAAGATCTTCTCGAAATTGGGATATTTTTTCAGAACAGGAACACTCCGTTGCCAGTAATAGGCGATCAGTTCGCTAACCGGGAATCCCTCCCGGGCATATCGTATGGCCGGTTCCAGGATAACCTCCATGGGTAAACGACCGAATTTCCGATGCAATTCAAACCATCCATCCACACATCCGGGAACCGTCACCGGTAGGGGACCATGGGAAGGAATGCTTTTATAGCCGTTTTTCTTGAAATATTCCAGGGTTAACTGATAGGGGGAGCGGCCGCTGGCATTCAGTCCGTACAGTTTTTTTGTTTTTGCATCCCAGACAATGGCAAACAGGTCCCCACCAATGCCGTTGCCTGTAGGTTCCATCAGCCCCAAGGCAGCATTGGCGGCAATGGCGGCGTCCACGGCCGACCCCCCTTTTTTCAGGATGTCCAGGGCAATCTGAGTGGCCAGCGGCTGACTGGTGGCCGCCATTCCATGGCGGGCGATCACCTCCGAGCGCGTGGCAAACTTCCTGCCGGTGATGCGATCTCCGGAAAACAGCACGGCAACCAGACCTGTCAGCATTAAAAACAATCCGATTTTCATGGTTTACTCCTCTGTTCAATGAGTGAAACCCTTTACAATTGCATCAACTCCTTTACCCATGGTGGGGCGGTGACCCCAAAGACGGCATGGCATCATGGAATGCTTTGAGACGGGGTTGATCTTCCCGGGCCTCCAGGACCGGCCGATGGGCATACATTGCCTCATGCCCGATCAAATCGCCGGACAACCGGGAAGAGGCCGGGCAGAACCGGAACCCTTTACCGCGGGATTCCCTTTCCGCCTGAAACCCCTCGCCTACCGTTAAATCCAGGGCTTCCGGATGACCCCCCACGGCTGCTGGAATTCTTTGATCCATAACGACATAGATGCCCAATGGGATGCTACCGCGGGATTGCAAAAGGGCAACTTGGTTGTGTGCCCGCGGGGGATTGTCCAGGCAAGCGGCCCATTCCGGAGGAAGTTGCCTCATTTCCTTACAGCGGGGGGCCTCGAAACGCGTGCCACCCGATCGAAAAAGTAATATCAGAAGAACGCCGAAAACTATTGGCCGCTTCATTATACCACCTTTTATTCTCGCCATTCCGCGGGTCGTGAAACCTGCCCATGCATTTCAAAACCAGAATTTTTCACGTCCACACATGTTCCTCAGAAATTCGCCAACGGCATTCCGGGGAGGAGGGGCGGAAGAGACCGGGGAAATCGGGAATGGATCAATAATCGCCATTTGCATGGAAAAGACCCTGCATATTCAATCCGACCTTCCCAAAATACAAGTCGAAACATAATAGCCAGAACGTAATTTAGCAAGGGTGAAAACGAAAAAACGATAGGAACATAGCCCGTTGTATCGAACATGGTTTGGCGAACGCCCATCCTGAATAGAGGCACGTTTTTTCTTTCCGGAAAACATTCGGACTTTCCGTTTCAACAGGCAGTCCCCGATGGGTCCCATTCGGGTGTTTAGGGAAAGCTCAATGTTTAAACAGTCGAGAAATTTCTCCCGAAGGGGGCTTCCTCTCACACCTCCGTACGGTTCCTTATCCGTCGGTTCACCAACCGACAGGAGGGGACGAAGCATCTCAGGAACGGCGAGGGAGATGCTTCGCTCCGCTGACGCTGCGCTCAGAATGACAGGAGGGCCTTGGCGGGCCGGTGTCCGGGGCCGACATTTCTGAAAATTGGGGTGAATGTGCGGGCCACGGCCATGGGAAACGGCTACACGGTGGCGGCACCGGGATCAACGGTACTGTACCGGATTCCGGCAGGGTTGATTCAAGGTAAGGGTCAGGCGGTGTTTATTCACCACTTGCTGTGGCTTTTTGTCGGCGGCAGTGAATTTCTGGAGCTCCCATCCGCCACCAGGAGCGGCGGCTGGGGCGTTTACGCCCACAGCATTTTTGTGGATGGTATAGAAGTGCGCACGGCAGCCACCCCGGAACCCTTGGCGGAAACCAACGCCCTCTGGTTTGCCGTCGGTCGGGGATACGCCTGGTGTATCAATAAACGGCTGATGGTAAGTGCTGCGGGAAAAGACCCGTCCCAGAAATGCTAATTTTTTAAATATTATAATACTGGACCTGCTTCGCCCGGTTCACGTAATAGGGAATAGATTTTCTTTTGTTGTTTATTTTGGACGCCAAAATCGCCCGAAATGTTGTAAAATGGTTGTTTTCCACAAATTATATCGAATCGATATATTCTCATTACTTCAAATAATATCCAGTTAATTACCGTCATATCCAGAAATATCGATTGGATTTATTGAAATAATTTTTTATAATAAAGTAAAACCAATAGAACAAATTGGTTCGATATAAAAAGTAATCTTAGGTGCTTCAACTAATACACAAGGGGGAGAAACATGAAGACCATGACTTGCAGGCAACTTGGGGGGGCGTGTGAAAAAGAGTTCCATGCTAATACATTTGAAGAAATGGCTGAGTTGAGTAAGCAGCACGCAATGGAAATGCTCCAGAAGCAGGATGCGGCACATCTCGAAGCAATGAGAAAAATGCAGGACCTTATGAAAGACCCGGATGAGATGAACAAGTGGTTTGATTCAAAACGCAAGGAGTTCGAGTCTCTGCCAGAGAGCTAATGTCCCGTAAATGGCCAAAGAGCCCCTAACAAGGCGCTCCACCTGACCGCTATTCCGCTGCGCTCCTTAGCGGCAGGTGAGCTTGGTCGTTAGGCTTAAAAAAGACAACTTTTTCAGATGCGTGAAAGGACAGGATGTGGATTACGACAGATTCTGTAAAAGATGCCAACATTACGACTTTGACCTCCGAAAAGGAATCTTGTGTGGGTTGACTAAAGAGAAACCGTCATTTGTAGACACTTGTGAGAAGTTTGAATTAGATCCACAGAAAGATAATACTTCAATAAGAAATACTAAGAGACGTCTTTCATTTCCAAGTGAAAAACCGTTGCCTGAATTGAACGAGAGCCTTCGCAAATGGGGAATTGGTTTAATTATTCTTGGAATGGTTCATCTGGTTCTATCGAATTTCTTGGATCCACTCTGGGGTTCAATTATCATTATACTTGGCATCTTAAATCTCTTTATCAAAAAGCGTGGAATGTTTATCGCCAATGGTTCTGCTCTCTTACTGGTTGGCATTATGAATATTCTCGGAACGACTTTGCCTGAAGGCGGTGGTTTTGGCTGGTTGATATTTGGGGTGCTACAATTGGTTTGGGGTATTCAAGAAATCCGAAAATTCAAATTGTATTCTGACGATGCAATCACAAGTTCCAATGAAATCAATAACAATGCACAGCAATTAGGAACTATAAACCTGAATCAAGATAAATCTCGACATTCAGGATTAGGCATTGCATCGTTCATTCTATCGATTGTAGCTTTCTTTACACAGATTTTCGTTTATACTGTCTACACAATCAAACAATTCTCTGACCCGCAATGGTTAGAACAAGAGTCCATTGGCTCAACATTAATCGGATTTCTTATGATAGTCAGTATTTTCATTGTGCTCGTTGGTTTCGGTTTGGGAATAGCTGGAATAATTCAAAAAGAGAAGCGAAAAGTTTTCTCGGTTCTGGGTGTAGTGTTTAATCTATTAATGATAATGTTCTTAGGTTTCGCAATGATTCCAGGATAACACAGTATTCAAACAAAGCATAACATTTACTTCAGTGGATTGCGGGGCCGCGGGATAATTTCAGAGTTTGGTTGACATCGGAGGTGTTTTTTAAATAGCAGGTTCAGTGTCCTAAAACCCAGTGATCACCGAGCATCAGTTATAAGGCCAAATAATCAAGCGAGAATTTCAGGATATGGAAACAGCGTAAGCCCCCGTGCAACCCCGTCTAAAATTCTTCGATTGTGGGATTAAATTCCCCTAAAAACGAAAGGGGAATGGTCCATGTCTGCGTCCATCGAAAAACACATCGCCCACCGAGAGGCGATGGTTCGCCTGGTGGAGCGCTATTACAAAAGCGGTTTCACCCGCCGTCCGTTCAGCCAACAGGAAGGTATCACCCGGAGTAAGCTGAACGATTGGGGACAACGCTGCCGCCGGCATCAACGGGTGGGTCAGGCCCAGGAGGCTTCGGCGAGGTTCATCCCGCTGCAACCGGAATCCCGGAGTGCCCTTCAGGAATGGGAGCAGCCCCCGCGGGTCGAGCTGCGCTTCGGCGACGGGATGATTCTGCGGATATACCGAAGCGATACGCCATGGTTGCCGTAAGCAGCCGCAGTCGGTTTTATTGGTATACCGAGGCCGCCGACATGGGCAAGGGCGTCAAATTCACCCTGCGGGTCTCGGCCAGATTGCAGGGGCTGGAGCCGTTCGCCGATCTGAATGATGTGCCGAGCCGCATTGGCCCCCATCCTTACCAGCATTTGTTTACCTTGATGCCCCAGAATTGGAAACCGGCCGCAAAGTCGAAAAACATTTATCTCCTGAAATCCATAAAGAGAAAAATACTTCAATTCTTATCCTCAACATCGATTTCCATCCGTCAATCCGTGGTTGGTCGGATGCTTACT
>WFTQ01000050.1 GCA_015485355.1 bacterium | reverse complement strand
TTGTTATATAATAAATTGAAGAAATTTTTATTCTTTCGTATATTCTCTGGGCTGTGGGATGATTTAATCGAGTTTAAAATAGCATGAAGCAACGAATCGTTGTATTGCTCAGGTATGTTCTGGTCATTGGCTTTTCGGCGGCCTTGTCCATGGTGGCTATTTGGCATTTTACGCCCCTGAAGGGACAGCTGCGCGCCCGCATCGTTGAGCAACTGGAGTTGCTGACGGGAAACGAAGTGTTTTTGCACGATTTCACCCTTACACCATTCAGCATTTCTTTCCATCACATCGAAATCGCCCCACCGGGTCGTCAAGTGGTGTTGCAGCTGGAAGGGATACGGGTGGAATACAGCTGGTTTAAACTGGTGCAACGTCGGTTTAATCCCATCGATGCGGTCCAGGGGATCGGGTTGATAAAACCGCGGGTGATTTTTCAGTCGGGTCACACAGCATCGTCGGATTCTACCGGTCGATTGAATGCCTCCGTTCTACAGAGGGTCTTATATGAGCTTCAAAAGTTGCCCCAGATTGATCGGGTGGAAATCCGGGACGGAGAGATATTTTGGAAGGTGGCTACAGCCAAACCCCGCCTGATATTCGGTGGGATTCAGGGATTTCTCAAAAATGAAAATGCCGATCGCATCCAACTGCTGGCTACAGCCAGCCTGGGGACTCAAGACTCTTCTTCCATTCAATTTCAATCCACCCTGGATGTGAAAAAGCGCCTGTTGACGGTAAATTTCCAATTTAATCGCTGCCGGGTTCAAAACGGGTTGCCTGTTTTGAGTCAGACCATCTATCGGTTGGATAAGGCCGTTCTTTCCGGCAATCTCGTTATCGACCTGCCCGGCTTTCAGGTCGACAGCCTGAATCTATCCGGCCATCTTTGGGTGGAATCGGTGAGGGGCAACGTTTTTAATCAGCGGGTCCAGGCGGAACGGGTGCAATTGCAGTTTGCGGGTCGGGACCTGGAAATCGCCCCTTTCCAGGGCCGGGTGGAAGATGGGCAGGCGCGTTTTTGGGGACGGATAGAAAATATTTTAGCCCCTCGGGTCGATTGGCGACTGGAAGTGCAAAATTATTCGGCCCGATTCTTGAAAAAATCGCACGATGTGTTTGAGTATGTCCTGGATGGAAAGATTCGGGGGAAAGCTCGGTTTCGCGGCCCGCTCTTCAATATGGCGATCCAGGCGGAATTGCAGGCCCCCACGCTGCAGTATGCCGTGGTCCCTTTCATCAACACCCAGCTGCGATTGCACTATCAGAATAAAGTGCTGCAATTGCGGTATTTTCGGGCGGACTTCAAGCAGTTTGTTACCACCGGTAAGGGTTGGGTGGACTTCAACACCAATTTGCTGCGTTTGAATATGCATTCGGAGATTCTGGTACCGCCGGAAACGTTTGGTTTCCTGGATCGCCTGAATACCGCCCGGGTAGGGGTATTAACCCGGCTGAGCGGGGACTTCATCCGTCGGGTGTTTAACGGACGATTCCAGTATTACATTCGGAATGAGGAAGCGAACCTGGTCAGCGGTCGGGGACCGCTTCGACTGGTCGACCAATTTCTAACCTTTTCGCTGGTTTCGGAGGATGTGCCGGATACCATTCATGTAGTGGGGCGTATTGCGGAGGTGTTTTCCAATCCCACCTTTAAGATTCTGGACATCCGGAATTTTCCCGTGGAGCGGTTGACCACCTTACCCATCTTGCGGAACATCGCCCGGGACTATCGGGTAAACGCCTATTTTGCAGGGCCTTATGATTTCTTGAGCACGAAAGTGATTGTGATGTCCCGATATGCCCGGGATCATCTGTTTACGTTTCAGGGGAATCTGAAAAACATTTTCATGGATTATCAGAAGTTTTTTGGGCGCTTTCAGGCTCGCACGGCGCCTTTGCAATTGCAGGGCAATATGATGGTGACCATCGAGCCCGGGGGCGTTCGGGCGCGCTTGCACTCCCCCGATCTCGTCGGTGGAGAGGTGCACATCGGCGCCGGGCCCGAGGGGAAATTCGAAGGGCGGATTCAGATCGAACCGTTTCGGGTGGAAGACTATATCTCTCACACCTCGGAATTATCCCGGATTTTTCAACAGGGAACTTTTCAGGGGGAAATCCTCTTCTCCGGAACCGTGGCTCAACCGCATGTGCAGTTCCGAATACGGGCGGATGAATTCATCATCAACAATGTGGGCTACTATTCCACCCGAATACGAGGAGAATTGCGGCACCATCGCTGGGTGTCCGAAGATTTCATCATCAATTTAAACAATTTGCCTGTATGTGTGGCCCGTGGGAGCTGGAATTTGTACAACGATTCCCTGGACATTGAAATCCAGGGCGAGAACATCGAAAGCAATTTTCTGGCCGAGACCCTCCTGCGCGACAAAAACATTATCAAAGGAACATTCTCTTACGGTTTCAGGATTTCGGGAACCGTTGCTCGTCCTTCGATTGAGGGCGATGTTCTCATCCGCAATGGTTTCTTCGAAAACACGCCTTTCGACTTGATTAACATTTCCTTTCGCGACAGCCTCCCCCCGGGGGTGAGCTTGTGGTCCCCCGAACAGCACATTTTCCAGATCCGGAAGTTCCTGTACGTGAATCGGCAGGAATATACCATTGAGGCCGAAGGGGTATTGGGCGTCGGGAAAACGGCGCCTCTGGACCTTCGGATCGATGTCACCGGCAATGTGCTTGCCGAACTGCCTCGCATCCAGCCATTCTTTCGCAATCCTCGCTCCAACGGGCATTTGTTTTTACGAATTACGGGGTCTCGCGAACAGCCGCAGTTAAGCGAAGCCGCTTTGACCATTTCCAACGGGTCGATCGCATTCGAGTCGGTGCTGGCTCCGATTTACAATCTAAAGGCCGACATTGTGCTGGATGGAGAAACCCAACGGGTGATCATAAGGCGTCTGGAAGGCCGTTTTAATGGAAGAAAAGCGCTGGTGTATAATGTATTTGATTCACCCACGCACGCCAGGGAAATGCAACCCTGGTATTTCGAAGACTTGAATCTAAACTTCGGCATTTTGGTGCTGCAGACCGATCCGCGGGGCATTCCGCTGTATATCCCCGGGATGATGATGCCCGGCGATATCGGCTATTTTGCCGTGGAAGGAAAAACACCGGGAGAAGAGTTTTACTTTGCCGGGCCCATTCAATCTCCGGTGGTTCGGGGAAAGGTGATTTTATATAACGCCCGGGTAACCTTTCCCTTTCTGGAGGAGGAAGTGGAAGAAGAACCGGGACGGGTTGTGGAGTTTATGCGCCAGATTGAATGGGATTTGCTGGTGATTTCCGGACAAGGAAATCGCTATTTTGTGGACATTCCTGCCTACGTTGGGCAGGTTTATCTGGATTTGAATATCGATAATGATTCGCCGGGTTTGGAATTCAGCGGTCGGCTGATTGACGATTCTTTCCGGGTCGAGGGAATGGTGGAGTCCTCTCGGGGCCAGGTGGAATATCTGGATATTAATTTCCGGGTGGAGAGATTCGGAGCGGAATTCAATCGCTTCGAACTGTATCCGCAGGTATACGGGCGTGCCTATACCACGGTTCGCGATTCCACGGGGTTTCCGCGGGATATCTATCTGGTCTTGTATGCCATCGATCCGGAAACCAAGCAGGAGGTGGCCAAAGGCAGCTGGGAGAATTTTCGTTTTAAACTGGTTTCCAGCGATCCGGTGGTAGGCGAAACTCAAGAACAGGTGCTGGCCTACCTGGGGTACAGTTTTCAGAATATCCAGCAAAAGGCCAGCAAGGTGGGCTTTACCATCACGGAGAATTTTCTGATTCGACCGTTGGTGCGTCCGCTGGAGCGGCGCTTGGAACGGGGGCTGCATCTGGACTACGTGCGTTTCAGTTCCAAATTTACCACCAATCTGGTCTATCTGAGCCTGGGATCACAGGCCAAGCTCTTTCAGCAACCCTCCATCGCCAATCCCGGCCTCAGCCAGCGCCTGGACCCCATGTTGCTGTTGTTGCAAAGTTCCGAAGTGACCCTGGGAAAATATCTGGCCCGCAATTTATATTTAACCTATTCGGGACAACTGGTTTCGCTGTACGACGAAGCCAAAATCGGGTTCAATCACCGCTTCAGCATCGAGTATCGCTTGCTGCGGAATCTGCTGCTGGAAATTGAATACGATCGCTATCAATTCAATCCGGTCTATTATTCCCGACAAGCCTTGCGCGATTTTCGTATCCGACTCCGGCATTCGTTTAATTTTTAAATTGCAAAATTACGGAATGACACTTAACTTTTTGGATTTAGAGTTATCGGTGTGAGGATACGAAGCGTCGGGCGGGATTTTTAAAACGTTATTGGCATGCCTGTGCCACCGGCCGTATAGGCGCCGGTTGGCAAATCCAATTCCGTGGCCTGGGAAAAGAGGGGAAACTTTTCCGGCAAAATCCGGTTATGTGTAGATAAATTTTGCAATAAAAAAATTGAGGAAGGGTCAAACAGGCGATGTGGGAGATAGGCCATCGAATTTGCCGCCTTGTAACGGCGATCTTGCTGGTTGGTGGAATGGTGCAGTGGGGGAGTACCCAGCCTCAACAATTTCAAATCCATAAAATTTATGTGGAAGGCAACCGGGAGGCGGATAGCAGTTTAATTGTCATCAATAGTGGATTGGCCCCGGGCAAAAGCGTTTCGGCCGATAATGTTCAGAAGGCGGTGCGGAACCTGTGGGCCTTGCGCATTTTCTCCGATGTTCAAATCTTCGCGGTGGGGCAAACCGATCAAGGTGTCGATCTGTTGATTCGGGTAAAAGAATATCCCCGACTGATCGATTGGTCGGTGGAAGGAAACAAGAAATTGAAAGAAAAGGATATAAAAAAAGAAACCGGTTTTTACCGGGGGATGATCTTCACGCCTTTCCACATGTACAACGCTCGCCGAAAATTACTGCTGAAATATGAAGAAGAAGGGTATCTGCTGGCCAAAGTAGAGATCGATACCTTCTATACACGTCCCACCCGGGTGGTGGCCAAAATCCGGATTGACGAGGGGAAAAAGGTCCAGGTGAAACGCATCCGCATAACGGGTAACCAAGCGCTTACCGAAAAGGAATTGAAGAAAGCCTTTAAAAAGATTAAAGAAAAACGCTGGTGGCGGGGAGCCGATTTCAATCGGAAGAAATACGAAGAAGACCTGGATAACCTGATCCAATATTGCCAGACCAAAGGGTTCCGGGATGCCGAAGTGGTGCGCGATTCGATCTATTACAGCGAGGATAAACAGAGCTTGTTTATCGATATTACCCTGAATGAAGGCAAGCGGTATTATTTCGGGGAAGTCACCTTTGAGGGCAACACCGTTTTCGATGAGGAAGCGCTGCGGGAACAGCTGTTGTTCAGCAAGGGAGACGTGTATAATCAGGAGGATTTTGAGAAAAGCATTCGGGAAAATTTGCAGAACCTGTACTATAACCGGGGTTACCTGTTTGCCACCATTCAACCGCGGGAAATACCCACCGGTAAGGATACGGTCAATATCCATATTCGCATCAACGAAGGTCATGTGGTGCGCATTAAGGAGATCAACATTACCGGGAATACCAAGACCAACGAAAAAGTGATCCGGCGGGAATTGAAGATCTTTCCCGGAGATGTATTTAATCGGGACTTGCTGGAGCGCAGTGTCCGGGATGTGTGGATTTTGAATTATTTTGCCAATGTGGTTCCGGACGTCAAGCTGATTCCGGACGATGATAAACACGTGAATCTGGAATTCAAGGTAGAGGAGAAGTCCACCGATCAGGCAAACATGAGTGCCGGGTATAGCCAGCGGGATGGCTTTATCGGTAATCTGGGGTTGGCACTGAATAATTTTTCGTTGCGGCATCCGTTGTCGGGGGGCGATGGTCAACGGCTGGCCATCGACTGGTATTTTGGTCGATTCTATCGCTCCTTCACCTTCAGTTTTACCGAGCCCTGGATGTTTAACACCCCTACGCTGTTTGGATTTTCCATCTTCGATACCCGTTACCGCGGGGCTGCCTTCCGGCCCTGGGACCAGAGGGATCGGGGCGCCTCCATTCAGGTGGGACGACGATTCCGCTGGCCGGATAACTTCTTCCGGGGCGATTGGGTCTTTCGCATCGCCGAAACCCGGGTGTTCAATGTACGCGACCCCGAATTGCTGGAACGTTACATCTTCTTCAGTCGCAATACCCGGCAGGTCAGTATCACCCAGATTATCCAGAGAGACAGCCGCGACCGCCCGGAATTTTCCACCCGGGGCGCCGTCTATTCTCTACTGACCCAACTGTCGGGCGGCCCCCTACAGGGCGATGAAGATTACCTGAAGACCATCCTCACCGTAAACTGGTTCATCCCCCTGAAATATGGGTTTGTCCTGTACGTGCACCATAAATTGGGGACTATTGGCGGTTTGATCAAAAGGGCCTATATTAGCCCCGGTGAGCTGTTTTACATGGGAGGATCGGGATTGAGTTTGTCGGAAGGTTTACGGGGGTATGACGATTATTCCGTAGGCCCCATCACCCGACAGGGCAATCCCCTGGGGGGAAAATCTATGGCGAAATTTACCACCGAATTGCGTTTCCAGATTTCTCCCAATCCCACAATTTATGGATTGTTTTTCATGGAAGGCGGAAACGTGTGGGAATCGTTCGAGCAAACCAATATTCTGGATTTGCGACGTTCCGTCGGATTCGGGGTGCGCTTTTTTATGCCCATGATTGGCATTATCGGGGTGGACTTTGGATACGGATTCGATCATTTCGATCAGTACGGCATCCGTCGATCGGGTAAGTGGAAAGTACACTTCCAGTTCGGACGGTTTTAAGCCAACGAATGACCGGCTTTGCCCTGCTTGTGTTACGGGGAGAACGAATCGATCTTAAATCAATCAGGTTAAAACCAAATGTGAGGAGGTTAACGTGAAATTCTCCAGGGTGATTGGAATGCTTGTTTTGGGTGTGCTCTTTTTTGCAGGTTATACCCATGGCTATGCACAGTTGAAAATTCGCTACATTAACTCTCAGCGAATACTGGCCGAATATCCCGAGGCCCAGGAAATCCAGAAGAAATTGGACGAGTTGCGGGCCGGGTATGAGAAAGAGTATAACCAGATGCTTCAGGAATATGACCGGCTGGCCAAAGAACTGGAAAGCCAGAGCCTTTTACTGAGTCCGGAAAAGAAAGCCGAAAAAGAAAAGCAATTGCAGGAACTGGGCATCAGGATCGAGAAATACCGTCTGGAAAAATTGGGCCCCGAGGGAGAATTTTTTCAGCAAAATCAGAAATTGACCCAACCGCTTTTCGACAAAATCAACCAGGTCATACAAAAAGTTGCCGAGGAAGAAGGCTATGACTTCATCCTGGATGTAGTGCAGGGGGTGGTGCTCTTTGCCAAACCAGAGTATGATGTGACCGATCGCATTCTGGAAGAATTGAACAAGGCCCGGTGATTTTCCCCGAAAAAGTGCCCTGGTGGAGATGATCCCCAGGGTATTTTTTTAGGAAAAGCAATGCCCTCGTTAGTGGTATGCGTTAACCCTCTCCATCCAGGACAATGGGTCTCTCATGGGGGTATCCTCTTCGGACAGCGTGAGCGCCGTCGGTCGGTCCATGCGTGCAGGGGAAACAGAAATGGTCGTAGAAAAACACTCGAAAAAATTGAAACCCGGTGCCGTATTCCCCGGAATGGGCGGATCATGCCGACTTCGATTCGGCATGCGAGGGGCAGAACATCCGTGATCGCAGCTGAGGAGGAATTTCCGGTGTAGCGCATCAGAAGGCCCGGGTGATCCAACGTTGTGGCCGCCGACGGGGAGCTTGTCGAACTGAAGGAGAGACCCGCTGAAAACGGCCTGAGAAAGGCCCGTGGTTTTACGAGCACAAACCTGTTCGGGAGGTTTATATGGCGACAATAACACTGGGTGAGATCGCCGCCCATCTCGGTGGGCGACTTTTCGGAGATGCGTCGCTCTCGATCACCGGAACCGCAGAAATTGACAAGGCCCGGGAAGGAGAAATTACCTTTCTGGCCAACCCGCGGTACCGGTCTTTTTTAAAGACGACCCGTGCTTCGGCGGTAATTGTGGACGAAAAAGCGGGGGAAGTGCCCGAAATTCCCCACATCCGGGTAAAGGACGCTTATGTGGCCTTTATGAAAACCGTTTTGTTGTTCCACCCGCCGCGGGAATTGCTGGAGCCGGGAATCCATCCCACCGCGGTGGTGGATCATTCCGCCCGGCTGGGGGAAGATGTGCGCATCGGTGCTCATGTATTTGTGGGCAAGAATGTGCGTATCGGAAAGGGGACGCGCATCTTTCCCAACTGCGTGATTCTGGATCATGTTTCGATTGGAGAAGGCTGTATCCTGTATCCCGGTGTTACCGTCCGGGAAGAGTGTGGTATCGGTAATCGGGTGATTTTGCACAATGGGGTGGTGGTGGGCAGCGACGGGTTCGGATTTGCCGCCCACGAAGGACGGCACTGGAAGATTCCCCAGGTGGGTCGGGTGATCATCGAAGACGATGTCGAAATTGGGGCCAATGCGACCATTGATCGGGCCACACTGGGAGAAACCGTTATCCGGTCCGGGGTGAAATTGGACAATCTGGTTCACATTGCCCACAACGTGGTGGTGGGGGAGCACACCGTGATCGCCGCCCAGACCGGTATTTCAGGAAGCACCCGCATCGGCAGGCATGTCATGATGGGGGGACAGGTAGGAACGGTGGGGCATATCACCATCGGGGATCATGCCCAAATCGGGGCCCAGTCCGGGGTATCAAAAAGCGTCCCCCCGGGGGAAGTGGTGTTCGGTTATCCGGCACGCCCCATTATGAAGACGAAGCGGATTGAGGCGGCATTGAACAATCTGCCGGAGCTGATAAAGCGTGTGCGCCAATTGGAACAGGGGATGCAAGAGCTGCAGAAAAAGATCGGCTCCCGTTGAAGGCAAACGCCCCGCAGCGCCGAGGGTCGGTAAAAAAATGAAAGGACTTTCGGATTTTCCAGTAAAAAGTATTAAATTAAGTATTTGTGGGTTAGGCATAATGAGTGATCACGGGGGCAACGATGAACACGAAGCAGCGGACGATTGAACGCCCCATATCGTTTACCGGGGTCGGATTGCATACGGGGGTATCCTCCAGTATCACGTTTTTTCCTGCGCCGGAAAATCATGGCATTGTATTTAAACGCAGGGATGTGGAAAAAGATGTGGAGATCCCCGCCCTGGTCGACTATGTGTTGCGGGACGATTCCATCGATAGTTTGCGGGGGACCAATCTGCACAAAGATGGGGTGACCATCTATACGGTCGAGCATGTGTTAGCGGCGGTGGCGGGGCTGGAGATCGACAATCTACGGGTGGAGCTTTCTGCCAGCGAGCCGCCCGTGGGCGATGGCAGCGCCATGCCTTTTGTCAACGTGTTGCTGGAGGCCGGAATTCAGCAACAGAACGAGCCTAAAAACTATCTGGTCATTGAAGAAACCCACCATTATCATGATGAGCAGCGGGGCATCGATATTGTGGCGCTTCCTTTGAACGATTTCCGCATCACGGTGATGATTGATTATAAGAATCCGGCGCTGGGGAGCCAACATTCCGGCTTGTTTTCACTGGAAAAGGAGTTTATTACCGAGTTTGCGCCTGCGAGAACGTTTTGCTTCTTGCACGAGGTGGAGATGTTGATTCAACAGGGTCTGATCAAGGGTGGTAATCTGGATAATGCCATCGTGATTTGCGACCAGGAACTTTCCGAAATCAACGAAAAGCGAATCCGCGATTCCCTGAAGATCAATGGTAAGGTTTTTGTGGGTGACAATGGAATATTGAACAATCGTCCCTTACGTTTCAAAAACGAGCCTGCCCGACACAAATTGCTGGATTTACTGGGGGATTTGTATTTGGTGGGGGCGCCCATCAGGGGTCAGATTCTGGCCGCCCGTCCCGGACATAAAAGCAATATCGAGTTCGCCCGGCGTCTGCGAGAATATTATAAAAAACAACAGTTAACCCGCAAATATCAGCAGGTCTCCCGAAAAGGAATCGTGTTCGATTTTAACGCCATTCAGCGTATTCTTCCCCATCGTTATCCTTTCCTTTTTGTGGACCGGATTGTGGAATTTGAAGCCGGTAAACGAATTGTGGGGGTCAAAAATGTTACCGGGAACGAAGAGTTCTTCCAGGGGCATTTCCCCGGTCACCCCATTATGCCAGGTGTCATTATCATCGAGGCCATGGCCCAGACCGGTGGGATTATGTTGCTGAACAGCGAGGAAAACCCTGGCGATAAGTTGGTCTACTTCATGGGAATGGATAAGGTGCGTTTCCGCAAACCCGTATTCCCCGGTGCCCAGTTGGTTTTCGAACTGGAAATGCTGAAAAAACGCGCCACCTCCTGCAAGATGTATGGGAAGGCTTTTGTGGATGGCGAAGTGGTGGCCGAGGCCGAATTGATGGCTGCCATTGTTGACCGCGAAAGAACCTCGCAAGGGTGAAAGGCGGGATCGGCCCGATAGCGACGAGGAGGCGATTTTGGTGGATATCCACCCGACAGCGATTGTTCATCCCGATGCCCAATTGGGTGAAGGTGTGCATGTGGGGCCCTATGCCGTTATCGAAGCCGATGTGGTGGTTGGCGAAGCTTGTGAAATCGGTCCCCATGTTTATCTGGATTCCGGTACCCGTTTGGGTAAGCGGGTCAAGATATACAAAGGTGCCGTGCTGGGCACTGCCCCTCAGGATTTAAAATATACCGGTGAAAAAACCTATTTGGAAGTGGGCGACGATACCACTATCCGCGAATTTGCCACCTTGAATCGGGGTACCGATTATCGCGGAAAGACCGTGGTAGGCAAACATTGTTTCCTGATGGCCTATGTTCATGTGGCTCATGATTGTCTTTTGGGCGATCATGTCATCCTTTCCAACGGGGTGAACATGGCCGGCCATGTGGAAATTCAGGATCACGTCGGTATCGGGGGATTGACAGCCATCCATCAATTTGTGCGGATCGGTACCTATAGCTTTGTGGGGGGAGGGCTGCGGGTGACCAAAGATGTCCCCCCTTACGTGCTGGCCATGGGCGAGCCCATCCGTTATGGGGGAACCAATGTGGTGGGTTTAAAACGCAAGGGTTTTTCCAGCCGGGTGATGCGGGATATCAAACGGGCCTATACCATCATTTACCGCAGTAATCTGCTCTTGAAGGAGGCGGTCAAAGAGGTGGAGTCCAGGCTGCAACCCTCCCCGGAAATCAGGGTGATAGTGGATTTTATTCGCAAAAGCGAACGCGGGATCATTCCTCTCCGTTGATGGCACCATCGCCTGAGGCACCGGAGAGGCGCAAAACACCACCTTTAAGAAAATAAGCCTAAAAGGCGAGACCCCGCATGTGGGCATTGCCCCCCCTTTAACCGGATTTTGATATTTCTTTGGGCGGGAAAATTTTATACCTTAAACCAGTTTAAAGTGATTAACATGGTTTTTAAAAAAACATAAAGGTTTTAAGACATGATCTATCTGGTTTCGGTGATTTTTGTCTTTAGTTTGCTGGTATTTATACACGAGCTGGGGCATTTTCTGGCCGCCAAACTATTCGGGGTTCGGGTAGAACGATTCTCCATCGGCTATCCACCTCGATTGTTCGGTGTCAAGATCGGCGACACCGATTATTGCGTATCGGCCATCCCCTTTGGGGGGTATGTCAAAATGAGCGGAATGATCGACGAGAGTATGGATACCCGGATCAAAGGGGAACCGTATGAATTCAACTCGAAGCCGGCCTGGCAAAAGGCAATTATCATTTCTGCCGGGGTTCTCATGAATGCACTGATGGCCCTGGTGATTTTGACCGGTATTTTCTGGCTGGAAGGCGAAAAAGTGATCCCCACCACGGTAGTGGGGTATGTTCAGGAGGGCAGCATCGGCCAAAAAGTGGGGTTTCAGAAGTTGGATAAAATCCTGGCCGTTAATGGACAGCGGGTACAAAATTGGAACGAAATTTCCCAGGCTTTTCTCAATCGCCTGGGAACCGAGATTCGTTTTCAGGTGGAGCGCCGGGGACAGACGGTCGAACTGGTTTTTCGAAAAGACGATTTAAAAGAGGAAAAATCCGAACAACTGGGCATTTATCCGTTCATTCCCGCCGAAGTGGGGGGTGTCCTGAGCGGCATGCCCGCCGCCAGGGCTGGTTTGCAAGAGGGGGACCGCATTGTGGCCATTAATGGACGCCCCGTTGCCGATTGGCAGGAGATGACCGAAATCGTCCGCCAGAATGCCGATCGAGAGATCACCCTTACCGTGCTGCGCGGAAGCCAGACCCTGGAGGTCCGTTTAACCCCCATGGCGGAAACGGAAATTGCCGAAGATGGCTCCCGTAAGATCGTGGGAAAGATCGGGATTCAGGCAGTCTCGTTCGTGGAACGGCGCCCGTTAACCTTTACCCAATCGGTCAAGCGCGGTTTCCAGCAGGCGTATTTTACCGGCAACATGATCATCAAATCCATAGGCTGGCTTCTGACGGGTAAAAAATCGCCCAAGGAAGTGATTGGTGGACCGATAATGATCTCCAAGATGGCGGGAGATTTCGCCCGTACAGGGTTTATCAATTTGATGGAATTGGTGGCCTATTTGAGTATTATGTTGGCCATCATTAATATTCTACCCTTGCCGGTGTTGGATGGCGGCCATCTGGCGATTATCACCGTGGAGGCCATCCGCCGGAAACCGTTGTCCACCCAAACCAAAATGCGGATTCAGCAAATTGGCATGGCGCTCATCCTGATGCTGATTGTGTTTGTAATTTATAACGACATTCAGAAAATATTCTTCTAAGGTCGATCGTTCCCATGTCGCCGAAACGGGAAAAAGAGGCATTCAGAATTGGATGGAGCAGACTCCATGGACGCCCTTGATCATAAATGGCACCGATTGAAAAAGGTATTGCAGCAGTATCCCGATTTACTGGTGGCCTATTCGGGTGGAGTGGATTCCACGTTGCTCCTGAAGGTGGCCGTCGATGTGTTGAAGCATCGGGCTCTGGGAGTGCTGGGGCGGTCGCCGTCGTTACCCAAGGCGGAGTTGGAATCGGCGCTGGCCGTTGCCCGGCGGTTTCAATTGCCGGTAGTGGTCATCGATACCCATGAGCTGGAGGATGAACAGTATCGGAGCAATCCCCACAATCGGTGCTATTTTTGCAAAAAGGAGTTGTTTTCCAGGATGTTGGCGTATGCCCGTAAGCATGAGTTTACTCACCTCGCCGATGGAACCCATGCCGATGACGTGGGTGATGATCGTCCCGGACGGACGGCCGCCGGAGAGTTTCGGGTGTGTAGTCCTCTCCTGGAAGCGGGATTGCACAAACAAGACATACGGGAGTTGTCCCGCCGATTGGGACTGCCCACCTGGAATAAGCCGGAAATGGCCTGTCTGGCCTCCCGGTTTCCCACCGGCACCCCCATATCCCCCAAAGCCCTTCAGCAGGTGGAAGCCTCTGAGGCTTTCCTGAGAAAATTGGGTTTCCGACAGGTGCGGGTACGCCACCATGGGCAACTGGCTCGAATTGAGGTCGATGAGCCAGAAATGGCCCGCTTGCTTCATCCGGAAATGCGAAGGCATGTGGATGCCGGACTGAAACAACGGGGCTACCGCTATGTTACCGTCGACCTGCGGGGCTATCGGAGAGGCGGCGCTGCGAGATGGGCAGTGAAACAGGTTGCTTATGAGGATTGAACGTTTTCTGGGAAAATACGAAATCCTGTATCGTTTCCCGGGTTCGGGCGGCGCGGTTTTCGCCGCCACCAGCCTGGCCCTGCCTGGGGCCTCTCAAGCGGATGTCGGCATGCGTTTGCCACAGCCGTTGCCTCCAGAGCTGTTTCAACCCCAGCATCGGGATTGGTGTGCCCGCCTGTCGCTTGCTCCGGATCGGCTGGCGTTAATGAAGCAGGTTCACGGAAGAAGGGTGAAATACGTGGAAACCCCGGGGGATCATGGAGAGGGTGACGCCATGATTACAGACCGCCCCGGGCTGTTCTTAGGGGTTCGCACAGCCGATTGCGCCGCCGTTTTTGTGGCCGTCCCGCCTGTGCCTGGGGTGGGAATCGCCCATGCCGGTTGGCGAGGTGCTCGGTGGGGGATAGTTCTCGAAATGCTCCGAACAATGCAGAAAAGGTGGCGCCTGGCGGCTAATCAATTCTGGGTGGCCCTTTCCCCCTTGTTACAGCCCTGTTGTTATCAGGTCGGCCCGGAATTTCGGAACTATTTTCCCGACCGGTTTTTGGAAGCCCGGGAGGGCAAACTCTGGTTTTTCCTGGCAAACACCATCAAGGAGCAATGCCTTTCCCTGGGAATTCCCGAAGAGCAAATCGATGTATCGCCGGAATGTACCAGCTGCAGCGCGCTGCCGTTGTATTCCCATCGGGCGCAACGCACGACCGGGCGTCATCTCAATATCATTGGAATTCTTCCCGAAGGCCGAAGTGCGGATGCCGGGAATGCCAACCCATACACCGGGATCAATAGGTGAATTCATCGTTGGTTACTGTTGGAATCCGGTTGATTGTTAAGCAAGGAGAACCGCTGTGGAATGGATAAAAGCGATTGCACTGGGAGTCATTCAGGGTCTATCCGAGTTCCTGCCCATCAGTAGTTCGGGTCACCTGGTGATCTTCAGCGAATTGTTCCAATTTGCCGATAAGGGGTTGGCCTTTGATGTGTTTGTTCATTTTGGCACCCTGCTGGCTGTGGTTCTGGTATTCTATCGGGATATCTGGATGATGATCCGGACGCTTCCGGGGTTGCCGGCATTTGTGTGGCGAGGAATGTCCGTGGAAAACGCCGCGCAGCAGTACCAGGCCATGACGCTGTTCATTCTTATCGGTTCCGTCCCTGCGGCAGTGATCGGCCTTTTGTTCGAAAAACAGATCGAGCGTATTTTCCATAATCATTATCTGGCTCTGGGCATGCTGTTGTTAACCGCAATCATTTTATGGAGCTCCCGCTACACCCGGGAGCGTCAAACCTTTTTAAATGGTAAGCAGGCTTTCCTTATTGGACTGGCCCAGGCCTTTGCCATTATTCCCGGGGTGTCCCGGTCGGGGTCGACCATTGTAACGGGATTGTGGCTGGGAATGGATCGGAATCTGGCCGCTCGATTTTCCTTTCTGTTATCCGTGCCGGTCATCTTCGGCGCTACAATCCTGAAGTTGACAGACCTGATGGATGCCCCACCTCCTTCGTCTCAAATCATTAACCTGGCCGCTGGGACCATGGCCGCCGCCCTCTCCGGATATTTGGCGATCATCTGGTTGTTGGATGTTATCCGAAAGAAAAAACTGGAGTGGTTTGCCCTTTACTGTGCGGCCGTTAGCGTTTTGGGGTTTCTGGGTTTTTCACTGGTATAATGGGTTTGTTGGGAACGGCTGCACGACGGAATTAGCTTGTGGACGGAAGGGAAAAATATTCCGGCATTTTTTCCTCCCCCGGATTTCCTTATAATTGAAGCGGATTCTTCTGAGTTAAGGGTCGAAACAACTTCGGGAATTGAGAATGGAACGGAAGGAATTTTTTAGCTCCCGCTGGACGTTGCTTCTTTCCACTTTGGGAATGGCCATAGGTGCCGGGAATATCTGGCGCTTTCCCCGGTTGGCCGGCGAGTATGGGGGGGCGTTTTTGATCCCCTGGGCCATCTTCTTGCTTCTCTGGTCCATCCCCTTGATTATGGTGGAATTTTCCCTGGGCAAACACACCCGGAAGGGACCCATTGGAACATTTGGGCTGTTTCTGGGGCGATCGTACACCTGGATGGGGGGATTTGTGGCCTTTTGCACTATGGGGATCATGTTTTATTATTCGGTGGTGACGGGATGGGCGTTGAAATATTTTTTCGCCGCGTTGAGTGGTGCCCTGTTGCGAGTGGATCAACGCATCTATTGGGAGCGGTTTTCCACATCCGGCATCGAGCCGTTGATCTTTCATCTGATTGCTCTGAGTCTGGCTTCCCTGGTCATTTACCAGGGGGTGGTGCGGGGCATTGAACGAGCCAATCGGATATTGCTGCCTTCATTGTTGATCTTGTTGATGGTTGGGGTGGTTCGGGCGTTGACATTACCGAATGCCGTGCAGGGTTTACACTATCTTTTTGATCTTCGCTGGGCCGATTTGGCGAATTATCAAGTCTGGCTGGAAGGACTTTCTCAGTCGGCCTGGTCCACCGGCGCCGGTTGGGGGTTGATCCTGACTTACGCAGTGTATATGCGGCAGAAAGAGGATGTGACCCTAAACGCCTTCATCACCGGGTTTGGCAACAACTCGGCATCGTTACTGGCGGGATTGGCCATCATCCCCAGCGTCTTTGCCTTAAGCGACTCTCCGGAGGCGGCCCTGAAGGCCCTCCAATCGGGCAATCAGGGACTGACCTTTATCGCCATACCGCAATTGTTTTCCACAATGATCGGGGCTTCGGTGTATATGTCGGTCTTTTTCCTGGCGCTCTTTTTTGCCGCTTTAAGTTCTCTCATTTCCATGTTCGAATTGTCCACCCGGGTTTTTATGGACTGGGGACTGCCCAGACGCAAAGCCTTGCGCCTGGTGGCCGGGCTTACCGCACTCCTGGGAGCACCCTCCGCCCTTTCCATGAATGTATTCAACAATCAGGATTGGGTGTGGGGATTGGGACTCATCCTTAGCGGAAGCTTTTTTGCCTTCGCCGTTTTAAAGAAAGGGGTGGATACGTTTCGAAACAAGTGGCTTAATGCGAAGGAAAGCGATCTCCGCATCGGCCAGTGGTTTGATTGGGTGATGCGGATTGTCATCCCCTTGGAAGCGCTGATCCTGTTGGGGTGGTGGTCTTATCAGTCCATTCAGTGGGAAGCCACAATGTGGTGGAATCCCCTGCGACCGTTTAGCTTAGGTACCTGTATTCTGCAATGGGGGATTTTAATCACTTTTTTGATCGTGATGAATCGTAAATTGTATCAAATGAGCCTGCGTTCGAAGGGGTAGAGATGGAGTGGACGACCATCGTTTCGATGATTGGTATTCTGGGATATGTCTGGGGAGGCTTCCTGTTCTTTCTGAATAAAGCTTATCGAAAGGAAAGGGATAAATGAGCGGCCCACCAGGCACCAAGCTTACGTATAAGACGGTTCTGGAGGAAATTGAAGGGAAGCAATTTCATCCCGTGTATTTTGTTTTTGGGGAAGAGGCCCATTTGATGGATCATTTATTGGAACAGCTGGCCCGGGGCTACTTGGGAGAAATTCAGCGGGAAATCAATTATTTTGTTCGTTACGCCCCGGAAACGCCCATTGAGGAGGTGGTTACGCTTTTAACCGGTGGTGGGTTGTTTTCCCGTAAAAAGCTGGTTGTTTATAAAGATATTCAGAACCTGCGGACACAGAAGTTTCAGCATGTTATGCATTTTTCGGAGCATCCCTTGCCGGAGGTTTGCCTGATCTTAATGGCACGCACCGATTCCCCTCCACGCAAATTCCACGCACTTATGGAAAAGGCCTGTAGCGTTCGAGTCCCCCCTGCGAGTGCGGAAGAGTTGATCGCCTTTATTCGGTCCGCATTCCAGAAGCAGGGGAAACGGATCACCCCTCCAGCCATCCAAACCCTGATCTATCATGTAGGGGAGCGGCTTCACGATTTACAGATGGAGATCGCGCAAATTGCCAATTTTTTTCAGGAAAAGGAGGTCATCGGCCCCGAAGATGTGGAACAAATTGTAGGGGTTCACGTCAATCAAACGGTGTTTGATTTGACCCGTTTCATAGCTCAGAGAGAAAGGGAAAAGGCGTTGCGTAGTTTGCAGAATTTGTTGGCCAAAGGAGAAAGTCCCCAGACGATTCTGTACTTTTTGATCCGTCATTTTTTGATCTTGTGGAAAATTCGAGGATATTACCAGAGCGGCGTCCGCAACGACAGGGAAATCCAGGAAAAACTGAAATTGTATCGCAGCCATTTTCGAGCATACAAACAGCAGCTGAAGTACTGGAAGTGGAGCAATATTGTTCAAGCCTTTCAGCGGATTCGATGGGCCGATGAGCAGTTGAAATCCGGTTCCGTGTCCCCGGATTTAGTTCTTGACATTCTTATGCTGCAGTTGATAAATTGAAATTCAAAGTACGGTGTAGCGGTTGGCAATTCCATTTGGCTATCAGAGAGGGATTAACCGGTGGGGCGAAAGAAGGGGTCTGAAAGGGGATGGGTACACATAAACGCGGAGAGAAAATAAAACAATGGAAGTTCCCCCGGGCGGGGGGAACTTTGAACCCTAAACACAGTTAAAACACACTAAACTAATTATGGCAAGAAAAAAGAGTCTTAAAATTACCGATGAAGAGCTCATTGCGCGGTTTCAACATGGGGATGTTCAGGCCTTCGATACGCTGGTGCGGCGTTATAAAGATCAATTGTTGAATTACGTTTTTCGGTTTGTAGGCAATCGCTCGGACGCTGAGGACATCGTTCAGGAGACCTTTTTACGGGTGTTTAAAAATAAGCATTATTATAAGGAGATTGCGAAATTTTCCACCTGGGTGTATACCATTGCCGGGAATCTGGCCAAAACTGAACTTCGCCGCCGGAAGCGGCGTAAGATTTTTAGTGTCAGTAATTTCGTCAATGAAGAGCGGGACTATGATATCCCCGACGTTGAGAAAAACCCTGAACGTGAAGTGGATGGTACGATTAAGGATGATATCATCCAGAAGGCGATAGAGAAGTTGCCGCCGAAGTTCAAAGAGGTGATCCTGTTACGCGATGTGCAGGGATTCTCCTACGAAGAGATCAGCCAAATTCTCAATATACCGCTGGGTACGGTAAAATCCAGAGTGAACCGTGGACGCCTGAAACTGCAGGAAGACTTGAAATTTCTGTTTGAAAATGAGCCGAAGAGTAGTGAGGAAACAAAACTATGAGGGTTGCCTATGCACCAATGTGACAAATTCAGGGTTTATTTCTCAAGTTACATCGAAGGGGAGCTTCACTCCGAACAGCGCAAATATCTGGAAGCCCATTTAGCGGTATGTTCCGAATGCAGTGAGGCGGTATACCAGATTAAAATCATCCGGGAGAGCTTGCGGCGGCTCCCACCCATTCGCACCTCCGATGGTTTTGAAACGCAACTCCATTATCGAATCAACCAATTCAGCCAACAAAGCACCTCACCGTTTTTTCTAATCCGAGAACACTGGAAAATTCCCGCAATCGGTTCGGCCATCCTGCTGATGGTGGTAACCACCTTCATCTTTTTCAGCCCCGGGGATCAGCAGGCTTCTCGGGCGGTTCAGCAAAGTATCCCCGCCGTGGGGATACCGGCCGGTTCCGCCAGTGTTCCCGGTTCCAGCATTGGGCAGGCCACCGAACCGGAAGAAGTTCAATCGGTTACCCAGGGGGTGCCGTCTCAGGGATTCAACGATTCCCTGCAAAGTCATCCACCCAAACGGGTGAGAAAGGGAGTCCAGCTGGTCGGCGATCAATAAATTCCGAACAATGTCAAGCACAGGTCATCGTACGCATCCATGCTGAAACTTCATCCGTACCGGGAAGCTTTCTTGCTGATGATAAGCCTTGCCTTCTTTATCAGCCTATTGCCGAATTCCTGGCCGTATCTGATCTTCAAAATACTTCTGGTGGTGGCTGCAGCGGCAGCCGTTTACTATTATGGGAACCAACAAAACATTCCGGATAAATTGGAGGAACATCCGGAGCAGGATGACGGTCTTCCCAAAAGCGATCTGGTCAAGCTCGAAACTGACAGGGAGGTGGAAAAGATTTTTGAGCAGTTTCTGGATACGGTATTCCCTTTGATCAAACAAACCCTGGTGGCGGATACGGTCTGTTTCCTGTTGCTCAATCTGGAAAAGAAGAAATTTTATTTGCGTTATTTTATAACCGATCACTCCAAAGCCTTTCACAAAGAACGTTTTTACGACCTTCAGACGGGCCTGCCCCCCCTGGTGCTGAAAAATCGGACCTCGTTGATCGAAAATCATTTACCCGAAAACGGAAACCGTCTGTTGCCTTATTATCAACCCGGGAAATCGCCCGCACGATCCTTCGCCGGAGTTCCGGTTCAATTTGAAGGGAAGGTATTGGGTGTGCTTTGTGTGGATGCCCACGCCGTAGAAGCCTTTGGGCAAAATGATCTGCAGTTACTGGAACGGTTCGCTCAGTTGATCGAACTGCAATTGGTGGAAAGCAATCAGTTGTATGAATATGAAACGGAGAACTGGATTGCGCGGATATTGAATGAATTCAGCAACCGGATGGTGGGATTCCAAAGCACCGATGAATTGTGGGATTATCTGGGACGCTTTTTAAAACAATATTTTCACGCCGATCGTGTCTTCGTCGTCCGCCGGGCCGAAGAGGGGCAGGGCCGGATTGTGTTCAGCATGGGAGACGTCCGGGGCGTGACTTCGGGGTATCGCTTTCAGCTCCACGAAGGCCTGGTGGGATGGGTGCTGCGTAAACGGCAACACCTGCTGGTGGAAGACCTGGCCACTAAACAAAATTACATTCCCCGTTTTTCTCTGAACGAGGAGCCTGCCAGAGAGTATCGATCCTTAATTGCCATTCCTTTTCAGGGAGAGGAACACCAAACCATGGCTCTGGTGTTGGAATCGTTTCAGCCGGGACGTTTTAAAGTTCAATATAAAAACGTTCTGGAAACCATTACCAATCAAGTGACGATTTTCCTGTTGCACAATCGATTGTTTAATATATTGCAACAGCGCAATTTGTTCGACTTAGAAACCGACATCGGAAATTTCCTGGCTTTTAAGATGGAGCTTCAGAAGGAGATTGATCGGTGTCAGACCTACCAGCGACCGTTTTCGGTAACCTATTTCCAGGTCGAGTTTGTGGAGAAGGAGCATCGACAGGAATTGCGGAAAAATTTTATCCGGGAATTTTTGTCTTTCCTGTTGCCTTATTTGGATAATAGCAATTATATTTTCCGGCTGCATGATAATTTATTTGCGGTATTGTGGGTGGAGAAACCGTTGGCCGAAATAACCCCTACGGTTCAGCGTATCTGTCAGGCCGTGGCCGAACGGCCTGTTTGGAGTGGGGGCCATATGGTAGGGGTCAATGTGGCCTGTGGGGGTGTGGAATTCCCCACAATGGGGTGTGAAGCGTTAGCATTGATGGTCAAGGCGGAAAAGGCCGTGCGGGCCGCCATCGCCGCCGGCAAGAACCAGTTTAAAAGCTATGAAGCAAACAAGTAGAATGAAAGATAGGCATAGGGATAAAGGAGAGTGCAATGGGAAAACGCCAGGATTTTGCCTCAAAAATATTCAGTAAACCCAACGTCCCCACTTGCTCGGTGTGTGGGGAAACATACACGTTTCTGAAAAAGGTGGTCTCTTATCAATCTCCGAAGACCGGTACCTGGAAGTACGCCACGCAAAACCTAAAACTCTGCAAGTGCAACGAGAAAGAAGTGTACGCCTGAGCAGTCAGCCCAATTCGATTTTCTCCAGGTTACCGATCTTGCCGCGGTGAATCTCCAGTCGCCCGACGGTCGGCTTGCTGGGATCCCGGGGGGAGGCGGCGCTCCCGGGATTGAGAAAGTAAATCCCCTGAATGTTCCGGGCAAAAAACTTGTGGGTATGGCCGAATACCACAACGTCTATCTTCTCACCGCCCGACCAGGCATTCGGATGGTGCAGGAAGTATCGGGGTGAGTGAATGTCATGCACAATAAGTATTTTGATTTTTTCCACTTCGATGATTAACTTCTTGGGCAAGTGATTCCAGCGCACGGGATCGTCGGTATTACCCCGGACGGCATGGACGGGAGCCAGTTGTTCCAGTTGGTGCAGGATGGAGGGAGCCCCGATATCGCCGGCATGAAGAATCAGGTCCACCTGCCGAAAGGCGGTTACGATATCCCGATGAAAGCGATTATGGGTATCCGAAATTAAACCGATGTTCATAGGCATCCCGGTTCTTGATTTTCAAACGGTCCATTAATTTAAGCGAATGGCGGGCATATTGACACCAAAATTTTAAGGGATGCCGTCAGCGGTCTTCCAGCATGGCCAAAGGTTTGTTCCATGGATAGATTCAATAGAAAGGATGCCCGATCATGGCACCAAAATCGGAGCGTTGTGGCCTGAAGACCACGCCGTTGGGTAAGGAATTTGTGGGCTTTTGTGTGGTGCGGAAAAAAGAGCTGCGTTACAGACAAAATGGACAGCCCTATCTGGTGTGGGAACTGGGGGATTGGAGCGGGCGTCTGAAGGCCCGCTGGTGGAATCGGGTCGAGCAGATGGAGCGTCAGATCCCCGTGGGTGCGGTGGTGAAGTTGAAGGGGATTCCCCAAATGTGTAATGGGGTGCGCGAGATGAAACTGATACAGATTCGCCGGAAAAAGGAGACCGAAGACGTCGATATTCGCCAGCTGTTGCCCTCGGTGAATAAGGATGTAGACCGATTAAAGCGGCAATTCTATGGGCATATCGATGGCATCCGGAATCAACATCTGCGAACATTGCTCCACCATATTTTTTCCCGGAAAGATTTTGCAGAAAGGTATTTTCTGACCCCCGCCGGGAAATTATGGCACCATGTTTATCTTTATGGTTTGTTGGATCATGTGGTGGGAATGCTGAACATCGCCCAGGTTTTAGGAAACAACGATCCGGAACTGAACCTCGATCTTTTGAAGTGTGGCATTGTATTGCATGACATTGGAAAAATCTGGGAGCTGGATCTGGGCCGCGGCTTTATCGATTATACGGATGAAGGTCGCTTGATTGGCCATGTGGTGAAGGGATACGTGTATGTGGAGAAACAGATGCGGCAGGTGTCCGACTTCCCCCCTTCCCTCTGGATTCAATTGGGACACTTGATTCTGAGCCATCCTGGAGACGTGGAAAAAGGAGCCCCCGTCCCCCCGATGACCCGAGAAGCCATGGCCCTCTCCCTCATCAATCAACTGGATGGGCAACTCAATGCCCTTCATCGTATTCTGCAATATGACCTGCTTCCCGGCTCCCGTTGGAGCAAGTTCATCCCCCTACTTGGTCGTTTTATTCACGTAGGTCATCCAGCGGAACAACACCACCAGTCCGAAGATCAAAAATAAATGCCATTGGGTAAGCCAAAGAAGACTCATGGTACCCTCCCTCAATTCACGTATAAACTGCGGAAATTGATCCATCTTTCCACCATGTGGCGGAAATTTTTAATCTTGAAAGGCTCTTCCAAGTAATCCACGTTGGGAAACTGTTTGACTTTTCGGGCCAGTTCCTGAGAATTAAAATTGGAAATTAAGATCACCGGAATTTTTCGGAATCGGGGGTCTCGCTTTAATTTTTCCAGAATGGTAATGCCCGAGGTGGGCTTTAAATTGGCGTTCAAAATGATTAATGACGGTCGGTCTTCCCTGATTTGAGACAGAATGTGATCCCCCCCGTAGTTGATGCAGATTTTGTAACGGTAATCGGCCAATAAATCGCGAATGAGCTTTGCCCGATCCTTGCTGGTTTCAAATACGAGTACCTTCATGGTGACGATTTCTCCTCTGTTTTGATGTTTCAACCAGTACCTGCGATTGTATGACGGTGGACAAGATATTGGGTAAATCGGATAACAGAGCCTTGAAATCGGTGTCTGTAATGATAATCGAGGTGTCCGGATCCGTCCCAATGATCAGCTTGTAGTACCAGGTTTGGTCCTCTCGCTTGACCCGAAGCATTTCGATTTTCGTTTGCAGCAAAGACTCTTCTTGAATCATGCTCCCTCACCCTTTTTTCTTGTTCAAGAATCAATTACCATGCCAGAATAAAGTGGTTGTAACTGTAGTAATAACAACCAATTGAAAAGAAAATGCTGTATCCTGTTGGATATATTGAAGATGCGTCCATCATGCGATCGGCGCAGTGCGGAAAGTGCAATCGGGGAATGTTCAAGATTGCATAAAATGCAATCTTGGTGGGCGCCGCCCGGGAACAGGGAGCCGATCCGTTCGCCCATCGTCGATAAGATTCCCAACGACGGGCCGAAGCGGAGCAAAGAGAAGCTACCCGTTCAGTTTGCGCATTAGTGTTCTATAGTTGATTTTTAACAGCTTACAGGCCTCTTTTTTGTTGCCCTTTTTCAGATCCAGCACCATCCGCACGTAGATTCGGGAGACTTCCTCCAGAGACAATTCGTTCGCCAGGGCCTTATCCAGGAAATTGTTCGATTCTTCGATAATGTCCGGAGGCAAGTCTTGAATATCGATTTGTTGCCGGTTCAGCAAAATCAGGCGTTTTATGGTGTTCTCCAGTTCCCGGGCGTTACCTTCCCATTGCAGGTGGGACAAAAAGGCGATCACGCGACTGGTGAATTTGGGTTTAGGGAGGTTGTTTTCCCGGCAAAATTGTTCGGAGAAATACTCCACCATGGCCGGGATGTCGTCCGGTCGTTCCCGGAGCGGGGGGATATGAATGGGGATAACGTTAATACGGTAGTAAAGGTCTTCGCGGAATTTGCCTTCCTTGACCATTTCGTTGAGGCAATGGTTGGTGGCGGAGATCAGGCGGAAGTCGACTTCGATTTCCTTTTCGCCGCCCAGCCGATAGAACCGCTTTTCTTCCAGCACCCGTAGGAGTTTGCCTTGCAATTCCAAGGGCAAGTCGCCAATCTCGTCCAGAAACAGGGTGCCCCGATGGGCCAATTCGATTTTTCCCCGGGTGGTACGGGCGGCCCCCGTGAATGCTCCCTTTTCATAACCGAATAGCTCGCTTTCCAGCAGATGTGTGGGTAAAGCGGCGCAATTAATGGCCACGAAATTTTTGTTATAATGCGGGTTTTGTTTAAATATATGACGGGCCAGTACTTCCTTGCCAACCCCCGACTCTCCGGTAATCAGGACCGGCTCTTTGCTGTCTTTAATCTGTTCGATCAAAGATAAAATTTCCTGCATCTGGCGACTGACGGCGACAATGTCATCGTATCGAATGTTTTGGCGCAACTTGGAACGCAATTCCTTGTTCTCGCGCTCTAAGCGTTGCATGCGTAACGCCTGTTTCACCAGATAGGGAAGTTCTTCCTCTATGTTTTCCCCCTTGGAGAAATAGGAGTAGGCTCCCCGTTTCTGCGCTTCCAAAGCATATTGATGGTCTTTGAACGAGGTCACGACAATAACCTGCCAGTCTTTACCCATCTTGATGATTTCGTCCAGTAAATCGAAACCGTCTTGAATGTTGGGCAGGCCCAGATCCAGGATAATCAGGTCGGGTTCAAAGGAATGGCACAACTCCAGCGCTTCGGTTTTATTGAATGCCAATTTTATCGTATATTCATCTCCGATCCACTTTTTGTAGCTTTCGCACCAGATCACATTGTCTTCAACAATCAAGATTTTGTTGTTTTCTATTGTCATTTTAGGAACCCCCTTTTATGAAATAGGGCAGTCGGATGTTGAAGATCGTCCCTTTGCCGGGTTTACTGGTTACATCAATGAAGCCGTGGTGTCGGGTGATGATCTGTTTAACGATGGCCAGTCCCATTCCCGTTCCCCCGTCCGGTTTGTGGGTGGTGAAAAACGGTTCAAAAATTTTTTCCAGGTATTCTTCCGGAATGCCTTCGCCTGTGTCCAGGATTTCGATGTAAATCCAGGGACTGCGCTTCAATTTGGTTAGGGGCCGTAGCGGTCGGGTGGTAATCTTCAGGCGTTTCTCTCGAGGATGGCGCATGGCATGAATACTGTTTTCGAATAAGTTGGTAAACACCCGGCGCATCTGTCCCACATCGACTTGAATTTCGGGTAAGTCTTCGGAATAATGCTTTTCGATAAGCACGTCCGGTGGAATGTCCACCAGATCCAGGCTCATGTCGATGAGATGATTGATTTTTACCGGGGTCAATTTGAGTTCTTGAGGACGAGCGTAATTCAGCAGATCCTGCACCAATTTTTCCATATAGTGGGCATGTTGTTTGAGGCGTTCATTACTGGAATTTTCCAGTTTGACGATGGTGATAAACGATTGGAAATCGTGGGCCAGCTGGGAGGCCAGCATCCCAATCTCGGCCATCTTCTGAGATTGAATGGTCTGATGCAGGGTGCGGATGTTTTCTAAGGCAATGCCCACCTGGGTGCCGATGATTTTTAAAAATTGGACCTGCCGCTCCGAGATTTTGGTCTGTTTGCGGCTGCCTCCCAGAAAAACAATGCCCATGAGCTCGTTTTTACCCATGATGGGCAACACCAGGTATACGTCCAGTTGATCCATCAGTTCGTAAATCACACTGCCCGGTGAAAAAGAGAATTTGTTGATGATGGTCTTTTGCTCTTCCAGCAACTCCAGAATGGGGGAGGAACCGCTTTCCAGCATTTGCCGGAAAGGATTGCGATCGTAATTCCTGAAATAAGCAATTTGGTAGGGCGGTACATCGTACTGCAGGGTGAGGATGGCGCATTTGTTGAACTGCAACGTTTTCTGGCAGAAATCCCCCACGAAATTCAACAGGTTTTCCTGGTCTATGAATTTGATGATTTCCGAGGAAAATTCTTCCATCTTTTTATCCAGCCCGGAGTCCAAATCCACCTGAAATCGGCTGATCCAGTTAAAGAACTGACCGGTGAGGGCGTTCGACAACAGGATCACCGCCACCGAAAAGGGAATGCTGAGGAGCAACCAGGGCAGTTGTTTTAAGGGGGGCAGGTAAATAAACAGTCCCAGCATGACCAGAGCAAAAAAAAGGAGTTGCGGTACGAGGAAGTGAACGCGGGCATCGATGGTGATGATGGAAAATCGGAAGGCCGTGTACAACAATAAGCAGGGGAGCACGAAATATGCCAGAAAGATGAACGGATGCGTCGTTGTCCAATAGGGCAAAATATAGAGAATCAGGGTAGAAAAAAAAGTAGAGGGATAGATACCCACCAGAATTTCTCGCACATCCTGGATTTCCTGTTTCCTTCGGGAACGGCGGTATTTGCTGACAATGTCGACGAAGATGAGATAGAAAATCAGAAAATAAAACAGAATGAATACCCAGTAGTAGGGGGAAAACACCGGGAAAAAGCCCATGCCGGTATGCTGGAGGTCCCGAATCATCAGGTTCAACAGCCCCATCAGGGAAATGCCCATGGCCCCGAAAAAAACCAGGGTGTTCCTTAGGGATGGACGCGGAATATTGGTGAACAGGTCCACCGTTTTGGCCAGATAAAATACTATGGCGATGATGAAGCTTTCGGTGATCAGGCGGATTCGGGCCGCCATGAGGGCCGTTTCGGGGAGATGGGTGTTGACCAAAATCAGAGTTGCCAGGGCGTCGATGCTGGTCAGGATGGTCAAGTACACGTAAATGGAAAAGTAAATCTCCTTTTTTTTCTGGTTAAAGAGCAACCAGAGGAGTAACAGGGGTACGGCCGCAGAGGTAACCAGGGCAAAGTTCAGAAATTGTAGAGCCATGCAGATGGTGTTGGTTTAGGGTTCGTTTATACCGTCCCTGGTTGCGCGATTTATTCCCTGTTTTTCGCTTCTTCCCAGAGGGCATCCATTTCCTTGAACGATGCCTCCCGAATCGACTTATTTTGTTCACTCAGTTTCTGCTCGATGTAGTGAAAGCGGGCAATGAATTTGTTGATCGTCGTTCGCAGGGCGTCTTCGGCGTTTATTTTGAGGAATCGGCTCAGGTTGACCAGGGAAAACAACATGTCCCCGATTTCTTCTTCCATTTTTTCCCGCGCCTGAGCATGGAGGGCCTTGTCCAGTTCCCGAAGTTCTTCCTGAATTTTCTCCAGAACCCCCCGGGGATCATCCCAGTCGAAGCCCACTTGAGCCGCCTTGTCCTGCAACCGCTGGGCACGAAGCAGAGCACTCAAATGACGGGGAACCCCCTCCAGAACAGAGCGCCGATTCTCCTGGTGATACTTTATTCGCTCCCAGTTTTCTTTGACATGCTCGGCATCTTTTACCTCGATGCCCCCAAACACATGGGGATGCCGTTGAATGAGTTTTTGATTGATATGTTGAATCACATCTTCCAGGGTAAACCGGCCCCGCTCCTCGGCGATTTCCGCCTGAAAAACGATTTGCAACAGCAGATCGCCCAGTTCTTTTTTCAGCTCCTCCCAGTTTCCGGCATCGATGGCTTCCACGGTTTCGTAGGCTTCTTCCAGAATGTATTGTCGGAGGCTTTCCGGGGTCTGCTCCCGATCCCAGGGACATTCCCGACGTAAGCGTTTCATGATCTCTACCAGTTCGGCGAAACGTTCTACATACATGATTCAAAGACCTCGGTGTTGAATTGCAGAAAATACAATAGAAGTGCCCTAATATAGCGAAATCACCTGCGGAAACCAACGGATATTTGCCAAGAAGGTTGCATTTTTTACAAAACCCCTGTTTCGGAAGGGGATTGTATTTTTGGCAATCCGGCGCTCAGGAAAGGCCCGGTGGGCGGCATGGCATGGATGGCCTCGAACGGCGATGCAGGCCGGAAGGGCAATGGGAAGGGACAGTCGGAAAGAAGAGAGCCATCGCCTTGGGAAAGGGTCGACAGGCCGTTCCGGTTATAGCGGAGCATTGCGTTTCTGGCGGAGCCGTTCCCACAGCATGATGCCCGCGGCGACCGAAGCATTCAAAGAATCGGTTTGCCCGATTCGCGGGATGACGAACAATTGATCGCAATGTTTTTGAATCAGGGGGCGAATGCCCTTGTCTTCGTTGCCGATGATCAGGCCACAGGGTCGGGTCAGGTCTACCTCCCACAAGGGGAGTTCCCCTTCCAGGGTGCCGCCGTAAATCCAGAAGTCGGATGCTTTCAGGCGTTGGATGGTCTGCACCAGATTGGATGTTTTGCAAATGGGCAGGTGGAAGAGGGCTCCGGCGGAGGTTTTGACCACCGTTGGGTTCAAAGGCACATTATCGCGCGGGGAAAAGATCAAACCATCGGCACCTAAAAATTCGGCGCTGCGGATGATGGCCCCCATGTTGTGGGGATCCTGGATGCGGTCCAGTATGATCACACAGGGGGGATGCTCTTTTTCTCGCAAAATCTCGATAAATGCGTCCAGATCGTAGGTGGGTATAGGGCTGATAACGGCGGCCACACCCTGATGATGGGCCAAGCCTGTAAGTTGGTCCAGCTTGGAGCGATCGACACGGGCGACCGGAATGTTCCGCCGTTTGGCCTCTCGACAAATACGCTCGATCTTACCGCCCCGCACATGATGCAGCAAATAAATTTTTTCTATCGGTTGACCCTGGTTCAATGCTTCGAGCAAGGGATTCCGACCGTATACAATCAGAGTAGAGGGAGGGGTGGGTGCCTTCATGTTTGCCCGGATAAAAATTGGGTCAATTCCTGATAAACCTCCCAGAGGGACCGCTTGCTGATTTGGGCAATGCGTTTACACTCCTCAAATTCCGGCAATAGTCGCTGTTTACCGTTGATAAGCACCTTCTTGACCTGAATGTCTCCCCAGGGGGAGTGGACCGTAATGAGCTTTCGGGCCAATTTCTCCCGGTACACGGGAAAATACCGTAACCCTATGGTACTGGTTTCCGTGAAAAGAATCTCCTTGACCTGCGGAAGCAAGGCCGTGTCGCATAGAATGGATACCAGTATTCCGGGCCGCCCTTTTTTCATGATGTTAGAGTACAGTGCCACATCCTGTACCCCACACTGGTATAATCGTTCCATTAGGTAAGGGTAGATTTCGGGATTCACATCATCGATGTGGGTTTCCACCTGCAGGACGGTCTCCTTCTGGGTTTCGATTGGAAACTCTCCCAGCCAGATGCGCAGGAAGTTGGGGAGTTCCGGAAAATCGCTTTCGCCCAGACCGTAACCGATTTGCTGTATGGAAAAGGTCTGGCTGGTGGGGAGCGGTCCCCGGGCGATATGAGCAAGAAGGGCCGCACCGGTTGGGGTCACCAACTCCCCTTCAATATCCAGATATTGCAGGGGTCGCCCCACCAGCAAAGCCAGGGTAGCGGGTGCGGGAACCGGAAGCTTGCCATGGGCCGTATCGATTCGGCCTCGGCTTACCGGAATGGGAGAATGGTAAATCGATACAGGGTGTAAGTATTCCAGACAGATAAATGTGCCGACGATATCGATGATCGAATCCAGGGCCCCCACTTCGTGAAAGTGCACTCGATCCACCGTGGTGGCATGAATGCGGGCCTCTACACGGGCAAGGGATTGGAAAGTCTGGATGCTGTTTTCCTTTACAAAGGCGCTTAGTTGACTGCTTTCCAGAAGATTGACGATATCGGATAGGTGGCGACGGGCGACCTCCGAGGTGGTGACCTGAACCCGAAACCGTTTTCCGGAAATGTGGTGTCGGGTTTCTTCCTGCAATTCCAGGCGGTATTGGTTCAGGGGAAGTTTCTGCAATTCTTGTTGCAGATGTTCAAAAGGCACCAGGCCGTCTAAAAGACTTCCGATCAGCATGTCCCCACTGATGCCACCCACGCATTCGATGTATAAAAATTTCATGGTACCCTGTCGGTGTTTTGGGTTGCGCAACGATATTTACCCTTCAACGGCTGGTGGAAAGGCCGGAGGGGTCCGGCTTCTTTTCCACTCGTGCCGCCCGGTCCCCGTACTTGCGAATCCAGTCCTCATCGGGAAAATAGTGATCATCTTGTTTCCAGCGTCCATCGGTCTGAATCTTCAGGGGCGAATGTCGGCGGATGTATTCGATGACGGCTTCCCTCAGCAAGATGCCGGTATGGGCCACTTCTTCCGGGGGAACGCTTTTAAGTAGAACCAAGCCGGAGTTCCCTTCCATAAGGTAATCCGTGGTCGCCACCCGATAGAGGCGATCCGGTTCCAGAGGTTCCCCACCGATTTCCATGTACACTACGCGCCGGCCATCCGGTAGCGAGCGGTTCACAATCACTTTACCGCCAGAAATGGCCAATCCCCGGCCGCCGCCGCGGAGTTTTTGCTCCAGAATGTTTTTGATGAATCGACCCGGGGCATGGAAGGTGACGATCTGATTGCCAAAAGGCAATACCCGAAAGACATCCGCCCGGGTGATGGGGCCTCTCTTTATGTCCGCCCGAATCCCCCCGAAATTGGTGAAAGCAAAATCGGCTTCCACCCGCCGGCGCATGGCGTCTGTAATCAAATTGTTCAGAGGGGATTCTCCCACACTCGATCGCTTCAAAGTGATTCGGGTCTCTCCAATAACTTCTTCGAATCCCTTCTCGTATGTGGCTTGCTGTTGTTTGATGAGGCGAAACACCACACTGTCCGGCCAGAATTCATCCTCCTGGAGCAACAGCAGGGTGCCGGCGTCTGCGGGATAATCGAAAGTGTAGATGGTACGAGCGGTCCTTTCGAAATACACATTAATCCAACCCAGATTGCTCATATTGCCATAGTTCTGAAGGCAGATGGTATGATTGACCGGATCCACCCAGGGTTCTGGATAACCCCGGTGCAAATGCCCCCCCAGCAAAACATCAATGCCTCTCACAAAATGGGCCACTTCCATGGCATTAACATAATCTTTCTTCAACACGCTGTCCAGGCTCATGCCCTTCAATTTTCGGTAGCCTTCCCGCGGATCGTAAGGAAGTCCCAGATGAACCAGAGCGATGACCAAATCCACGTCCCTCGCCCTGAGTTCGTCCACCGCCCGCTGAAGCGAGGGAATTTCCGGCCGAAATTCCAGCCCTTGGATATTTTCCGGGAAGCTCATCCATCGGGTACCCACTGTGGTGGCGCCGGTAATGCCGATCCGCAATCCGTTGCGTTCGATGATAATCCAGGGCTTAACCCAAGGCCAGAGGCTCCCGGTTTCCCGGTCAAAGATGTTGCAAGATACCCAGGGAAATTGGGAAGCCTGGATCAATTCAATCAAATTGTCTTTGCCCAGATCGAAATCATGGTTTCCCGGCACACAGGCATCGTAGCCTACCCTGTTCATGTATTGAACTACCGCCTTTCCCCGGGAGAGGGTTCCCACCAACGTGCCCTGAAAAATATCCCCGGCATCGATGGTCAGCACGGTGAATCCTTCCTTTTGGGCCTGGGCTTTCACCTTGTTGATGAGGGTAGCGGCCGAAGCGCCGCCTCCCAATACCGGAGGAAATTCCGGGTTCAAGAATTCCGCTCGTTTTTCCGTGATCCCGCCGTGGATGTCGTTGGTAAACAGTATGGTGATCCGGTGCAACTGCGGCGACTGGGCCAGGACCGATTGCAATATTCCTAAAACCACCAGGCAGGTGCGAAACATCCAACTCTCCCATCTGATTCGCTAAGAATATACTTTTCGGCAGGAACTTAATCAAGATGTTTGCCTATTGCCGTTTCGGGAACAACTCCCCGGAAGGGGCTTCGGTTGAGCAATCCCAAACGGTGGCCGAAATAGCAAGGGGGTTTCATTTTTTTTGAAACATGTCTATTTTATTCCCGTGCATTTAACAGTTCGATAACGAATATGACATCGGAGGTATTCATGGAAGACCGTACCAAATCCATGGTCTGGGGTATTCTGTTTATCCTGGTTGGGGTGTTATTTTTATTGCGGAATCTGGGCGTCTTGTCCTTCAGTCTGGCAAACACCTGGCCGTTTTTATTGCTTTTTCCGGGGGTGGTGTTCTGGCTCTTCTGGTTTGCCGACCGTACCCATTATCGGTTGTTAATGCCGGGCACCATTTTAATCGTTTACGGGCTGTATTTTTTGCTGGAGAACCAATGGCCGTATCGCTTGTCGGGTGCCTTATGGCCGATTTTTATTCTGGGACCCGGTCTGGGCTTTTGGGCCATGTATGTTCTGGGGAGTCGGGAAGAGCGTTACCTCCGCAGTGGTCTGGTGCTGACGGTTATCAGTGGAGTTTTTTTCGCCCTGGCTCTGGACAATCGTTTTGTCTGGCCTTTGCTTTTGATTGGTGTCGGGGTATATCTGATTGTGAAAGAGAAGGTTCGGCAAAGGGGAAGCCCTCGAGAATCGGAATCGACGCCGGCATCCTCCGAATCCACCGGAGATGACTGATCGCTGATAAACCTCGTCCTGGAAGGAAGCGGCTTGAGCTCCACCCCGCGTCGATCGAACAGAGAACCCCATGCGGATAAGTTTGCGGAAGCCGTCTACTTTTACATCCTTTCCGAAAACGGCGGTACCCTTCTGCAACGCTCGTGAGTATCGGGATGCCGATGTCGCCGCCTGCAGGCCTCCAGGTTTGAAAAAGTGAAAGGGACTGCTTTATGCGATATATTTATTTACATGGATTCGCTTCCGGTAGGGGATCGACCAAGGGACGGTATTTTCGTCGAAAATTCCAGGAAATCGGTAAGGATCTGGATATCCCCGATTTAACGGAGAATGATTTCGAACACACCACCCTTTCGCGTCAGCTGAGTTTGGTCAAGCATCTGCTGAAAGGGTGTACCGAGGATGTCTGTATGATCGGTTCGAGTCTTGGAGGCTGGTTGGCCGCTTTGCTTGCGGAAGACATTCAACAGGTCTGCCGTTTGGTCCTTCTGGCCCCTGCCTTTGGTTTTGTCGGCCGCCAGTCCCAAATCCTTGGTCCCGCCGGGCTGAAGGAATGGAAACAACGGGGCGTATTACCGGTGTATCACTACGGTACCCGGCGTACCCAACAGCTGCATTATGCGTTTTACGAGGATGCCTTGAAGCACGAGCAAAGGGTCGTCCGTCGCCGGCTGCCTGCCCTGGTATTTCATGGCATTTTCGATGAGTCGGTCCCTTATTCGCTGAGTGTGGAGTATCTGAAACGGAACCCACAAGCACGGGTTGTTTTGTTGGCCGCGGATCACAGTCTAATCGATCAGCTGGAGGGGATATGGGATATGATGGTGGCGTTTCTGCATTTGCCATAACGGATGAGACATGGGGGCCGTTTCCCCGGTGCCTCCTTTGCATTGTCCCGGGCATTGAGAGGCCGCCGCTGGTTACGAATCATCCACCCATTTGCCTCAGGTCGCTTGACGTATGGCGTCTACCGAAGAGGGGTCTTCCAGGCTGCTCAGGTCCCCCGGGTCTTGCCCCAGATAAGTCGCCCGGATGACGCGATGCATGACCTTGGCGTTTCGGGTTTTTGGAAGCGCCGCGGTGAATTTTATTTCGCGCGGTTTCAGCGGTTTGCCCAGTTCCTGAATGATGCGTTCCATCAGTTCCTGACGCAGCGGTTCGGAGGGTGGAAAATCGGGTTTGAGCACACAGAAGACCACCACCTCTTCCCCTTTAATTTCGTGGGGAACGCCAATGGCGGCCGATTCGGCCACCGCGGGATGCGCATTGACAAGGGATTCGATTTCTGCGGGACCCAATCGCTTGCCGGCTACCTTGATCGTGTCGTCGCTGCGGCCCAGAATGTACCAGAGACCATCCCGGTCGATGGCCGCGAAATCTCCATGAACCCAGATGTTTTCGAAGCGATTCCAGTAGGTATCCAGGTACCGGTGCCGATCTTGCCAGAACCCGCGGGTCATACCGATCCAGGGTTGGCGAAGGACCAGTTCCCCTACGGCCCCGCGGATGGGTGTGCCGGTTTCATCCACGACATCGGCATCCATGCCCACCACGGGACCAGAAAAGGCACAGGGTTTGAGGGGTTTGAAAAAATTTCCGCATAAAATGCCGCCGCTGATTTCGGTACCCCCGGAATAGTTAATGATAGGTTTGGCTCGGTGGAGGACTTGTTCGAAGGTCCAGAGCCATGATTCGGGGTCCCAGGGACTGCCGGTGGAGCCTACCATGCGCAGAATGGAGAGGTTGTGTTGTTGAATGGGTTCCGGACCATGGGGCTTCAGCGCCCGAATCAGTGTGGGGGTTATGCCCAGGTGGGTTACCCGATGTCGTTCGACCAGATCCCAGAGCCGGTCCACGGCGGGATAATCGGGAGCCCCATCAAAGAAAAGCATGCTGGCCCCAATAATCAAACTCCCAAATACTTCCCACGGGCCCATCATCCATCCCATATCGGTGTACCAGAACATGCTTTCCCCGGGTTTCAGATCCATCGGCTGGTACATGTCCTGAGCTGCCTTGATGGGAAAACCACAATGGGTATGCACCGCACCTTTGGGCTTACCGGTGGTGCCGCTGGTATAAATGATCATCAAAACGTCTTCGGCATCGGTGGGTTCGGTGAAGGCCTCCGGGGGATGACCTTCGATAAAATCGTTCCACCAGAGATCCCGATCCTTGTCCCAAGGAACCTCGGATAGTCCCACCCGGTTTACGACGATTACCTTTTGGACGGTAGGCACCTGTTGCACCGCGGCGTCGGCATTGGGCTTCAGCGCCACCCTTTTCCCCCGGCGGAACATGCCGTCCGCTGTAAAAAGGGCCTTCGCCCGGCCGTCCGCCAGGCGGGTGGCGACCGCGGTGGGACCGTACCCGCTGAACAATGGTAAGACGATCCCTCCAACCTTGATAACCGCCAGAAAAGCAATGGCCAGTTCCGGGATCATGGGCATGTACAATCCGACCGCATCCCCCTTGCCGATGCCCGCTCGGCGCAGAGCGTTGGCTACCCGATTCACAGCCTGGTACAATTCCCGATATGTTAGATTGCGAATCTTGCCTTCTTCGCCCTCCCATTTGAGGGCGATCTGCTCCCTCATGGAGGAGCGCTGCCATTTGTCCAGACAGTTGTGAATGATGTTCATTTTTCCCCCGACACACCAGCGCGGAAACTGTACGCCGGCGCTTACGTCCAGTATATCCGTATACGGTTCATAGAACTGAATATCCAGGTCTTTTAACACGGCATCCCAGAACCAGGCGATATCTTCGATGGACCGCTGATACAGGCTGTCGTAGTCGGATATGCCGTGCTTGTCCATGAAACACTGTAGATTGCTCTCCCGAATCCATTGAGGATTGGGACGCCAAACAATTTCCTGACCGAAGGGAAAGTTTTCGGAAACGGCATTCGAACGGCTCATGACGGTTCCCCGATTGATGGCCCTTTGTTACCTTTTTATTGTTTTTTTGTCGAATAAAGTTTAAATAATCGCCGGGGAAAATTCCAGTTTTATCTGGAATTGTGCGGCCACAGCGGGATAAAAAATCGGGAGGGGACGTTGAATGCCAAGGGTATTCGAAAGCTATTGTCCATGACTGTTCGTTGAATGTGCATCCATACTTCAGGAGGAATCCATGGCAAGAGTTGTCATCTGGCACCATCCGCGTTGCCGCAAAAGCCGGGAGGGGTTGAATTATTTAAGGGAAAAAGGAATCGACCCCGTGATCTTCGACTACCTCCGGGAAGGTTTTTCTCCGGATGAACTGGCGCAACTGATTCGTAAATCGGGGTTGCCGGTGGAAGAATTCATCCGGACAAACGAGAAAGAGTTTCGGGAGCTGGGATTGAAAGGAAGGTCCCTCACGGCGGAAGCGTTTGCCCAAATCGCTTCGGAGCATCCCCGCTTGCTTCAGCGGCCGATTGTGGTGTACGGGGATCGGGTCGTTCTGGCCCGTCCGGTGGAACGCCTGGATGCACTGTTCCAGTGATCCGTTGAACACGCCGATGATCAACGCTGGACCAGGGGGCCCTCCCTGGGAGAAACATCGCCGCGGCGAAACCGGCACCGCCTTTCCGGTACAAACAGCAAAGGGAGGGTTTACCTGGGGCAGAGGTAAGCCCTCCCGGCCAGAAGATATGGAGAAGAAGGAGACTATTTCATTAAGATCATTTTCCTGGTGGCCGCGTACTTGCCTGCTTTCAGCTGGTAGAAATAGACGCCGCTGGGCAGATGGGTCGCATCGAAAGTAACCTTGTGAGTACCGGCGCGCAGGCGCCTCTGAAGAAGCGTGGCTACTTCCCGGCCGGTAACATCATAGACTCTCAGGATCACCCGACTGCTTGTGGGCAGAGTAAACCGAATGGTCGTGACCGGGTTGAAGGGATTGGGATAATTTTGTTCCAGGCGGAATTGTTGAACCCGCCCGGGAGCGGGGTCCTCGTCGATGGACGTTACCGTGGTGGAAAGGACCATACCGTCCTGGGCGTCCACCACGGCGTGGAAAGAGGCTTCAATGCTGTCCTGAGGGGACACGCCTTTGTATTCGAAGTACCAGACCACTTTGCTGGGATCGTCGGCATAGATCCAGAAAAAGTTCCCAATTTGCATGCTTATTTCATAAACCTCGTACTGTTGCCGAAAAAGGAGACCTCCGGCCATTTCCACAATCTGAAAGGCGGTATCGCTGTCGATGAACTGATTGGGGATTTCCACCGCATCCGGGGGCATGAAACTGGAGCTCGAAGTATCGATGGTGAACTGGAAAACCCCCAGGGTCATTTCGGTGTAATAGCCCAGGGTCGGGGAATAGAATATAAAATGCCAATAAAAAGAGCGTCCCTCCATCAGGGAATCGGTCCAGGTACCGATAAACAGCAGCTTTTGATCTTGAGCAAACTGATGGGCCAGGGTGCGGGCGCTGTCGACCAGTTGACGCACCGTGTACGGTGTGAACGTAAACAAATTGAGGTCAATTCCCGTGAGGTTGCCGTCCTGAACCACTACACTATCCTCTTCGCCGTCGCCGTCTGCATCGTAGAAGCCCACAAAATCCCCGGCGTTGGGGTTGATAAACCCATCTCGATCCGTGTCATAGGCACCGGTGACCCAATAGGTGCCGTTTCGAACATAATTTAGGGTATAAGTACCCTGAGAATTCAGCACGATTGAGGCGGAGTGAATCACAGCGGGATTGCCTTCGCTGGAGTCGTCTGCAAAAACGGACTTGGGGGTAATGATGACGTAAGTATTGGTTGGATCTCCATCCGGGAGAAATACCGTGCCACTGATGGAATACTGCCCGTAGTCAGCCGCCGTGGTATAATTCAGTGCGTACGGACGGGCCAGTGTGTCTCCGTTGATACTGACGGCCCAGGATATGATCAGGACGAAATCGGTGTTCGGGGTTTGCGTAACGTCCATGTAGAGGGTTTTAAAATCGCTGCTGAAATAGACCGAATCGATGACGATCGAATCCCTGGGCGATATTGCCAGAAAACGGACAGGTAAACCCTGTGGATTGGCCTGAGGATCCAGGGAATCGCTGAATGTGAAGCGGATGGTGGTTGAGGTGGGGACATGGGTGGCCCCATCGGCCGGATCGGAAGAAAGCACCAAAAACTGCGCCCAGGTGGGAGTACTTAACAATAAGAGGATCAAGCAGATACGTACCCTATGGTTCATGGTGAACTCCTTTTTTTAATCCATTTTTTTGTTTAATTTATACTCATTTTCGGATGGAACCGTTTGAAAATTAGGAATAATCCCAAAGAGGGCCATGGTTGTGCGCAAGGCAAAGCGCGGGACAAGACCCGGACAATGGTCAACCTTCGTGAAACAGGGCTTAACTTTGGTACCGTTGGTTCAAAAAAAACGCGGAGGAAATCATCATGGTATTTATAATAGAAGGGATTGTCGCCGGTCTGGTGGGAACCGCCGCGATGACCCTGTGTTTGATGTTGATCCACAAGACGGGCTGGACCAACGCCGATATGGTTCGGGCCATTGGTAGCGCCATTACGCGCTCTTATCACAATGCCTTTCCGGTGGGCTTGGTGGTGCATTTTCTAATCGGCATTCCGATTGCTCTGGCTTACCTCACTCTTTTGAATCTCATTCAACTTCAGGGATACTGGTCCACCATCATGGCGGCGGGTTTTCTGGGCTTCGGTCACGGCCTGATCTTTAGTGTCTTGATGTTGTCTCTGGCGGAGATGCATCCCCTGGAGCGTTTTCGGCGGGTGGATCTGCAGGTCGTCTTTGCGCACCTGCTGGCCCATGGGATATATGGTCTGGGCGTGGGATTGGTTTCTGTTAATTTTTAAAGGGCGTTTCCCGTTCGCTTGGCTTGAGCCCACTTGATCATCCGGCTGGTGACTTCTCTGGGCAACAGTCGGGTGCTGAATACTGAAATTTTATTAAGCCATCCGGGAATGATGATGCGCCGGCCGCGAATGAGTCCCCGGTATCCTGCACGGGCCACCGCTTCGGCGCTCATCATGGGAAGCAGAGGAAAGGGCTTTTCGGAATCCAGGCCCGCCCGATGCTGAAATTCGGTCCGGGTTGGGCCTGGGCATAAAGCCGATACCGTGATTCCTGTGCCTTTTAACTCTTCGTAAAGGGCTTCGGAAAAGGAGACCACAAAGGCTTTCGTGGCATAATACACGGCCATATACGGCCCGGGAGAAAATGCCGCTGTAGAGGCCACGTTCAGAATCCAGCCTTTCCCCTGTTTCAGCATAAAGGGCAGCAGCCGCCGGGTTAAGTCGGCCAAGGCGGTGACATTCACCTGAATCATTTGTACCTGGAAGAGGGGATCCATTTCCCAGAACGCTCCGCGTTTACCAAAACCCGCATTGTTGATCAAAATCTCGATGCGGGAAACATCGGAACCGATTTGGGCCAATAAAACATCCACGGCTTCCGGGCGGGATAAGTCTAAGGCAATGGGGTGTACGGTGATGGCAAATCGGCGTTCCAGTTCCTCTTTACGCTGTTCCAGGCGCTGCGAGTCCCGCGCCACTATAATCAGATGATAACCCTCGCCCCCCAATAAGCGACAGAATTCATACCCGATTCCGGTGGTAGCACCGGTAACTAATGCCATTGTAGCCTGCGATGTCATCGGTCTCTCCTTTCGGTTGGATGTCGAATCTCTGAAGGCAACGATGGGTAAGGTAAGTCGAACCGTTGGAATCGATGTCGGCATTTGTCCCCGGGAGCGGGCCCCGGGGAATCGGTTCTCCAGGCATCCCGGCTGCAACCCGAGGCGCTGGATTTAGGAGGAACAGAATTCGCTCCTCTCCGCCGCTTGCCAGCACTCGCCTACACAAACAAGCTGTATCACTCAAGACCGATCGGTTCCCTATTGGTAAAGGGTTTTCGGGATTTTCCATCGTTTTCCCAATGACGGTCATCCAGGGAGCCGTTTGAGATGAACCCGACAAACGAATATCGCTCCCTTCACGGAGGAAAGGGGAGCGTGGGGCTGTCGCCACCGGGGCAAGATGACGGGGGTCCATTAGCCGGTTGTTGCCGGAGTCTGCCCGGGTGGGTGTCACTGGCTGCCACTGGTTGCATTTCCAGCTACGGACTCTTAGGCGCGGTTCAGTCATGATCTCAATGTCGGCGTTTGAGGTTTTTGATTGCCCGTGTGGCGGCCTCAATCATCGGCCTTGCCGAAATATCTTCTCCAAGGGCGTGTTGCATCCATACCCGGGGGGTTAACCGGCCCAGTTTGCACATGCGTTCCATTTCGCTGGCCAGGTCTTTGTCCTGCATGTAACTGAAAATCTGGAAGGCGATTAAATGCCCCAGTAGATAATCCGGAATGTACATCCCGGCATCGATGATGTGTGAATAAATGGCCAATATTTCCTGATTTTTCATTCCCAATACAGGAGCGAAGTATTGATTCCACACGTCCCGGGCAATTTCCAGGGTGGCGCGTTTGAGGTCGTCGGCCGAGGCATCGGGATGTTGATACATCCACCGCCAGATGCGCATGTCCACCAGGGCCACCCCGGCAATCTCGAAGGCCGACCACATTTCGTGAGCATATAGCCAGTCCAGCCGGGCGGCATCTTCGGCATCCAGGCCCAGAATATGAAGGTCCCGGGATTGAAACAGAAAGGCAAAGGCCTCGGTAAAGCCGGTGTTGGGCACACCGTGCAGGGTATAATAATCCACGTATTCCAGGGAAAAAACCTGTTCAACGGTATGGCCCAATTCGTGCATGGCGGTGTTGAACCCTTTGTAATTCATGCCTTGTTCGGGAATGCGGGTGCGCAAGTGGGCCGAGTCTCCCCGCATTTGGGAGCCCAGGGCATGACCTGCCCCTCGGGCCGGTTCGACCACAATTCGATGGGATAATTCGGCGGCCCGGGCGGCGGAAAAGCCCAGGCGTTGCAAAATCCAGGGCAGTTTTTCCTGAAATGCTGTTAGGGTGGGGAATGTTTTTTGAACCCGTTTATCCAGTTCCGCCTCGGGAAGATGGGCCTGCGGCCGTAATCCGGTATACCAGATGTCGAACGGTTCCAGAGCCCTCCCCAGGCGGTTCTGAATGAGACGGGCCAATGCTTTTAACACCGGGGCCCTTAATACATCGATGATCAGTGCCTCTACCTGGGCTTCCTCCATTTCCCGATCCAGCAAAAAGCGACGATCGATGAGGGAGGGGGTATCGGGGGTGTAAGCATCGACCTGCCTTTCGGCCTCAAAGATCGATTTCAAATGTTGGTACCGGCGATCGGCTTCCGGTAAGGTCGGGTCGGAAACCGGACACCCGTTCCGGTAAACCCGATTACTGTCCGGGTCCCATTCAACATCGGGGTTGTTGATAACCACCGCCGGAATTTCCTGGCGGAGAATCCGGTTCATAATGGTATAAATCATTCGTTGTTTGGTGAGCCCGTTTGGATCTGGATAAAGGGCCTTAATTTCGTCCCGTAATCCCCAGTGACTGATCAGGTGGACCCCCGGCGGGAACCAACCGGTTTTGCCGTGTATTCGCAGTTTATCCATAAAAATGTTGTAATGGCTGATGTATTCGTCCGCACGAGCGTAAGCGGCGCTGCGCTGTTGCTGAACCGGCGCGGGTATGCGGTGAACCAACATATCCGCCAGGCGTGCTTCCGCCCATTGCCGACGTTCCCAGGTCCGCCCAAGCCGGTCCTTCTCCGCCAGGGAGTAAATGGGAAAGTTTAACAACACCACAAAGGCTAATCGGGTTCTGAACATGTCTTCCTGAACGTGGGCGAAAGGATTGTATTGAGCAAACAGAAGGTCGACCGGGGACATTCTTCCGCTGTCCACATGCAATTCCCGATGGAATTCCCGGTAAATGCGGTGAAGATTTCCATATAGGGATTCCAGTTTATCCAGGAAACGTTGAAACACCGTCCGCCGTTGAGCCGCATCGGCGAAAAAATGCTTCCTGCAAAACTCCTGAAAATCTTCCGGAGAACCATCGGTCTTCTGCCAGCGCCGGGCCGCCTGGTGAACCCCCGTGTGAATCCGCTGCCGGTACCCGCTCCCATATTCTTTGACCAATCGCTCTATCGTTTGATCGATGACCGACCGGGGAATCCCCATGACCGCTCCTTCATTTTTTGTACCATCCAAATATGCTTACGGGTAAGGCCGAACGAAACCGCTTTTTTCGACAAATATGGATTCTGCAGGGAACGAGGCGGTTGGAAAGCGCAAAAAATCCCTTAAAAATGGGCGATTTCGATAAATTTTCCTTTTTTTCTTTGATTTCTTCTTGACATTTTCCGTTGCAGTTAGGATATTTTTGCGTTTCGTATCCATTCAAATACATAACGAAAGGAGTAGTGGTATGAACCGTAAAGAACTGATTGATGCTCTTGCCGGTAAGACGGGTTTTACCAAAAAAGATGCGGATAAGTTTTTAACTGCTTTCCAGGAGGTGGTAGTGGAAGCACTGAAAAGAGGGGAATCGGTAAGCATGGTAGGTTTTGGGGTCTTCCGGGTGGCGGAGCGACCGGCACGGGAGGCGCGAAATCCTCGTACGGGTGAAAGGATTCATATCGGTGCCCGTCGGGTGCCTCAATTCAAACCGGGCAAAGGCTTGAAAGAAAGCGTGGCCTAAAAATGTGTGGAGGAAGCTGACCTTCTGAAAGAGGGTCAGCTTTACATTTTCATCGGCATGGCTTGATTTTCACTTCTTTGTTTTATCTGTTAAATCTTGTTCTCTTTTCAAAGTCGGCGTTAGAAAGGGGACGTGTGCCGTTTTTCCAAGAAAACACCGGCTGATGAGGGATCCTGCTTTCGCATCCGAGGGGGGCATTGCGCCGCTTTCTGTCTGTAGTGGAACGGTGATTTGCCGACGGCTGCCATGGGTGGTGGTCAGGCGAGGGGCGGGTGGCCATGTGTTCACCGAAAACGGGAAGTGCAAATGGAATCCCTAACCGGAAGTTGGTAGCGTTAATCCCCTGACCCGCGCAATCCCCTGGTGCCCTTCTGATTGGAACGGGTGGTGGAAGACCAGCGGGTTATGTTTCCCGGGATGCGCTTTGCGTTTGGGATTCAAGCTGATCGATGAGCTCGCTCAATAAGAACTCGATTTCCAGCAGAAAGCGTTCGCCGGCACAGATGCGCTTTTTGCATTGTTTACAGGCAATGGTTAGATGACATCGGACCCGCTGTTTGTAATCGTTTTCCAATTCTTGAATCGCAAAATTCATTTCTTTCTGAAAATCCAGCCGAGATATCCGGGAGGGCAGCGAAGCGACCCATTTATGATGGAGAATTTCCGCAAACTGTTTCAAGCGCCCCAGGTATTGGCCCATAGTGGAGCGCCAGACCAGCCGCGCTTTTTTCTCCTGGGTAATATAGTCGGAAGAATCGTTCAAAAACGTATAGCCGGCTTTTGCGACCACTTCGTCGGGAATTTTCATCAGAATGGTAATCATCTCATAAATTTCTTGCAATTCCGCCGCTTCTCCCGGAGACAATTCCTGGTAGAGCGATTGCAATTGGTTTACGTAGAAGGATTCGATCCGTCGAAACAATCGGCGCAGTTTTAAGGCCTCCTCGGGGTTCTCTAAGCTACGGGCGTTGCTTTTAAAAAACTGTTCCGAAAGAAGGCGGGCTTCGTGAATCGTTTTCAGGGTGTCCCGTAATTGTTGGATTTGGGGATAGCCCAGGGAATTGAAGATGATATCCAGATAAGCGTTAATAGAAGCTTCCATCTCCTGGAGCTGCTTACGGGTATGTTCTCCAAGGGTCATCAACACGCTGCTCAGTTGTTTCTGTAACTGCTGGGAGGGATGGTGTTTCAGGATTTGTACGGCTTTTTTCCCGATGGCCTGGGGAAACGTCGCGTCGGAGATCAGGCTCAGAATCTCGTCCAGGGTTAGAATTTGAGCGACCCGTTTCTGAACGGCGGTATCGCTGTCCAGATGTGCCTGAACAATGGTAAGGAAACGTCCCGGTTCGCTCAGGTTGCTGGTGCAGTATTCCAGCAATTGCAATTTGCGCTCTCGAATGAACGGTTTGAAATCCGGATTACGCTCGGGAACCTGCAACTCGAGAGATTGATCCCAGGAAATGAGTACCGGATGGGGAATGCGAAAGTGAAGGGCCAATTGATCCAGGATCAGCCATAAACGATGGGCATTGTCCGATTGGATCACGGCCTGAGGATCATCTTGTTGCAAATGGGCCTGGAGCTTTTCGAAATCGATGCGATAAATGGCGTTGAGGGCGCTCTGTTTCACCAGCTGGTCGTTGTCCAGCAAAAAATTCAGCAATATCGGTAACTGCTGTGCCGCCGGTCGGGTGGTGCTCGTCTGAAGGATTCGGGAAATCTTGAAGATTCGATCTCTTTTCGTACGAATGTGGTGATCGATCATCTCTAAAATGAGATCGTCCCGGGGTCCGAAGCCGCGTTTCATCAGATACTGCCGCAGAGTGTTGAGCATGAAAATGGAAACGGAAGGATTGCGAAAGACGGCGTCCAGGACGTCCAGATCCGATTCAAAAAATATAAATATAAGCAAATTGGGGAGTTGTTCTTTTTCGATGAAGCGAATTTTATCCGATTGGGACATGTCCAACAGGGATTTAAACTGACCCAGATATTTCCAGTATTCATGATTTTGGGCGGCTTCCCGGACCCAGGGATCGATATCGTCGGCCAGGGCTTCGATAATCTCCGGCGTGGTTTCGGTTTCGGCCATTTTGATGCGTTCATAGAAAGGCAGATTCTGGATACGCTGCAAGTATTCATCCAGAGGCTCCGAGGCCCGCACCCGATAGTATTTTTCTACCAGATATTCAAACAAACGGTTGGGTGGAAGGTGCTGCAAATGCTCCGTGCGGATTGCCGGCCTCATCCTGAGTTCGTCCTTTCGTTGCACGATCCCTGTACCTCACTTGTTTACCAACCCCTTTCAGGGCGTATCCCTATCATCGGATTGAGAAGGCAATTCTTTTGTTTTCCTGTCATTTAAAGGCCGATATCGGGGGCATCGATACCGGTAACGGTTTTCCCGAAGCGGAACCCGATCAAAAGGCTCCTCCTCCCGGTAACGACGGATTGAATTTCATTTTCCGAAACTGTATATTTCCTTCCAGCGCACTAAAAACGAGGGGAGTGATTATGGCCAATCGGGAATTGATCTCGGTGGAAGTGGTTTCCGGTAAACACCTGAAGCTGATACAGGGGGACATTACCCTTGAAGAAGTGGACGCCATCGTGAACGCCGCCAATTCGCATTTGGTGCATGGTGGAGGGGTCGCGGCCGCTATTGTGCGTCGCGGCGGATTGCAGATTCAGGAAGAAAGCGATCGCATCGGATATGTGCCGGTGGGCCAGGCGGCCATAACAGGAGGGGGGAAATTACCGGCCCGCTACGTCATCCACGCCGTGGGCCCTCGATGGGGTGAGGGCGATGAGGATAATAAATTGCGCAATGCCGTATGGAACAGTCTGAAATTGGCCGGTGATCGACTGTTCCGGAGCGTCTCCTTGCCCGCCGTCAGTGCGGGGATTTTTGGATTTCCTAAAGACCGTTGTGCCCGGATTATACTGTCCACCATCGACCGGTTTTTAAGAGAAAATCCCGATAGTTCCCTCCAACAAGTGCGGGTGTGCCTGTTTGATGACCCTACTGTGAAGGCCTTTCAGGAAGCGTTTAAAGAAGTGTTCCAAAAAGAAGGATGATGGGAGGGCGACGGCGCGGATTCCGTCCGGCGGGTCGAAAGGCATTCCATACAAGAGCTCCGGTTCCGGTGTAGGAAGGAGGGCCGACCATGCCGATCATCGAAGCGTATGATTTTGGCTATATTGTGGTGGATGGACACACCTATCGCAGCGACGTAATCGTGTTTCCGGAAGGTGTGAAGGCGAATTGGTGGCGTCGGGAAGGGCACTGCCTTTATCCGGACGATCTGCCCTTTCTGAACGAGCGTCGCCCGAAGCTGCTGATCATCGGGCAAGGCAAATATGGGCGAATGACCATCAGCACAGAAATGCAAGAATGGTTGACTCACTTGGGCATAAAGTGGTTTGCAGACATCACCGATAAGGCGGTGCAGCGATTTGGTACGGCTCAGCAGGAGTACCCGGATGGTGTGATCGGTGCTTTCCACCTGACCTGTTAAGCCGTTGACGGCCGCGGCACCCGTGGAAAATTGATCGGTTATCGGGGACAGGCAGGGACAGAGCAGGACCCCGAAACGTTCATCGCAGACGTCGGGACACTCCCGGTAAGGTGATGATTCTCACATTAACGGGGTGAATGAGTATTCCGGGATCGGAAGGTCCGAAGGGAATCGCACGCCTGAAATCAATACCATTTGCCATTGGCATGATCGATAGGACGGCTCGCACGCCTTTTCGTTGCCCCTTTGGGTGGATCACCCTGCCCTTCGCCGCCGGGGTGGCGGTTGCCTATCTGGTACCATTGCCCTCCTGGCTGACAGGGGTCCTCCTGTTTGTTGGGTGGATCCCAGGAGTGTGGCTGGCGGGGCGATACCCACCCCTGAAAGCGGGACTGTTGCTCATGGTATTTTTTCTGGCCGGGATGGCACGGTTTGCAATCTGGCGGGACGTGCAGTTAATCAATGCGATTCCCGGTCCGCTTCCCAGTTCCTTGCTTACCGTTCACGGTACGGTGGCAGAGGTTTTTACTCCTGGCGACCATCGCAGCGCCCGGTTGATCGTAGCCGTGCATGCGCTTTCCCGGGATTCGGTAACGATGGCCACAGCTTTTCGAATGTTACTCTATTTACCTGCCGGGGCAGCCGACAATCTTTACGCAGGGAATCGAATCCAGGTGGAGCATCTGCAATTGGATTCGCTGCCCCTGCCGCGTAATCCCGGGCAATTCAATTACCGCCGTTATTTGTATTTGCGGGGGGTTGTTTGCCAGGGGAAAATCGATTCGGCCTCCCAAATCAGGGTATACCCGCCGGAAACCGCGTGGGAACGATGGCGGTACGGTTTCTCCTGGTTGCGCCTACAATCGGCCCGGCAGTTTCAGCGGTATTTCCCCCGTCCAAGTGCCGAATTTTTAAAAGCATTGATTCTGGGAAAGCGGGAAGGCTTGGACCCGGAGGTTCGTCGGGATTTCCAGCTGGCGGGTTTGATGCACGTGCTGGCTATCAGCGGCTTACATGTGGGCTTTGTGATGGGGCTGTTCAGCGTGGCATTGTCCTTTTTGCCCTTTTCCTACCGGAGCCGCTACATTCTCTTAATGGGGCTTTTGCTGGGCTACATGCTTCTCACCGGGAGTTTACCGCCCGTGGTCCGCGCCACGTTGATGGCCGTTTTGTATCTTCTGGCTATCCTGCAGGAGCGTTCCCGGGAGCCCTTCAACATCTTGATGGCCGCGGCCTTTATCATTTTGTTGGCGGCTCCCCAGCAATTGTTCTGGGTGGGATTTCAGTTTTCCTTTCTGGCTGTGGCCGGCATTCTGTTTGCCTGGCATCGGTGGTACCCTCGGTATATGGATTTGCGAAACCGCTGGGGAAAATCGGCCTGGAAGCGCAGGCTGCTGGATGGGTTGGTGGTGCCGCTGGGGGTTACGGTCGCCGCTCAAATCGGTACCCTGCCTCTTATGGTTCTTTACTTTCAACAAATCTCTTTGGCCTCCTTCCTGTTGAATCTTTTGGTCGTTCCTTATATCGGGTTGCTGGTGGGGTTGGGTTTCCTGTTTTTGCCCGTCAGTTTCCTTTCCCCCGATTTTGCCGCCTGGATGGCCGGTTTTACCGATGAATTGGTTCGGGGACTCTGGTACGGTGTTCATCAAGTGGTCCAGTGGCCGGGGGCGTATGTGATTTTGCCGGAATTCACTTCCTGGCGGTTGGGCGTTCTCCTGTTGCTCTATTTGGCGGCTTATCAGGCATTTGTTCAGCAAAAATTTCGCCGGGGTGTCATCGCCGGTGCCTTGATGATCCTGGTCTGCCTGGTTCCCCGGGATGCCGGCACCCGTTTTCTGGAACTGGTGGCTGTCGATGTCGGCCAGGGAGATGCCCTGCTGGTGCGAACCCCTTCCGGAAAGGTGATTTTATGGGATACCGGTCCCCTGAGGCGCATCGAACAATTGGAATTTTCTCTGTTACCGGTTTTTTCCAAACTTGGGGTGCGCCGGATCCACCACTTGATCATCAGTCATCCCCACTGGGATCATATGGGTGCGGCCTTCCGGTTGATGGAAACGATTCCCGTGGACACGCTCTACCTGGCCCGTTTGCCCTTTGCCCATCGCCGGCAGGACAGCCTGGTACGCCATGCCCAGCGTTTGCAAGTGCCTGTGCGTTGGAAAGCCGCCGGACAGCGAATCGTCGTCGATGCGGAAACCCGGCTATACGTCCTGTCACCCTTTCCGGAAGAATGGCAGACCACTTTCTCGGGCAGAGGCAACCTGAACAACCATTCCCTGGTGGTGTTGTTCAACCATCGAGGGCACCGGGTGCTGTTCCCCGGAGACGCCGAGAAGGAAGCCGAACGCATTTTAATGTTGTGGGGTCCTTTGCTGCGTGCCGAGGTGTTAAAAGTACCTCATCATGGAAGTGCCACCTCCACCACCCCCGGTTTTTTGCAATCGGTCCAGCCCGAACTGGCGATCATTTCCGCGGGAAGAAGGAATCGATTCGGGCATCCTTCTGCCGGGGTCATTAACCGGTTGCGCCGGCACAACATCCAAACATGGCGCACGGATGTTGATCGGGCCGTCTGGTTGCGCCTGACCGCAGCCGGATGGGAACAGGTGCGATGGCGGCGCCCGGTGCGCTTTGTCCGGGTACCCCTGTACGGGCAGCCGAGAAAAATTTTTTTGAAACAGACGGGCAACCCGGGGAAGACCGCCCCAAAACATCAACGGGAGTGAATCCCGCGTTTTTCCCTGGGCCCCTATGGGAGGGTGGGACCAGGAGGAAAGAGAGGGGCCTCCGGGAAGGGGATTGAACCGGCTCATCCCCGCAAGCCTACCCCAAATATTCCCCACGGGAGGGGAGAAAGAGCAAAACGCTTCAATCGTTTAGCCCGGGAAAACCCCAAAGGCCGCGGTGGAAAGGATGATTATGACATCAAGAATAGGTATCGAAAGATGAACAACAAGGCGAAAATGCGAATGAGCCAGGGAACCTCGTTCAGTTTTCCCGTTACCCCTTTGAGCACGGTATAGGAAATGAATCCAAATGCCATGCCTTCTGTAATGCTGAACGTTGTGGGCATCAGGATGATGGTGAGAAAGGCGGGAACCGCTTCCGTAAAATCGTCCCATCGAATACGACGGACGTTTTTCATCATAAGGCAGCCGACAATGATCAGTGCCGGTGCCACCACCGGGTATAACGTCAGTCCCTCGCCGAAGGCGATCCCCCCGCCGATCATTTTTACCAGAGGGGTAAAAAAGAGGGCCAACAGAAAGAGGATCCCGGTAATCAGGTTCGCCAGCCCGGTGCGGGCCCCGGCGCTGACGCCGGTGGAACTTTCGATGTAACTGGTGATGGTCGAGGTGCCCAGAAGGGTCCCCACCACGGTACCCATCGCATCGGATAGAAGGGCCTGTTTGGCCCGGGGAAGGGCGCCGTCGTCCCTCAAAAAACCGGCCTCCTGACTGACTCCGATGAGAGTACCCACAGTGTCGAATAGATCCAGAAAAAAGAAAACGAAAATGATGGAAAGCATTCCGAATTGAAGGACACCGGAAACCTCCAGTTGAAAGAGGGTGGGGCGCAGCGAGGGCATCCGCCCCAATATGCCCTCGTAATGTATCATGCCGATCAGCAGGCCGAGCACCAGGTTCGCTAATATCCCTATTAAAATGGCTGCCCGGACCCCGCGGGCAAACAGAGTACCCATAACGATTAGACCAAACAGCGAGAGCAATACCGGCGGCGAGGTCAAATCTCCCAGACCCACCAGTGTGCCCGGATGGTCCACCACAATACCGCTCCATTCCAATCCCACCATGGTGATCAGTAGACCAATTCCGACCGCAATGGCATTTTTGATGCCGGCCGGCACGGCATTGATGAGGTGCTCCCGTAACCCCACAAAGGAAAGTAAAATAAACAACACGCCGCTGATGAATATGGCGCCCAGGGCCTGTTGCCAGGAGTAGCCCAGGGTTAGTACCACCGTGTAGGTAAAGAAGAAGTTGTGTCCCATGGCCGGAGCCAGGGCAATGGGATAGTTGGCAAGAAATGCCATCAAAAAGGTAGCCATGGCGCTGGATATGCAGGTGGCTGCCAAAACCGCTTCCATATCCATACCCGCCTGATGCATGACAATGGGCTGCACAAATATGATGTAAGCCATGGTCATAAAAGTGGTAATGCCACCGGAAATTTCTCGTTTCAGGTTGGTCTGATTTTCGCTTAGCTTAAACCAGCGTTCCAGCATTGCCCCCTCCTGCGTTTTGCCGAATGGTGCTCTCGCAAATTAGCAAAATCGGGCTAATTTTGAAATATGCCATGGTGATTTTGTTTAACGCCCCATTTGGTTTTCCCGATTTGGACGGTAAGCGTTCCGTTCCTAAATTGGTGACGGCCTAATCTGGAGCGTGGGGATGCGTTTACCCGCTCAATTATTGAAAGGAACTCTGTTACGCCGGTACAAGCGGTTTCTGGTGGATGTGCGCCTGGGTACCGGGGAAATGATTACAGCCCATTGTCCCAATTCCGGCAGCCTTTTAAGTTGTAACATTCCGGGCAGCCCGGTGTTGGTTTCCCGGAGTGACAATCCTAAAAGGAAATTGCGGTATACCTGGGAGCTGGTGCAGGTGAACGGCGTGTGGGTGGGGATAAACACCCTTTACCCGAATCGTTTGGTAAAGGAAGGCATTGAGCGGGGTACTATTCGCGAATTGCAGGGTTATGCCGGCGTGCGCCAGGAAGTTCGATACGGACGGAATTCGCGCATCGATCTGTTATTACACAACGAGCGTTCTTTTTGTTACGTGGAAGTTAAAAATGTAACCCTTGTGGAAGGCGGACGGGCCTATTTCCCGGATGCCGTGACCGTGCGCGGCCGGAAGCATCTTCGGGAGTTGATGCAAATGGTGTTGGAGGGGCATCGGGCGGTCATCGTCTTTCTGGTGCAGCGGGAAGATGCCCACGCCATGGCCCCGGCCGATCATATCGATCCGGAATACGGCCGCCTGCTTCGAGAAGCCCATCAATGTGGAGTCGAAGTACTGGCTTATCGGGCACGGGTCAGCCCGAAAGAGATCTCGGTGTGCCGGCGTCTGCCCGTACAATGGGAACGGCTCAATCGGTAAACCCGTTGGCCCTCAGCCACTCCAGTGTATGAATGATTTCGTCGTAAGAACGGATTTCCATGATAAGGGGAATATTTTCCACGGCGGGATGTTTTAAAATCGGGAGATAATCAATTTTGCCGTTGGGCAGACCCAGATGGTCGTCCTTCTCACCCATATTATTGTGAGCATGAATTTCCAGGAGAAAAGGATGAATGGCCTCCAGGTATTGTGGAATATCCAGGCCGTGTAAAAAAGCATGGGCGATATCGAAAAGCGCGCCCAGATTGGGATGGTTGATCGTTTTCAGGATGGTGGTATGGTTTTCCGGATTCCACACCAGTGAAACATGCTTCTGGGGTGGGGCGTTTTCCAGAGCCACCTTCACTCCCTTTTCCCGACCGTAATCGGCCAGTTCCACCAACGTTTCCATCAAGTGCCGTTGGGCGACTTCCAGAAATTCGTCCTTGCGGGGACCTCGGGCAAATTCCAGATAAACCTCCCCATCGTGAAGCACGATGATCTCGGAATCGAAATAGGCGGCTAAATCTATGTATTCCTTATAGCTTTTGATGTTGGCGTCTTTCAGACGGGGATTCAAAGTAGCCAGGTTGATGTCGTACATGGTGGTGTGAATGGTGGTTTTCAGCGGCGTTTTGGACAGAATTCGCCGGTAGAACTGGAAATCTGATCGGGGAGTCCAGCCGGGAAAAAAGAATGGCGCTTCCCCGCGAAATTCAATGTATTGAACAAAGGGATATTTTTGCAGCACTTTTAAAACCATTTCAAATTCTTCCGGACGTTGGAAAAATACGGTGGCACCCAGCTGCAGACCCATAGGGCTTCCTTTCCGTTTTTTGAGCTTACATGTTTAGGGGTAAATTTACAGGAAGTCAAGCCAAATTTTCGACAATTTTTACTTTTTTCCCCGACTGTCCCTCGCCGGTGTGCCACCAAGGGCGGCATTGGTGTGTGGGCGTCGAAACGTGAAGGGCTGATGGGGTTTGGAAGGCATGACCGTACGATCGGGCGCCTGGTTGCTCGCCGTTGGGTGGGTAAAGAACGGGGATCGGAGCATGGAAGGTGGGAATTTCCGGGTGTGGTTTTCGGAGCAGGGCGCAGACGCCGGCCCCCTTTCCCCGCTGGGGAATGGGGATTCTTCCTGTTGGGGCACCCGACGTCAAGGCGTTCTGGAAGGGAGGCAGGGAAAAAGGACGCCGGCACAGGGTAAGATATTTCGGAAAAAACGCCCGCCCCGGCTGCGGGGGGCGGGGACGGAGCAGGGATATGTCGGCTTCAACAGGAGATTTATTCTACGGTCACACTTTTTGCCAGATTGCGGGGCTGATCCACATCGCATCCCCGAAGCACCGCAATATGATAGGCCAACAATTGCAGGGGGATGATGGTAATGATCGGCTGGAGGAAATTAACGGTGGCAGGCACCGGAATGGTGTAATCCACCAGGTGGTCCAGTTCGTGATCGCCTTCGGAAACCACGGCAATGACTTTGCCTCGTCGGGCCTTCACTTCTTGAATGTTGCTCACGATTTTATCGTAAGTGCTGTCCCGGGTGGCAATAAACACGACGGGCATGGCTTCGTCGATCAGGGCAATGGGTCCATGTTTCATTTCCGCTGCCGGATATCCTTCTGCGTGAATGTAGGAAATTTCCTTTAATTTCAGGGCGCCTTCCAGGGCCACGGGGAAGTTATAGCCTCGACCCAGATAAAGAAAGTTCCGATTGTCTTTAAACTCTTGGGCGATTTGTTTTACAATGGTGTCGCACTCCAGGGCCCGGTTCACTTTATCGGGGAGTTGTTCCAGCTCTTGAACGATCTGACGACCCTCTTCGGCGGACATCGTTTTCGCCCGGGCCAGCATAACGGTTAACAAGGCCAGGGCGGTTACTTGCGAGGTAAAGGCTTTGGTGGAAGCGACCCCGATTTCGGGCCCGGCGTGAATATACACCCCACCGTGGGTTTCCCGGGCAATGGTGGAACCCACCACATTCACAATTCCCATCACCGTGGCCCCTTTACGCTTGGCCTCCCGCAGGGCGGCCAGGGTGTCGGCCGTTTCCCCGGACTGACTGATCACAATCACCAGATTGTCGTCCTGGATGATGGGATCGCGGTAACGAAATTCGGAGGCATATTCCACCTCCACCGGCACCCGGCAATATTCTTCGATCATATATTCTCCAATAAGACCGGCATGGTAGGAGGTGCCACAGGCGGTGATAAAGATTTTGCGGGCCCGCATGACGTTGTGTAAAATGGGGGTCAATCCGCCTAAACGGGCGATCCCTTCGTCCTTTAACAGGCGACCCCGCATGCAATCGGCCACGGTGCGGGGTTGTTCGTATATTTCTTTCAGCATAAAGTGAGGGTAGCCCGCCTTTTCGATGCGCTCCAGGTCGAAGGTAATACGTTCAATCTTCTTTTCAATGATCTCGTTTTCTATGGTTTTGGTGATGAATCCGTCCCGGCCGATGATGGCGATCTCTCCATCTTCCAGATAGAACACATCCCGGGTATGGGCAATGATGGCCGCGGCGTCCGAGGCCAGGAAATATTCCCCGGTGCCGATGCCCACCACCAGGGGACTGCCCTTTCGGGCGGCAAACAGTTTGTCCGGTTCGTGTAAGGTGATGACGGCGATGCCGTAGGTGCCTTCCACCTGAAGCAATGCCCCCCGGAAGGCTTCCTCGAAAGTGGTGCCGTTCTGATACAGCTCTTCAATCAAATGGGCGATGATTTCGGTGTCGGTTTCGGTGCGGAATTGATGGCCCTTTTCTTCCAGCATTTGGCGGAGGGACTGGTAGTTTTCGATAATGCCATTGTGCACCAGCACGATGTCGCCCTGGCAATCGCTATGTGGGTGAGCATTGGTCTGGGTGGGTTCCCCGTGGGTGGCCCAACGCGTATGGGCGATGCCCAAGGAGCCCCGCATTGCTGCCGGATCCAACGCTTGTTCCAGGGCGGAAATTTTGCCCACCTGTTTCATCACTCGTATGTGCCGGTGGTCCATCATGGCCACGCCGGCGGAATCGTAGCCTCGATATTCCAGTCGCTTTAATCCGTTTATTAGAATCGGATAGGCCTGCGCGTTACCGATATACCCCACAATTCCACACATGGTTTTCTCCTTTCCTTATTCCCACTCGATTGTGGCCGGTGGCTTGGAACTGATATCGTAGACCACTCGATTAATCCCCTTGATTTCGTTGATCATTTTGTTCGACACCCGGGCTAAAAAATCACCGGGCAGGGGATACCAGTCGGCGGTCATCCCATCGGTACTCGTTACCGCCCGGAGCGCGACAACATAATCGTAAGTTCGCTGGTCGCCCATCACCCCAACCGAGCGAACCGGTAGTAAAACCACAAAGGCCTGCCATATCTGATCATACAGATTGGCCTTGCGCAACTCCGCAAGAAATACATAATCGGCTTCGCGTAAAATTTTTAAACGCTCTTCGGTAACTTCTCCCAAAATTCGTATGGCCAGTCCAGGTCCGGGAAAGGGATGGCGCCCGATGATCTTTTCCGGCAACCCCAATTCCCGGCCGACCTGACGCACTTCATCCTTGAATAGTTCCCTGAGGGGTTCGATGAGTTGAAAATGCATCGTTTCGGGCAGCCCTCCCACATTGTGATGGGTTTTGATGGTGGCCGAGGGCCCCTTAAACGAAACGCTCTCTATGACGTCGGGATAAAGCGTTCCCTGAGCCAGGAAATCAAAGCGTCCCAATCGACGCGCCTGTTGTTCAAAGACCTCGATGAACGTCTGGCCGATGATTTTGCGCTTGCTTTCCGGATCGACGACGCCGCGCAATTTAGACAAGAATCGTTTGTGGGCTTTGACTGAAATCAAGTTTATCTGAAAATGTTCTTTGAATACCCGTTCCACCTCTTCGGCTTCCCCCTGGCGCAATAAACCCGTGTCTACGAACACACAGGTTAACTGATCCTTGATCGCCTTGTGCAACAGAATAGCGGTTACGCTGGAGTCCACGCCGCCGCTCAGGGCGCAAAGAACTCGCCGATTGCCAACCCGGCTCCGGATCTTCTCCACCTGGGTGTGGATGAAGGATTGGGTGGACCATTCTCCCCGCAACCCGGCAACGATAAACAGAAAGTTTTCCAGAATTTGTTTGCCGTCAATGGTGTGATGGACTTCCGGGTGGAATTGCAATCCGTAAATTTTTTTGGCTCGATGTCGGATGGCGGCGATGGGGGAGTTTTCGGTATGGGCGAGGATTTCGAACCCCGGGGGAATTTCCGTGAGGTGGTCGCCATGGCTCATCCAGACCACCGTGGGGGAATCGACTTCAAAGAACAGGTCATTGGACCGGTCGATCATCAGTTCCGCCCGTCCGTACTCCCGGCGCGCCGCCGGATGCACCGTACCGCCCAGCATATGAGCGATGAGCTGTAAGCCATAACAGATGCCCAACACGGGCAGATCCAAGTGAAAGATGCCGGGATCGCAAATGGGGCTGTCCGCGTCGTAGACGCTGGCCGGCCCTCCCGATAGGATGATGGCTCGAATGCCGGGATCGTTCCGAACGGCCTCCAGCGGGACGTTATAGGGCTGAATCTCCGAATACACCCGCAATTCCCGAATTTTACGGGCAATGAGCTGTGTATATTGAGAACCAAAATCTAAGATTAAGACTTTCTCCATGATTACAGTTTAATCTCCCATGCTTTTAATTCCTCCAGCATTTTGTAATCGGTTAAATCGAACTGCAGCGGCGTGATGGAGATGTAATGCTGGGAAATGGCCACTTCATCGACGTCCTCTTCGGTATCCAGAAAGAGTTTGGTACCGCTCAACCAGTAATATACGCGGTTCATGGGGTCGGTGCGTTTTTCGAAATATTCTTCGTATCGGCCGCGTCCCTGTCGGGTGATGCGGATGCCTTTTATTTCCGGGGCGGGTAGCGCCGGGATGTTTACATTGAGCAGGGTTCCGGGCGGTAGCCCGTTTTTTAAGACGATGCGGGCCAGTTGTTGGGCGAAACGGGTCGCTACCGAGAAATCCTCCCGACGAAAACTGGTTAAAGAAAACGCAATGGAGGGAATGCCCATGATGGTGCCTTCGGTAGCGGCCGATATGGTGCCCGAGTAGATGACATTGAGCGCCGTATTGGGCCCTTGATTGATACCGGAAACCACCAGGTCCGGTTGAAAATTCAGGATGGCTTTCACCCCCAGTTTTACACAGTCCGCCGGTGTACCATTAACGGCCCAGCCGAAAAAGCGGCCGTTGCGTTCAAACTCCCACACGCGTAAGGGATCGGAAAGGGTTATGGCATGCCCCACGGCGCTGCGTTCGGAATCGGGAGCCACTACGTAGGGTTCGCCGATTTCTTTCATGGCCTGGTACAGGGCGTATATACCCGCTGCATGAATGCCGTCGTCGTTGGTTACCAGAATACGGGGGCGTTGCTTGTCCATGGTCACCTCGCTTTCTTTTTTACCGTCCTGCAGATCACAGAGTGATGCAGGAAATTTGAAGAAGAAACGTTGCGGTTCGGTTCGATTTTCCGGGTCATTTTCCTACCCATCCGAAACATGTTGGTTTTGTTTGGCACGCTTCCCCATCGACTCGGTATCGGTTTTCTCGGCCGGATTGGGTTACTCGAACGAGAGGTGGCCCGTACGGGTTCCCGGATAAACAAAAAATGGCGGAACCCAGGAAGTCCGCCATCTGCCGGGGAAGCAAAAGGAGCCGGATTCAGCCTGCGGTTTGCCGCCCTGTACCGGGGGGCGAGGAATTGTCCGAATGAACTTCCGGGTTGGCTGCGGCCCCGGCGGTTTCCAGTTTTTCTCGGGACTTGCCGTTTTCGCCGTTTATCGGCCAGAGGATGCGGAGGATGCGGGCCAGTGTGGCGCGCATTTCCTGGCGGGCCACAATCAAATCCACAAATCCATGTTCCAGTAGAAATTCGGCGGTTTGAAACCCTTCGGGCAAATCCTGGCCGATCGTTTGTTTGATCACCCGCTGTCCGGCAAAACCAATCAGGGCTCCCGGTTCGGCAATGTGGATATCTCCCAGCATGGCAAAACTGGCCGTGGTGCCCCCCGTGGTGGGATCGGTAAGCACGGCGATATAAGGGATTCCTGCGTCCGACAGGCGGGCCAATTTGGCGCTGGTTTTGGCCATTTGCATCAGAGACAGCGCCCCTTCCATCATACGGGCCCCACCCGAAGTGGCCACGATGATCAGGGGTACCCGCTTCTCCAGGGCCCGATCGATGGCGCGGGAAATCTTTTCCCCTACCACGGAACCCATACTCCCACCGATAAAGAAGAAATCCATCACCGCCGTCACGACCGGCTGCCCATGAATGGTGGCATCCCCGGTGACCACCGCCTCATTCAATCCCGTTTTCTTCTGGGCCTCCTTTAATTTGTCGGTGTATTTTTTGGAATCCTTAAACTTGAGCGGGTCCACCGATCGAATATTCTGATTAAATTCCCGAAAACTCCCCTCGTCAAAATAATATTGAATGAATTCTTTTGAAGTCACCCGAAAGTGATAGTTGCACTTGGGGCACACAAACATCCGTTTTTGCAATTCCCGGCGATAGATGATCTCGTTACATTTATTGCATTTGACCCACAATCCATCGGGGATGGATTTGCGTTCATTGCCGGAAATGCCTTTTTTGCGTTTAAACCAGTCCATCGTTTCTTTCCTTTTTTACCCGAAATTGGTTAAAATTAATAAAGATTTTCAGGATATCAAACATGAGATTTTTCCCGCCCGGTCAGGGGGCGGGATAATAGCTGTTCGGCGGGTGGAGGGGGTCCTGAACAGCAACATAGATAGGATGGGGCTCCGGTGGACTCCCGGGCGGCTGGGAAAAGGCGGCAGATGGAATCACAAACCGGTTGGCCATAGGGCTATACGCAATTGCCCTCCAGCTGGGAGATCAAATTTTTTTTCATGACCAGGGCGTCCTCGCCGTCCCGATAATAGCGGATTCGCCGCCCGACTTCATGGAAGCCGTATTTGCGATACAGGTCAATGGCGCGTCGGTTGGTGGGACGTACCTCCAGCATGGCATACTGTGCTCCGATCCGCCGGGCGCGCTGCAATAAAAATTCCAGCAAATGTTTTCCCCATCCTTGCCCCTGGTAATCCGGGTGAACGGCGATGTCGGCAATGTGGAATTCTTCGAAAATCTCCCAGGCCACCGCGTAACCGATGATTTTGCCTTTCCATTCCATGACCACCGGGAAGGAGAATTTATTCACGTGGACTTCAAACTCGAAACTTTCCCGTCGCCAGGGATCGGAAAATACGGTGTGCTCAATTTCCAGAATTGCGGGCAGATCGCTGTCTGTCATGCGTCGGATAATGGGTTTCATAAAACACCCTTGAATGCCCTCATGTACATGGGTTCTGCCGATTCCAGCAGAGCGAAGTCTTTTTTTAAGTACTTTTGATAACCCAGGTCCAGTAAAGCCCACTGAGCCGGATGGGGTGGGTTGGGACGAAAGATAAGCGAATTCCGGGGACATTGTTCTCGAAAGATCCCCTCGAAACGTTGGACGTCCTGCCCGGTAACCACACCGGATTTTTTCGTCACAGTTTCACAGAATGCTTCCAGGGACAGAAGTTGGTAATCCGAAATCCGTAGGAAATTTTCCCGGTACTGATATTCGGCGGTAAAAACTTCCTCCCGATGGGCATCGATGACGGGAAAGATAGGATGGGATTGCGGGCCTGTCTGGAAAGCCCAGACATCCAGCGTAGGGACTTCGATAAGCGGAATCCGAAGCGTGTGAGCCAGTCCTTTAGCCAGACTGTACCCGATGCGCAGACCGGTGAACGAACCGGGCCCGGCGGAAACCACCAGTGCGCTGAGATGGGCAGGGGAAACCCGAAGGGTTTTTAATACCCGTTCTACAAAAGGGGCCAAATGGGTGGAATGGATGTGTTTTAAATGGGTGGCAATTTCCATCTGAAGCCGATTGTCTCGACTCAGCCCCACTGAACAGGTCCACCCGGAAGTTTCCAGTCCCAGGAGTAGAACAGGTGCGGAGGTCGACTTAGTCATGCCCGGCCTCCAGACGATAGATATGGATCCGGCGCTGGGTGGGCTGGTGGTTCACAAATTTCAGCTGTATCTCCCACCGGGGCACAGGCAACTCCCGGGGAATCTTATCCGCCCATTCGATGAGGGTGATGCCATCGCCGTAAAAAAAATCGTCCAGTCCCAGGTGAAGCAGTTCGGCCGGGTGGGTCAGGCGATAAAAATCGAAATGATAAATGGGGACGTTATCGGCCGTGTGGTACTCCTGAAGAATGGTAAACGAGGGGCTGGTCACGTATTCCCGACATCCCAGGGCCTTACAAATTTCCTGGATGAAAAATGTTTTGCCACTGCCCAGATCACCCAGAAAGGCCACCACATCCCCTCGCCGTAATCGAGCGGCGAACTCCCGGGCCAGCCGAGCCGTTTCTTCCGGAGAATGGGTCACGGCTGCCTTTACCCTCGTCCGGAGGGGCTGGTGCGGGATCGGTGTTTTCGTGTTTCGCATACCGGCCTCTTGGTCTATCCAACTTTCGATTCCAGCTTGACAACCGGTAAAATCATTTCCTCCAGGGAAATCCCCCCATGCTGAAAACTATCCCGATAATGGGCCAGATACTTGTGGTAGTTTGTGGGATACACAAAGTAATAGTCTTCTTTGGCGATGATGTAATTGATGTTGAAATTGCGCCGGGGGAGCTTGTAGTCCAGAGGATTCTTGACGATAAGGGCGTGTTTGGGATCCACTTTTAAATTCCGGCCGTATTTGTACCGCAGATTGGTGGAGGTTTCCCGGTCGCCCAGCACTTTGGTCCCCCGCAGGCAGCGAATGCTGCCATGGTCGGTGGTCAGGATAACGGTGGCGTCCATAGTGGCCAGCTTCTGAAAAATAGAATGAAAGGGAGAGTGTTCGAACCAGGATCGGGTAAGCGAACGGTATGACGATTCGTCCGGGGCGATTTCTTTGAGAATGGGTAAATCCGAACGGCTATGGGCCAAAATATCCACAAAGTTGATAACCAAGGCAAAGATGGGGGTGTTCAGATAGGCCTCCAGGTTCTTTTCCACCTGACGGGCTTCTTCCATATTGAGCACTTTGCAATATCGCGGTGCGGTTTTCAGCCGCAAACCCAGCAATCGTAGCTGGTCGTAAAGCAATTGGTTCTCGTAACGGTTGCGACTGTAATCATCGTCTTCCCCCTTGGCCCAGAGCTCTGGATACCGCCTTTCGATTTCGCACGGGAACAGTCCACTGAAAATGGCATTGCGGGAAAAGGGTGTGGCCGTTGGAAGTATGGAAAAGTAGTAATCCCGTTGAATGTGGTAAAAATCGTAAAAATAGCGTTCCAGGGTCAACCACTGGTCCAGACGTAAACAATCGATGACCACCAACACCACTTTGTTGCCGGCTTCCAGTTCCGGATAAACATGTTGTTTTATCACATCCACCGAAAGGGGCGGCCGTTGGGCACTGTTTACCCAATGACGATAGTTTTTTTCGATGTATTTCCCGAATTCCACATTGCATTCCCGCCGTTGATGATGGATCACTTCCCGAAGGTCCCGATCCCCGACCTCATCCAGCTGAATGTCCCACTGGGTCAGTTTCCCATAAATGTTTATCCAGTCTTCCGGTTCCAGGGGGACATCAGCTGCATGGTGATGTTGTTCAACTCCTGGGCGTAGTCCCGGGTGATCTTTTTCTGAGAGATACGGCGGGTTTCCAAAATTTTCTTCGCGGCCAGGAGAATTTGACTGGGATTTACCGGCTTGGTCAAATAATCGTCGATATGGGACCCTATGGCTTCTTCCATCAAGGTCTCTTCTTCGTTTTTAGTGATCATGATTACCGGCAATGCGGGATTATAAGTTTTCATTTCGCTTAAAGCCGTCAGCCCGTCTTTACCGGGCATGGTTTCGTCCAGTAAAACAAGATCGTAATGGTGTTTCTGGATCATGCCCAGGGCATCGTCGGCATTGGTGGCCACGTCAACCTGATAGCCTTTTTCCTGTAAAAACAGAATGTGAGACCGCAGAAACTCGATTTCGTCATCCACCCATAAAATTTTATTTTTCTTCATGTGCATCCCCCTTACATTCGTAACGAATTTCTATATTAAAATTTCATGACGCAATGGCTAATGGATTTTATCCGGAAATGGGGCGGACGGTTCCCCCGCCCCGTAGCGGGGCGCTTTGAGTATTCCCCGCCTCCCAAGAGCCCCTCAAAACCCCGCTTTTTCCAAATTCCGAAAGCTGTTCCTGATCGGGCCTTCTTGTTTCAGGATTCGGTAATATTTTGCTCTATTTTGCGAAATATTTTCAGAAAATTGCAAATCGGATTTAAATTTTATGATCGGAATTCCGATTATTAAAATCCTGGGATGGGAAACAACCGAAGCAAATGGAATTGCATTTATGGTTCGAACACAAAGAAGAGATGAAGACCCCCTCTTGGGTATCGAAAAATTGTTTGTGTTTAAAATTTGCCTGTCTCTCTGGATTTCACCTTTCCTCTTCATGGGACGTCCATGGTTACCCATTTGGGCATCGGGTAGCGGTTTTGGTATGGGGATGATTTGCGGCGGGGCAAAGGTGTGGATGGCGTAGAAGGGTCGGGAAGGGGACTGAAACTAAAAAATGGATGGGGAGATGAATAAACAAGTGGTCAACGGCGGTCGCGGTCAGCGGAGCAGGCCGCCGGGAGTGACCCCCGATCGTCGGCCCACGGGGATTTGGCTGTTTGATGGTGACGGACGAACGCGATATGTAAGCGATACCATCGCCCGACGGCTTGGGCTTTCACCACCACAAATCGTGGGGCAGTCGGTTTTCGATTTTCTGTTGGAGGAAGACTCCGCCCGTTTGGCGTTGGTCGTCAAACAAAGTTCCCACATCGATACCGTCTTGCCGGTACGCCTGCGGTGTTCACAAACACCGGCGATTGCTTTCCGGATGGAGGTAACGCGGGTGGATGACCAACAACCGCTTTATATGGCTGTTTTTTTTGAATCTTTTTCCGGTTCCTCGGAAGAGCCCCCCATCCCCTCGAATGGACGCCGGATCACCGGCGGGGGGGACCTGTTTTTTCATATGGTGATGCAGTTTTTTGTCCACTATGTTAAGGCCGATGCCGCCTATGTGGCCTACTTGCAGAACCGGAATGACAGGTATTTGTGCACCCGGGTGATCTACCGGGGTGGTGAACCCGCCAATAACATAACCTATCCTCTGGAAAATACCTGGTGTGAACGGGTGCTTCGGAAAGGTCACCTGGTTGTTCGTCGGCAAATCCAGCGCCGTTTGCCGGCGGGACTGGACGGGGCCCAGGCGGGCCTGAAACGCTATTTCGGCTGGCCGTTGATGAGAAGTACCGGGGAACCTTTAGGGGTCATGGGATTGCTGTTTTGCCGTTCGGTAAAGGAGGAAGCGCTGATCCATCGCTTGCTTCAGGTATGGGCCGGAAGAGTCGCCGCGGAACTGGAACGGGAACAACAGGAAAACGAACTGCAGTCCCTTTACCGAAGGACCTGTTTGATTCTGGAAAACATCAGCGATGGCTTTATTCTGGTGGATGGTTGGAACCGGGTGGTCGATGTGAATCCGGCGTTTTGCCAAATCACCGGGCTTAATCCTGTGGAGGTGCTGGGTCGTTCTTTGGCGGAATTAGACTTGCCCTTATGGGCGGCCCTTCAGCAACAGAACAGCACGGGGATCTCCGATTCTTCCATTCCTTTTGAAGTTTCTTTTACCCGAAAAGACGGCCGTTCCGTCTTCTTAGAGGGGCACGGGGTTCCTCTGGAGGGGGAAGCCGATCGTTTGACGGCCATTTACATCCGGGATGTTTCTGCCCTGAAAACCATGATTAAACAGTTGCGTGCCAGTGAAGAAAAATTTCGTTCCATTGTGGAGCGTTCTCATTCCGGCGTCATTCTGGTGGATGATCGATATCGGTTGATTTATGTGAATGATGAATTTTGCCGCATGGTGGGCTACGCCCGAAGCGAGCTGATTGGTATGGACTTTCGAAGACTTGTTGATGAGAAAGATTTACCGATGACCGTGGAGCGCTATCGAAGGCGTCAACAGGGGGAGGACGTGCCCTTTCATTACGAGCTGGATGTGGTGTGCAGCGATGGGACGCGAAAACGCCTGGAAGTGCGGGCGAACACCTTTCGGGATGCCCAGGGGCGGGTGCGTTCTGTGGCTCAATTGATGGACGTCAGTCAACGGCAGAAAACCGAAGAGGCCCTGAAGCGCAAGGACGACATTCTGGAAGCGGTGAATTACGCGGCCACCAAATTTCTTCAGGGAAGAAACTGGGACAGCCATATTCACGAGATTATGGAACGGCTGGGGAAGGCGTCCCGTGCCAGCCGGGTTTATATCTTTAAAAATCATCCGGCTCCCGATGGACAGTTGTTGGCCAGTCAGTTGTACGAATGGGTGGCCGAAGGCATCGAGCCGCAAATTGATAATCCCGAACTACAAAACTTCCCCTATGTGACCAATGGGTTTGCCCGCTGGGTAAAGGAGCTGGGGCGGGGCCGCTTGATTTATGGGAAAGTGCGCGAATTCCCGGAATCGGAACAGCAGGTGCTGCAGGCCCAGCAGATCCAGATTATTCTGGTCGCCCCTATTTTGGTAGGGGATCAGTGGTGGGGGTTTATTGGTTTTGACAATTGCCGGGACGAAATCGAATGGTCGGCCCACGAGATCGAGGCCTTAAAAACGGCCGCCAACCTGTTGGGCATTACCATGCTGCGGCTGCAGGCGGAGCAAGAACGCACCTTGCTGGCTCACGCCTTACGCAGTATCCGGGAAGCCGTTACCATCACCGACCTGGACGATAACATCATTTTCGTGAACGAAGCCTTTTGCCGGATCTATGGGTATTCCCAGGAGGAGGTCATTGGTAAATCCATCGATAGCATTCGCTCTCCCAACAACGATCCCGAAAAAGTCCGCCAGATTTTACCCCAGACCCTCCAGGGAGGCTGGCAGGGGGAGTTGCTTAACGTACGCAAAAACGGGCAGGAATTCCCCATCTTCTTATCCACTTCTGTGATATACGACAGGGATGCCCAGCCCATAGCGCTTATTGGCGTCGCTTCCGATATTACCGAGCGTAAGCAGCTGGAAGCCCAGTTGTTTCAGGCCCAGAAAATGGAAGCCGTGGGCCGATTGGCGGGAGGCGTGGCGCATGATTTCAATAATATCTTAACCATTATCAATGGATACTCGGAATTGCTGTTGAATCAAGTGCCGTCGGATTCCTCCCTATACAAACCGATTCAACAGATCTTAAGGGCCAGCGAGAAGGCCACTGAATTGACCAGTCAGCTTCTGGCATTCAGCCGGCGACAAATTGTGCAACCCCGTGTGGTCAACCTGAACGACATTATCCACGAGTTGACCAACATGTTGCAACGGCTCATCGGCGAGGATGTGGAATTGAAAATCCATCTGGATCGGGAAGCCGGAAACGTAAAGATCGATCCCAATCAGGTGGAACAGGTTTTGATGAATCTGGCGGTCAATGCCCGGGATGCCATGCCCACCGGTGGAAAACTTATCATCGAGACGGCCAATGTCGAACTGGACGATCATTACATCGAAACGCATATGGGGGCCCGGAAGGGACGTTACGTGATGCTGGCCGTAAGCGATACCGGCGTGGGAATGGACAAGGAAATTCAGCAACACATCTTCGAACCGTTTTTTACCACCAAAGACAAAAGCAAAGGCACCGGTTTGGGTCTGGCCACTGTATACGGCATTATTAAGCAGAATGATGGTTTCATCTGGGTTTATAGTGAACCCGGCAAAGGCTCTACCTTCAAGATTTACCTGCCCCGGGTGGACGCCGGTCCCGCCCATCCCAGCCCCATGGAGAGGCGATCCCCTCAGCGGGCATTGAAAGGAACCGAAACGATTATGGTGGTAGAAGATGATGAAGCCGTCCGCAACCTGATTCGATCGGTATTAACCGAAAACGGTTACCGGCTGCTGGAAGCCCGGCAGGGACGCGAAGCGCTGGAAATGGCCAGAAAGACCTCTCAGCCGATTCATCTGCTGTTGACCGACGTCATCATGCCGGAAATGAGTGGCGGCGAATTGGCCCAACAAATCCGGCGCCATTTCCCCGATGTGAAAGTCATCTTTATTTCCGGATACACCGATAATGTGGTGTTACGCGAGGGTCGGTTGAATCCCGGCGAGCATTTTATTCAAAAGCCTTTTAGTCCCACGACGCTGTTAGACACCATCCGGGAGCTGCTGGGCCCTTCGGAACGGCGGGAGGATTGAGCCTGTAAGGGTCCAAAGCGGTAAGACCGCATGGGCGTTGTTCTTCTGATCCAGCGGAGCTGCAGAAAGAGATTATTCGGTCGATAACCGTCGGCCTTCCGAGGCGCCGGGCCATCGGAGAATCGGGTTGCTTCCGGTGGACTGATACCGGGAGGGGGTGTTCCCCCGGTGGATTGCTATGGCTTATTCCGCTGCAATACTTTATAACTCCGTTTAAGCGCTTCCACCAGGTCTTCGTTTCTTAAGGGTTTACTCAGGTAATCGTCCATGCCGGCTTGCAAGTAACGTTCCCGATCGCCGGCCAGGGCGTTTGCCGTCAGGGCGATGATGCGCGGTTGACGCGCTGGAGGAAGGGTGTGGCGGATATGCCGGGTGGCCTCCACCCCATCCATTTCGGGCATTTGAACGTCCATGAGGATCACGTCATAGGGTTGATGGGTAACCGCCTCCACGGCTTCTTGGCCGTTGGCCACCACATCCGCACGGTAGCCCAGTTTTTCCAGAATGCGCAGGGTGACTTTTTGATTGATGCGATTGTCCTCTGCCAGCAGAATCTTCAGAGGATATTTGCGCCCCATTTCTCGATCGAAGCCCCGCCAATCGGTGATCTTTTTGAACGATACCGGACGGGCGCTGAAAATATTCAGTAGAATATTCAACAGGTTCGAGGGCTTGATGGGTTTGGTCAGAACCGCCTCAAAGAGTGGAAAACTCGCTTCCTGTTTGCTACCCCCCAGTGAGCTCAGCAAAATGAGGGGTACTTGCCGGAACCGTTCCTGTGCCTTGATGGTGCGGGCCAATTGCAGTCCGTCGATTTCGGGCATTTGCATGTCTAAAATAATTCCGTCCACCCGGGGCATTTGAGCCAATTTCTCCAATGCCCGGAAGCTGCCGTCGGCTTCGGTGACCCGAATTTCCCACTTCTGTAATTGTTTCTTCAGGATCAGACGATTGGTTTCGTTATCATCCACGATGAGAAAGTGCCGTCCGGATAGATGCGTCTCGGTATGTTCTGGAAGCTTCGGCTCCGGCAAATGGGCCGCTTTCGCCTGGATGGTAAAATGAAAAACGGAACCTTTCCCGACTTCGCTTTCTACCCAGATGCGCCCGCCCATCATTTCTGTCAGGTGTTTACTGATGGTCAATCCCAGTCCCGTGCCGCCGAAGCGCCGGGTGGTGGAGGCGTCCACCTGGGTGAAGGCTTCGAACAGGCGATCCCTTTTATCCCGAGGGATTCCGATACCGGTGTCTTTCACGGAAAACTGCAATTCGTACCGGTCCTCTTGAAGCGGGCGGGCCTTTACCCAAACGGTGATCTCCCCTTTCTCGGTAAACTTTACGGCGTTGCTGAGCAAATTGGTTAAAATCTGGCGCAATCGAGTGACGTCGCTGTAAATGGAGGTGGGAACGTCATCGTGAATAAAATAGGCCAGTTCCAGACCCTTTTCGCTGGCCTGGGTGGTGACCAAATCCAGACAATCCTCTACGCATTCTCGGATGTAAAAGGGCACTTCTTCCAGTTCCAGTTTTCCGGCTTCAATCTTGGAAAAGTCCAGGATGTCATTGATCAGGGATAACAAGGTGTTGCTGCTGATGCGTATGGTTTTTACGTAATCCTTTTGTTCCTCGTTCAGGCGGGTGTCTAACAACAGGCCGGACATTCCCACAATGGCATTCAGCGGGGTGCGGATTTCGTGGCTCATGTTGGCCAGAAATTCGCTTTTCGTGCGGGCCGCACTTTCGGCGGCGTCGCGCGCTCGGGCCAAATCTTTCAATATCTTCTTGTATTCGGTAATGTCCCGAACGATCGCGACGACCGCATCCTCGGTAAACCGGCGCATCCGGGCCTCATAGTAATACCTCGTGCCGTCGATGTCGGTTTTGTATTCGAAAGAGCGGATACCCCCTTGGGATAAAACCGATTGGATATTCTGTTCCAATGTTTCCGCCAAGGGTTCCGGAAAAATGTCGCGAATGTGGCGATCGATCCGGTCCTGTAGAGGAAACGGTACCATCCCGCTGGCCGAAGGTTTGTAACCCAGCAGGCGGCCCTGGGAAGATACCCAGAAAATGCAATCGGGGATGGCTTCGAACAAGGCGCGAATTTTTTCTTCGCTTTGCTGGATTTTTTTCCGGTTGATCTTTTCCTCGGTAATGTCTTCTATTACCAGGGTGTACAGATCGTGTTCCGACAGGCGAACCGTTTCGATGGAAATGCGGGCCGCAAAGGTAGAACCATCTTTGCGTTGCCCGAGTAGTTCTCCCTCATCCGTGGAATACGGCGGGTTGACTGACTCCCTGGCGACCTGAACCATATATTCCTGAAAAAGCGATTGAGACGATGGCGTAAACAGGTCGCGAATGTTTTTCCCCAGGAGCTCTTTCCGGGGATATTGGAATTGCCGTTCAGCGGTCTTATTCATTAAAACAATCGTCCCCGCATGATCGCAGGTAATCACCGATTCGTTCACCGCTTCCAGGAGGGCCCGTTGATGTTCGCTGGCCTCCTTCCGCGCTTTGCGTTGGTTTTCCAGGTCGGCATTGATTTCCTGGAAAGCATCAAAAATCTCGTCAAACTCATCGTCTGGTCGGGCATCCCGTCCAAGCCGGACTTTCCGAGCAGCCCGTAACGTGTTTACAAATCGATGCAACGGCTGGGTGATGACCGTGCCCAGAAACACCGCTCCTAAAATGCCCATAATAAATAAAATGAAACTGGATATGCCGATGAAGTGTTTTAATTGGAAAATGTGCCGGTTCCTTTCCTGGGTGGATAAACCAATGAACAAATCCCCTAATGAAGCGCTTCGGGAGCGCATCTGTTCATAGTAATGCAGGATCGTATCCTGCTCGGCGAACGGGTTCTTTCGGCTCAGAACGGGATAGGGGATGCGAATGTTATCGGGGTTGTAGGTCAATGTTCCTCGATTGCGGTCATGGTACACCATATAAACGATTTCCTGGTCGTTCCGGAGAACGCGGAAAATCGATTCCAGAAAGGTGAGATCGTCCTGATTGATGGCTGTTTCCAGATTCGCTCCTATCATCCGGGCAAGGCGTTGAGCCCGATGGTGGGTTTCTTCACGAAAATGCTTTTCGATCTGACGGGGAAAAAAGAGATAATTAAACAGAGAAAATCCGAAAAGTACGGTTATGGCTCCCGCAATAATTTTTTGTTTAATGGGCATGTGTGTGAAATACCTTTTCATACATCTGTGGTGAAACATTTAATCGACCAAGAGTTAGTCATCGACACATCGGGAGACCTCTTTAATGATGGGGGGTTGGAGGGAAAGAGCGAAATACAGGGGTAGGGGGGCGGCGGAACCGATGAGACCGTTTGGGCGAAATGGTCAGGATGACCCTCGTAAGCCGTGGGTGAGCAGGAAAAAAATGATGCCTCCCAGGCCGATCAAAGAACCGTTGATGTAGAAAATTGCCTCGATATAGAAAACGTCCATGATCAGGCCGCTGAGTAAGGGGGCCAGGATCATTCCGGTGCTCAGGGCCATATTAAAATAGGCCATGGCGCTGCCCATGCCTCTTTTACGGCCGTATTCCACCATCAGGGCGATGGCGGCGGGGAAGGCAAGGGCGCCTGCCAGACCCATGACCACGTTTAATAAAAAAAGCTGCCAGAATTGGTGAAAGGAAGGGATAAGGGCCAGGGAAATGGCGGCCAGAATCATGCCCGCTTGAATGAACGATAACCGATGCCCCGTACGATCGGTCAGGCGGCCGAAACATTTTTGTAACAGGGACATGAGCAACATATTGACCGAAAGAAGAATGCCGATTTTTGCCAGGGACATCCCCACGGAGGCGGCGTAAAGCGGAAAGAAGGAGATAATGGTCCCCCGGGCCAGGGTCATGATGAAGCGGAACCAGAGGACGCCCAGAACGGCGCGATGGGAGAGAATGCGTTGCAGCCCCTGGAAGAAAGGAATTGCTGGGCTACGATTGGATCGCCGGGTTTCCGGAAGAAAACAATAACCGAACCCGGCGGCGATGAGGGCTAATGCCGTGAGGGACAGAAAAGCGGCCTCCTGTCCCAACCAGTCGGTGAATACACCGCCCAGCAGGGGACCCACGCCTAATCCCGCCATGGTCGCCATGGAAAAGGTTCCCATCGTTTCCCCCTCCTGACCCTTACGAGCCAGTTCCCCGGCATAGGCCATGGCAATGGGAATCACCATGGCGGATGCCATGCCGTGGAGCACCCGGAGCCAGATCAACTCCAATACCGAATGACTGAACAGGTATCCCACGGAAATGAGGGAATAAATCAGCAACCCCACCACAATGAAGCGCTTGCGTCCCAGACGGTCGCTTTGATGCCCCACCAGAGGCATGGTCAGCGTACGGGCAATGGAAAATCCCGAAAATACCAGGCCTAAAGCCGTCCCCGTTGCTCCCAGTCGGTTGGCCAGTAAAGGCATCAGGGGACCGATGATGCCCAGGCCCAGCATGGCGGCGAAGACGGTGAAAAAGAGTATCCAGAAAGAACGCTCATTCATCCGGCATAACAATTTCTTAAGGGTTTTTTGCCATCAACGGCCCGTAAAATTCCGGCCGGCGGTCGCGGAGCAGATGGTTGAGCGAAGTGATCTGTTTATCCCTGGCCTCCCGGGGATCGATCGTGGTGATATACAGCTCTTCTTTACGGGACGGTCCCCGGTGCAACAAAACGCCTTTGGGGGCGACGATCTGGCTCTTTCCGGTAAAGCGAATGCGGCCATGAGCGCGGGTATCCGTCCCGATCCGATTGGCGGTAATGGCGAAGACGCCGTTTTCCAGGCAGCGGGATATCATGGTTTGCTGGCAGTAGCTCAGAACCAGGTTGGACGGATGGCAAACGATGTCGGCGCCCAGTAGAGTCAGGGTGCGCATGGTTTCCGGAAAAATCCAGTCGAAGCATACCATCATTCCAATGCCCACGCCGTTGATTCGGGTAACCGCCGGCGGAAGATCCCCCGGATCGAACCAATGTTTCTCCTCGTGAAACAAGTGCAGTTTCCGATAAATGTGGATCACCCCTTCCGGCCCGATCAACAGGGCACTATTGTAGCATTGGTCCCCTCTTCGTTCGGCAAACCCGGTAACCAGATGAAAATTGCCCCCCTTGCACAGGGCCGTGAGTATCTGAACCGTAGGAGAATCGTCCGGGTCTTCCGCCAGGGCCAATGCTTCTTGACGATTCTGAAAATAGTATCCGGTAAAGGCCAGTTCCGGTAAAACCAGGAGGTCCGCCTCAACCTCCCGAAGCGCGTGAACCACCCGTTCCACATTTCGTTCCACCTTTCCGAACAGGGGGCGAAATTGAAAATAACCCACCTTCCACATGGCGAATCTCCTTTTGTTGGTCAACGAAGCCGGCGTATCAGGCGGTTGAATCGGTCAATCGCCGCGGCCAGCCGATCGGGAGGCTCCCCGGTGAAGCAGATTCGAACATAGTGCCGAAAATGCCGCCCGAAATCCTGCCCCGGAGCCGCCGATACACCGTTCTCCAGAAGCTGATGAAACACCTGCCGGTAGTCCCGACCCTTTAAATAAGGGGCCAAGGAAAAGAAAATAAAATAGGTCCCTTCGGGGATAGGAAAGGCGATTGACAGATGTTTCCGGAATAAATCCCTCAACTCTTGATAATGGTTTCGGACGCCGGGCATCCACTGGTGACGGGTCTGGACAGGCTCGATCATCAGATACTGGGCCAGCGTCGAAGGGCTGTAAAGCTGATGGACCAGGATGCGGTTAAAGGCCTTGACGGCATCGGGATTGGCCGCCAGATATCCCAGACGAAGTCCAGCAAACATAAAAATCTTAGAAAACGTAAAGATAGAAACCGTTTGATCAAACAATCCGGGAAGGCTGCCGATGGAAATATGCGGACGGGAGTCGAAGGTCAACCCATCGTAAGCTTCGTCGGATAAGATCCAAAGGCGATGCCGACGAGCAAATTCCCCGATCTGTTGCATGTGTTCCCGGGTCAGTACCTTGCCGCTGGGATTGTTCGGGGTGTTCACATAAAGCGCCACGGTTTGAGGGGTGATGAATTGCGATAGATAGGCCTCAATATCCAGGTCAGGTTGCTCGAACAGTTTGGTGTAGAAAGGCACTTCGATTACGGTTGCCCCGATCATTTTCACCATGCCAAAAAAGAAAGGCCAGGCCGGTGTCAACACCAACACGGCTTCTCCGGGATTCACCAGCGCATGGACGGCTATACTCAAAGCATTGGTGGCGCCACCGGTGACCAAGAGGTGGTGCAACGTGACGGGCAGTTGATTGTCCTCCTGCAGCTTGGTGAGAAGCACACCTCGCAAACGCTCCACACCAAAGGTGTGACAGTAACGATTAAACGTGGGGTAGCGGTTCACAAAGGCCGTTTCGATGGGCAAGGGATAGGCAGGATGCAAGTAGGTGTCTCCAATATGCAGACGCACTAAGTTTTCGCCCTGGGCCTTCATCTGTTTGCGGAATTTTTCAAAAACCGAACCCTGTAAAGGCTCGACCCGTTCAGCAACGTCAGGGAAACGAGGCATGGTAGCACCCTCCTTTTTTGCCGCCTGTGTATGATGAGGTCCGGAATAGGCGTGCGCAACCGGAAATGAAAAAAGTGGCTGGACCGGCAGGCAGAATAGACCGATTCGGGATGATAAAGCTTATTGGGCGGATGGGTTCAACAGGCGTTTTACCACGGCCGCCGCCTTACGAAAAGCGATCGCCCGATGGCTGATCCGGTTTTTGATATCTTCTCCCAGTTCCGCAAACGTCCGCTCATATCCCTCGGGAACGAACAGGGGGTCGTATCCAAAACCCCGGGTACCTCGGGGTTCTCGAACAATTGTTCCCCGCACCACCCCTTCCACGGTGGTAGCGAAGTTGGGTCCCACAATGGCCACCACGCAGCGAAACCGGGCGCCTCGACGATTGTCGGGAATGTCCTTCATGGCCTGCAACAGCTTTTGATTGTTGGCCCGGTAATCATGGCTTTGGCCCGAAAATCGGGCCGAATAGATGCCCGGTGCTCCCTGGAGGGCATCCACCTCCAGGCCCGAATCGTCTGCGATGGTCCATCGACCGGTATGCTGGAAAACCGTGCGGGCCTTGAGCAACGCATTTTCTGCAAAACTCTGGCCGGTCTCCTCAATCTCGGGCAAGTCCATGACTGCGTCCATGGGACGAATGATCAGAGCGACATCTTTTAAAATCGCCTGCACTTCTTTGATTTTGTGCCTATTTTTGGTGGCGAAGATAATTTCTGGAACTCCCATAGTCCTCTGTAGGGTTCAATATTGGTTCACTTCCAAGATAAGATCGATATAGCTTTTGGCACAAGTTCCATTGACAAAAGGGGCGAAATAGTCGATCAGAATCTGCAGGTTCTGTGTCGCCGTTTCCTGATCGTATTGACCGATGATGACCGATTCAAATTCCAAAAACCATCCCAGCTGGGTTACATTGTCCAGGTGAATGCGGACATTTCGGAAAATATAGAGTTCACGCCATTTTTCCACCTGTCCTAGAATGCCGAATTTTTGTTGCAGTTCCCGAAGGGTCTTGCTCAAATTGGTAATTTTGATGATCTGATAATCGCTGATGCGGGGTTCTTCTACGTCCGGACGATGGTATTGAATAATGTGAGGCTGTTGGTTTTCTTCGATGCGGATTTTAAGCCGATGGTCCGAAATTTTAAAATATACGTCCTTCTGGTAAGTTTGATATTGAAAATTGATTTCCGGATGTTCTTTTAACTTCAGTTTAATGGAACGGGGAGAGGACAAGAAATATTTAATCTCGATATTTTTCATGGCTGTTTACCCTTCCCTCTTTAATCCGTTTTAAAATAAATAATACGGAAGGAACGCCAATTTTTAAAATCTTTTTTTGATATTTTTGAAAATTTTCATTTGTTCTGCGTAAATAATATGGGTTTGCCCATGCCCCCGGGAGGCTGGGAGTGGATATAGGTCTTGATTTTTTTGGGCGGAAGAATTAAATTGGGCGGCTTCGGAAGAGAAAACGGGCGGTGCATCATAAAGAAAGCGGTATGCTCCCCATCGGAGGACGAGGTTTTTTGATAGCCCTCGATAACCGGGGGACGGGAAAAAAGGCGCACGGGGTAGAGAACCGGCTTTTTTAGGGGATGCGGGAAAGGGAGGCAAGGATCGGGGCGTAGCGCAGCCTGGTTAGCGCACCTGCCTTGGGAGCAGGGGGTCGCTGGTTCAAATCCACTCGCCCCGACAAAGCGAAACAGGGGCCGCGGTGTCCACGCCGGCTCAACGCTCCCTTAGCTCAGCGGATAGAGCAGCGGCCTTCTAAGCCGTTGGTCGGGGGTTCGAATCCTCCAGGG
>WFTQ01000049.1 GCA_015485355.1 bacterium | reverse complement strand
TCTTCAAACTGCCAGCCATCCCAATCCACGACCATCCAACCCCGGGGACCGTGCATTTGCCACAACCGCTGCACGAAGGCGTCCATAAACCGGTTGGCGGCCGAATAGGCGGCCAAACCCAGGCCACCCAACACGGTGGATAAGGACGACTGCAACACACAAAAATCCAGGGGTTCTTTTCCAAATACTTCGTACAACACCTTTACCCCGTATACCTTGGCCTCGAATTGGGCTTCACAATCGGATGTTTTGACTTCCCCCAGGGTTCGGAAGGCGTCGGCGCCGACGCTCCCGGCGGCGTGGAAAATACCTTGAATACCGCCAAATTGCTTTTTCACCTGATCGCGGATCGTCCGCATCTGTTCCACATGGTTAACGTTGGCCGTGAACGTCAGCACCCGGGCCCCCGTTTTCTCCAGTTCCAGCAACCGGCGGATGCGTTGAACGATCCAATCATCCTCGGGATGCTGTTCCAGCCAGGTTTCCCAGGCTTCTCGTTCCGGAAAGGGCGTTCGGCCGACCAAAACAATCCGCGCCCTGACGCTTTCGGCCAGATACCGGGCAATGGCCATCCCCATACGTCCCTGCCCCCCGGTGATGAGATAAACACCGTTCTCTTTTAGCAGGCAGGGCTTCTGAGACACCGGCGGGAGATAGGCGGGTTCGAATACCGGGACCCAGCGGTACCTTCCCCGGAACGCCACCAGGGGTTCGGATTCCTCCCGAAACACTTCCTGTAAAATCCATTCCACCGGTTTCTGAAAGCCCTCTCCGTTCGATCCGGGTAGCACGAGATCGATGACCCGGCAGGAAATGTGGGGCACTTCCTGGGGAATAACCAGAGCCGGACCCAGTAGCATCGCCTTTTCCGGAGCAAGCCGTTCTTCCCCGGATACTTCCTGGGTATGATGGGTCACAACGGTAAGCCGAATGCTTTCGCCGTCTTTGGCCGTGGCCAGGGTTTTGCCGAGGTACAAGAGGCTGTAAAAACCCGCATGGATGAGTGCGGAGTTGAACTCGCTCCGAGTGTTTGTTCCCTGTTCGGTTGAGGTAACCGTCCACATGTGGACCACCTCGTCCGGCCACCATTTTTGCTGTTCCAGGTTTTCCTGCAGTTTTTGGTAGTCCTCCAGGCAATCGGGTCGCAGGGTAAAGGCGTTTTCTTCCAATCGGGCGAACCCTTTCCCCGGTCGAACCCAGCGGACCTCCTGTTGAAACGATTGCAATCGCGATATCAGATGGTCGGCCAAACCGGTTTCATCGGCAAAAATCAACCAGCGCCGAGAGGCCGTGGAAAGCACCTCATCCAGATTTTTCGGCCGTATTTCCCGCCGTTTCCAGGACGGTTGATAAAACCAGCGTCCGATGTCGCTTTGTTTGCCTGCCCCGGCGGCACCGGCGGCGGCTTCTAAAGGCAACCGTTGCGTCTCCAACCAGTAGCGTTGTCGTTCAAACGGATAAGTGGGTAAGCTCACCCGACGACGCTTTTCCCCGGAGAAATAGTGTTTCCAGTTGATGGGAACACCGGCCAGCCATAGGCGGGCCAGCGTGGTTAACAAAAAGGCCAAATCCGGTTGAACCTCCTTCGGATGACGCAGGCTGGACAGAACCACCGTATTGGGGGTACAGGAGGGATGCCGGCGGGTCAGGGTGCTCAGGGTTTTACCCGGCCCCACTTCCAGAAACAGGGCCCGTTCGTCTTTCAATATCTCCCCGATGCCATCGGCAAAACGGACGGTTTGTCTCAGGTGCCGGGCCCAGTAATCCGGATCGGTGGCTTCCTGCACCGTTATCCAGGTGCCGGTGACGTTGGAAATAAACGGCTTTTGCGGGGGATGCAATTCGAGCGCCGCCACGGCCTTGCGGAACGGTTCCAGAATCGGTTCCATCATGGGGGAATGAAAGGCATGAGAAGTATGCAGGCGGCGCACTTCCACGCCTTCTTCCCGGAGCCGCTGCTCGAAAGCCTCGACAGCCCGATGCGGTCCGGAGACGACACAACTTTCCACACTATTGACGGCTCCCAGGGACACATCGGCGGGTAAACACTTTCGGAGCCGTTCTTCCGAGAGGGCCACGCTTGCCATGGCACCCGAAGGCATTTCTTGCATCAACCGTCCTCGCAGGGTCACCAATTGGAGGGCATCCTCCAGGGTGAACACACCGGCCAGGCAGGCCGCCACATACTCCCCGATGCTGTGGCCGATCATGGCGGCGGGTTCCACACCCCAGTGCATCCACAATTGTGCCAGCGCATATTCGATAACGAACAGCGCCGGCTGGGTAATGGAGGTTTGTTTCAACTGTTCGGCCGCCTCGGCTTCCTTGTCGGAGGCAGGGAAGAGCACCTCTCGCAAATCCCCGCCCAAACGGGGTTTCAGCATTTCACAGCAATTATCGACCACTTCCCGGAAAGCCGGCTCCCTCTCGTATAATTCCCGTCCCATATGGGGGTACTGGGCCCCCTGGCCGCTGAACATGAAAACCACCGAAGGAGTCGGAACTTGCCGGGGATAGAAGGCCTGCATCAGCCGTTTGGGATCCCGGCTGGAGAGCACCTGCACGGCGTCGTCCAGGGAATGGACCACAACGGCCTGTCGCCCGTTTAATTCCCGGCGTCCCAAGGCTAAAGTGAAGGCCACGTCTCCCAGGGACAATTCCGGATGGTCGTTCAAATAATCGGCTAAATTTTCGGTCATTTTATCCAGGGCGGTCCGGCTTTTGGCGGAAAGCACCAGCAGCTGCCAGGGACGCGTGGCCCCCGAGGGTTCGCTCTCCGGTGCTTCTTCCAGCACCACATGAGCATTGGTACCGCCAATGCCGAACGAGCTGACCCCGGCTCGCCGGGGATGCCCATTTTCGGGCCAATCCCGCAAACGGGTATTGACGAAAAAGGGACTGTTGTCAAAGTCGATCTGGGGATTGGGACGATCGAAGTTGATGCTTGGGGGTATCTGACGATGATAAAGGGAAAGCACCGTTTTGATCAACCCGGTAACTCCAGCAGCGGCATCCAGATGGCCCACATTGCTTTTAACCGAACCGATGGCGCAAAATTGTTTCCGGTCGGTCTTTTCTTGAAACACCTGTTTGAGGGCTTCGATTTCGATGGGATCGCCCAGTCGGGTGCCGGTGCCGTGACATTCGATGTAATCGATGGTATCGGGATCGATTCCCGCCACCGCCTGCGCCATGGCAATGACTTCGGCCTGTCCCTCCACACTGGGTGCCGTGTAGCCCACCCGATTGCTCCCATCGTTGTTGATGGCCGAACCTTTGATCACTGCATAGATGGTATCCCCGTCTTCCAGGGCATCGGCCAGTCGTTTTAACACCACCACGGCGGCCCCATGGCCGGCCACGGTTCCCTGGGCGCGGGCATCAAACGGACGACAATGCCCATCGGGTGACAGAATCATTCCATCCTGATACACATACCCCTGGGTTTCGGGCACCGTAATGGTGACCCCGCCCGCCAGAGCCATATCGCAATCGTAATTCAGCAAGTTCTGACAGGCCACATGCACCGCAACCAGAGAGGTCGAACAGGCGGTTTGGACATCCAGACTGGGACCTCGCAGATTTAACTTGTAGGAAACCCGGGTGGTCAAAAAATCCTTATCGTTCGCAATGGCAACCTGATACAAATCTGCGGGATTGGAAAGCCCTTTCAGGGAGAGGATATAATTCAACAGGTAGGTATTCATTCCCACCCCGGCGAATAACCCGATTAAACCATCGTATTTTTCGGGATCATAACCGGCCCGTTCCAGGGCCTCCCAGACGATCTCCATAAACACCCGATGCTGCGGATCGATGATCTCGGCCTCCCGGGGCGCAAAATCAAACAGGCGGGCGTCGAACCGATCAGCATCCCCCAACACTCCCCGGGCTTTCACGTAGTTGGGATCCCGAAGCTGGGTTTCCGCTATCCCCGCCTCGCGGAGTTCTTCTTCGGAAAAAAACCGAATCCCTTCTACACCATTTTTCAAATTCTCCCAGAACGCCTCGATGTTTCGAGCCCCGGGAAAGCGTCCCGCCATACCAATGATGGCGATATCCAGACCTTCAATGGCATCGGTGTTTCCAAAATGTCCATGCACGACCGTTCCCCCATCCAATTTAGATCCTTTGTCTGTTTCCGGGACAAAACCGATGTCCTGTCCCCACAGTATATTAAAATAACCGTTGCTTCTCCGTCCGATGGTGACCCATTTATCAATCTCACAACCATGAAGCTTAATGCGCCATTTGATGGAAGCGCCGGGGGACGACCAGCTTTAAAATTTCTTCCAGGCTCTTGTGCAGCATCTGCACCAGCCGGGCATTGGGTACCGTCCAGCGCAACCCCGGCATGAAAGTCAATACAATGCGATCTTTCATGATCTGGTAATGCAAACCCAAGTAGCGGACGTAAGGTAAGCGAATGCCCGGACGACCGATGATCGGTACTTCCGGATAAATGGCCGGATGGGACAACACCACATCGGATAACCGGGGCTTATGATATCCCAACAGGCGCAGGATAAAGAACGCCATCGCAGCAACGGCCATGACGTAAATCCGCTGCCGGCGATTGCGGGTCACCAAAAACAAGGACAGCATTTTCTGCAGCGACAGATATCGGCGAGCCTCTCGCGCAGCCTGTTGTTGCGACCGAATCGCCATCTGAAGCATCTGCAAACTCTTCTCCCGGTTTCGATCGGAATGCAAAACATATTGAACAAACCGGTTGACTTCCGGTGTAGCCACCAGGGCTATGGCCAGATCCATACAGCGATAACGCGACAGTGTTAAATATTGTGCAATCGGTAGTGGACGTCCCATCACCCGCTGAATGGCCATTTGCAGGGCGATGACGAAGATCGGTACCGGCTTCAGGTTGTAGGGGATAAAACTCTGCTGCCCAATGCCATCGATGACAAACGTGGCCGGCTGATCATCGGTCACCCACTTGACATCCTTTTCGGCCTGCTTTTGCCATTCTTTTTTAACCACCCAGGGCAGGGGTTCAACCTCGAGGGGGCCGGGGGAGGCCTCCTCGTCCCGCCGGGTTACAGGCACCCGGAGCGCCCGAGCGTAGAGCTCGGCTCCGAATCGCATCATGGGATTGCCGTCGACATAAGTATTAAAATTGCAGATGACGGCCGTCTTAGCGTTTCCAAAAACCACCACCTGCACGCTGGAATGGTACCAGCGGTTGTGCAGATTCATGGCATGGGCCTGACGGGCCGCCTCGGCTTCGTTTTCGGGATAAGTATCCAGATCCAGGCATAGGGTGAAAAACCCATGCCGGATGCGATGAAAAGATTCCCGGTTGAGCGGCTCCCGCAAGAATTCCCGGAAGACTTTCAACTGGGTCTTATGCATGGCCGCGGTTAATATCCCGGGCGAACCGGCCCGGGAATCGTCCGTCGCCTCTCGGGCCGTCCGAACCACCCGTTGGAGAGCCGGCACCAGAGCCCCCACAGGAGGATCGTGCTCCATTTCCCCCACATGCAACTGGAAATATTGACCCCGTATAACAATGTTCACCAGCGCGGTGCAACTGCTTTTAAACAAGCGGGCATTTCCGTGCTCGATGGTCAGACAGGTGGAAAAGAAATTCGGATACTGCCCCATTTCCAAGGGGTGTCCTTGAAAACGATCGGGCTGCAGCCGCCCGCTCCACAGCTCGCGATAGAAACTTCGTGCCGCCAAAATCAGCGTGGCGGCGCGCTCCAGGGGATCCGGCCCACGCGGATCGTCTTGCAGCGCCAGCGTGGCGGAATTCACCAGGGCAAACAGACCGGCCCCCCTCAAATTGGAACGCCGCAACAGCTCTTCCAGATGATGAGGCAACTGCTTTCGAAACGCGCGGAATCCCGCAGCCCGCAAGGCCACCCGCACAAGGAAGCGGGACAGCGGAGTATTCACAATGCCCAGCTCATGCAGCGCGCTCACATCATTGGGATCAGGGAGGGGTATCAAGGGCGGACTGGGATAACCCGGAACCCGCTCGTAAATGTCCCGCGTACGTTCCTGGCATTTTGTCCAATCAAAAGACTTCATTTGTCCCTCACCCTTTTTTACCATGGTTCTGGAGTCGAACGCCGATACCGCCTATCGACCCCGTTTTTTGCGCAATCGGTCGCGCTTTTGACTGAGGGCGTCGCGACGTCGACTGGCTCGATCCTGAACTTTCTCCCGAGTCCTCTCCCTTCCCGATTCTCCACTTAGATAACGGGCCAGCGCCTCGATGGTGGGATATTTAAACATGTCCACCAGCGACAGCTCTTTACCGGTCAGTTCCTGAATGCGGGTTTGTACCTGAATGGCCGCCAGAGAATGGCCACCCATCTCGAAGAAATTGTCCGTTACCCCTACGTCTTCCAGTTGAAGCACTTCTTTCCAGATATGAACCAGCTTTTCTTCCAGATCGTTTCGCGGCTTTAGGGATCCCGTCTTCTTGCGCAAATGTTCCGGGGTGGGCAATGCGGCCCGATCGATCTTGCCACTGGGCGTCTTGGGCAGTTCCGCCAGAGAAATGATGTTGGCCGGCACCATGTACTCCGGCAAATACTTGCGCAGGTAATCTTTCAATGCCTCGGGGGTAAGCAGTGTCGGGGCGGTACCGCGGCGAATGGGGATATCATCATTGGCAAACAGTTTCTGATAAAAGGGGGTTTTTCGATATTCCGGAGCGAAATGGGCCGATACGTATTCAAAAGGAACATCATCGCCCCAGCGGCGATGGACCACCCCTTTCACCATATAATCCGGATTCATTCCGTTCGAAGACAGCTTGCTGATGATGGTAGCCTCGATCCGGTCTCCCCGCCGAACTTCAATGCCGGGATAAAAAACCGGTAAATACACCGGCAGCCAGCTATGGGGATTTTCCAGAATGTCGATCTTGTGTTCGGGATCGGTATATAGGGTTAGCCAGACCAAAAACCCATCCAAACGGGCATCTCGATCGATTTGAAAACGGACCGACCGGGTGAACTCCGGCTGGACCTCCCCGGAAAAATCCAGGTCCTCAAAGATATCTGAATTGCCAATCAGATACCCGGGGTGCAATCCCTTGATACTGAGCCTCAGGTCGAAACGATATCCCACCTGATCGAAGATTTGTTTCACATAATGCCCGGTGACTTCGGTAAAATACGGATCGTCCAGAAACTGCCGGGGCAATTGCACCGGAGCGATGCGCGTTACACTTCGGACCGGGATCATAATGCCGTCTTTTTTCAGGAAGCGGCGGGCATGGTTCAAAATAACGGCCGCGGCCTCCGATCCGCCGATCGCTCCTACAATTTCCGAAGTAATCACATCGACTGTTTCAGGCAATTCCACCTCCATGGCATCCCCGAGGATCAGGATGATTTTATCCTGAAGTCCCAGCCGGGTGATGGTCTCGCGGGCCTTCCGGTAACTTTCTTCCAGAAGCTCAATCGCGTACACCTTCCGGGCCCCCGCTTCTATGCAAAAGCGCGCCTGAATGGCATCCTTGCCCGTCCCGATATCCAGCACCACCTTGTCCTTGACATATTTCCGGTAGGCCGCTTTATACTGTTCGTTTCGCAGGTCGTCGTGGGTCATGGCGTAATACAACAGATCGTCGTACACAAAAAATTCCGCCACCGAAGGCCACCATTCCAGCTCCTGGGTAGGCGCCTCCCGGGGTTGCCGGGGCACGTAGTAGGCATTCAATATTTGCCGACGGGTGTCCGGTACCACCGTCGCAAGCTCCACCTCCGGATGGGCGTTCATCACGGACTCCACTTCCTCCAGCTCGATGCGAAAGCCCCGCAGCTTAATCTGATAGTCCACACGCCCCATGAATTCGATGTTGCCATCCGGCAGAACCCGCACCAGATCGCCCGTTTTGTACATCCGGGCTCCGGGTTCTTCGGCAAACGGATCGGGTAAGAAGCGTTCCGCGGTCAGGCGGGGACGCCGCAAATACCCTCGCGCCACTCCCACGCCGCCGATGTAGAGCTCGCCGGGCACTCCGACCGGAACCGGATTCAAAAAGGCATCCAGCACGTAAAACCGGGTGTTCTGAACCGGCTTTCCGATGGGGACGGTGGCACCCCGGGGCTCTTCTGTGACCTCATAACAGGAGGTGTACACCGTATTCTCCGTCGGTCCATATGCGTTTAGAAACACGCGGCCTTGGTAAAAACGCGCGGCCATATCGGGGGGACAGGCTTCTCCGGCACTGACCAGAACCTGAATACCCTGGACCGCTTCTTCCGGAAGAGAGGACAGCATCGAGGGCGGCAACACGGCGTGAGTGATGCCGAACTCTCGTATCTTTTGAGTGAGTACAGCGCTGGAAGTCACCGCTTCCTGGGGAATCATACACACTGTGGCGCCCTCCATTAACGTGGGAAAAATTTCCACTATAGAGGCATCGAAACTGAAGGAGGCAAACTGGAGAAATTTTGTGGAACGACGGACGCGATAACTGTCTCGGGCCGCCACAATGACGTTAGCAAATCCCCGATGCTGTATCAGTACCCCTTTGGGCCGTCCGGTGGAGCCCGAGGTGTAGATGACATAGGCCAGATTTTCGGGATACACCACGCGCTCCGGATTCGCCTCCGGGTGGCCGGCGATATCGGCATCCCACTGTGAATCCAGAGCAATGCATTCCATTTCCCCATCGGGCAGGCGTTCCAGCACCCGGGAATGGGTTAAAACCAGTCGCACACCGGCATCCTGCATCATAAATTTCAGTCGTTCGGTCGGATACTCCGGATCCAGCGGCAGGAAGGCCCCTCCGGCTTTTAAGACCCCCAGCATGGCCACCACCATGTCCGGCGACCGCGGCAGGGCCAACCCCACCAACACTTCCGGCCCCACGCCTTTTTCCACCAGAAAATGTGCCAACTGATTGGCCCTACGATTCAGTTCCCGATATTTCACCATCCGCCCTTCGAATTGAACGGCCACCCGATCGGCATGTTCGGCAACCACCTGTTCGAACCACTGATGCACCGGTCGATCCCCCGGAAAGGCGCCGGCATTGTTGTTCAATTCCCGAGTCAGCCAAGACGACTCTTCATCGGTCAACAAGGCGATGTCTTTGATGGGCGTATCCGGATCGGCACCAACCTCCTCCAGAATCCGCATGAAATGGGTGAGCATTCGCTGCACCGTCTCCGGCCGGTACAAATCCACATTATACACCATATTCGCCAGCAACTCTCCATTCTGTTCGGCCATCATAAACGTGAGTTCGAAGGGAGCGATGCGCTGTTCCAGTTCCAGGGATTCTATCTGAATGCCGCCCAGATCCATCCGGGCGCCCTCTTTGCCCAGAGCAAAGGACGAGATATCCATTCCACCCAGTTGTTGAGTCCGCTGTAAGACAAACATGACCTGAAAAATGGGATTCCGGCTGGGATCGCGCTGAGGGTTGAATTTCTCCACCATCAGCGGGAAGGGATAGTCCTGATGTTCAAGCCCCTCGATGACCGTTTGGCGCACCTGCTGCAGATATGTCCGAAACGTTTCCAGGGGACGGATGCGCGTACGCAACGGTATGGGGTTTACAAAATAGCCCGCGGTTTGCATAAACTCGGGTCGGCTGCGTCCGGTGGTCGGGGTGCCGACGATAATGTCCTCCTGCTGGCTATAACGGTGTAGCAAAACCTTAAAGGCGGCCAGCAATATTTGATAAGGCGTTGCCCCGGTCTCCTCCGACAGGGCCTTGATCTTTTGAGACAATTTCCGGGAAAAACGGAGCGTCAGGTGGGCTCCCCGAAAGGTCTGCACGGGTGGACGAGGACGATCGGTCGCCAGATTCAACAGGGGCAACTCCTCCCCCAGTTGTCGCCGCCAGTAATGGAACAGGCGTTCACCTTCGCGTCCCGCCAACATTTCCTGCTGCCAGCGGACAAAATCGATGTATTGAGGGGGTTGTTCCAGAAATTCCGGAGCGGCGCGATCACCTGCGATCCGGGGATACAGCTGCCCGATTTCGTATAATAAAACGGCCTGGGTCCACATATCCGTCACAATATGGTGGGTCACCAGCATCAATACAGCCTCTTTTTCCCCTCGACGATACAGGAAGACCCGCATCAAGGGGCCTTTCTCCAAATCAAACAGTCGATGGGCCTCTTCGCGCAACCGTTCCTGCAGGGTCTCTTCGGACCAATCCCGGGCATCCACTTCCCGAAAGAAGGCCTCCATGCGGGGATGGACCACCTGCACGGGCTGACCCTCGGCGTTCTTACGGAAGGTGGTTCGTAAGGCCTCGTGCCGATCCACGATGCGTTGAACAGCGGTTTTTAAAGCGGGCACATCCACTTCGTCCAGAATACGAACGGCATAAACGATATTGTAAATACTTTCCGGGGATAATTGATGTTGGAACCACATGGCCCGCTGGCCGTGAGAAAGGGCATACACCTTTTCTCGGGATTCTTCGGGCATTTTCCGATCCGCCGAAACGGCCACGGATTCCGCCGGCTGAATTTGCCTCCGAATCACTTCCGCCAACTCCCGCAGACTGGGACCCTGTAACAGGGTGGCGATGGGGATGGTGACTCCCAATCGCGCCTCGATGGTATTCTTCAACTCGATGGCCATTAACGAGTCGATTCCCAGGGTATTCAAAGGTTGATCGGGATTCAATCGATGGTCCGGGATGCCGACCACCCGGGTTATCTGGGACTTCAGAAAATCCACCAATTGTTTTCCTTGTTCTTCGGAAGGCAGCCCCATGAGGGCCTCGGTCGCCGCAGCGGCCTGGCTGTCGGAGGTTTCCTGAGGACCTGTTGTCTTTGGTGGTGTCGGTTCAGCCGCGGGTGTAACAAACGAACGAACCACCGAGGGGGGAATCATGCCCTGGTACAATCGGCGCAACTGATGCCACTGTATGGGCGCTATCACCACCTGTTCCACGGGCAAGGCGACGACCATCTGGAAAGCTTGCATTCCCTGCCTGGGGGCAATGCCGTCGAAACCCCTGCGTTCCAATCGTCCGGCCCGATCGGATCGGGCAGCCAGGCCGATTTGCGTCCAGGGTCCCCAGTTGATGGACAGGGCGGGAAGCCCCTTCCGTCGCCGCCAATGGGCCAGGGCATCCAGAAACGCATTGGCCGCCGCATAGTGGGCCTGCCCCGGAGAACCGAACACCGCTGCGGCCGAAGAATACAGAACAAAGAAATCCAGCGGCATTTCGCGACTGTATTGATGCAGATACCAGGCCCCCATGACTTTGGGAAGCACGACCCGCTGGATCTGATCCTCCTGTAATCGGGCCACGGTGGCATCGGCCAGGGTGCCTGCAGCATGCACCACACCCTTCAGCGGCACCTTCCAGGAGCGAAGGTTTTTAAAAAGCTTTTCCACCTGTTCCCGCTGGGAAACATCCAGCTGTTCCACCTGGATGTTTATACCGTTTTCTTCCCATTGCTTGAGCTGTCGTCGCACCTTTGTTCCGGGCGCCGTCCGGCCCACCAGAATCAAATGCCGGGCACCATGATCGATGAACCAGCGGGCCACCTCCATGCCCAGAGCACCCATTCCCCCGGTGATTAAATAACAGGCCCGCTCCGAAATCGGAAGCGAGATGCCCGTCTGCCGGGTGGAAGGTTCCGGATGCCCTCCCTCGATTCCCGGGGGCACCAGAACAATTTTACCGATGTGTTGACGCCGTGCCATGTAGCGAAAGGCGTCCACAGCCTTCGGATACGAGAATACCGTCCGGGGCAAAGGCTCCAACCGGCCCTGCTGGATATGCGCCAGGACCTCTTCGAACAGTCGGCGGATCAAGCCGGGACGTTCCCGAATCACCCGGTCCAGATCGATGGCAAAATACGCCAGATTGTTTCGGAAGGGATACAAATCCAGTTGGCCGTTGAGATAAATATCGGTCTTTCCGATTTCCAGAAACCGACCGAAGGTGCCCAGCACACTCAGACTATGCAGGGCACCTTCTCCGGCCAAGGAGTTTAACACGACATCGACACCCTGCCCTTCGGTCGTTTCCAGAATTTGTTCGGCAAAATCCATTCCCCGGGAATTGAAAACATGGGCAATGCCCAGGGATTTCAGGAAGCGGCGTTTTTCGGGAGTGCCGGCGGTGGCAAAGATTTCCGCGCCTTTCATGCGGGCAATCTGCACCGCGGCCAATCCCACCCCACCCGAAGCGGCATGGATTAACACCCGTTCTCCTTGTTCCAGATGAGCCAGGTGATGCAAGGCGTAATAGGCGGTTAAAAATGCCACCGGCAGGGTAGCCGCTTCTTCAAAAACAAGGCCCTCGGGGATGGGAAATACCAGAGCATCTGTGGTGCACACGTACCGGGAGAAGCTTTCCGGGGCAATGGCCATCACGCGATCGCCCTTCCGGACGGCGGACACTCCTTTTCCAACGGCGGTAACCACACCCGCACATTCGGCGCCCAGGGGGATGGGACCTTCGGGATAGATGCCCAGGGCGTTCATTACATCGCGGAAATTCACTCCCGCGGCGCGCACCTCAATTTCCACCTCTCCGGCACCCGGACGTTGACGCGGAGCCGCAATGAGAGCCAGTCCATCCAGCCGGCCCGGTTCTTCAACGCTCAACCGATAATTTTCCGCCTGTGGCAGGGTTAATGAAGCAGCACCCTCTTCCTCCATGGGCGGTAATTGATCCACGGGAAAGCGCCTCAGGCGGGGAACAAACTTCTGATCCCCCCGATAAGCCACCTGATGTTCATCATCCGCGGCACTCAGCTCCCATAACAGGGCTCGGGCGGCGGATTGGAAGTCATCTTGCGGCACATCGACCAGCCGAACCCGCAGTTCCGGCTGTTCCAGAAAGAGCGTATTGCCGAATCCCCACAGGGTTGCCTGATGAGGGGCGCCTGTTTCACCCGCCTCCACCGCCATGCCCCCCCGGGTAACAATCCGAAATCTGGGAAGTTGCCCCGGTTCCGCCGTCGATAACGCCTGTACCCATAAGGTGACCCGACGGATCAATTGCCGGGCCAATTCGGGAGGTTCCGTTTCCGAGTCGTGTTCGGCCAGAAATAACACCTCCTCCGGTGCCGGCACCCCGGGGGCGCGCAACGTTTCCAGGAATTTGCGAATATCCTCTGCCCGATCGCCGGTGACGAACACCCGGTCTCCGATTCGCTCAAATGCCTGCCCCGGGCGAACCCGGGTAACCATCAAACCCGATTCCTGTAAAACCTTCTGCAAATCCGCCTGGAAGGCTTCCTCTCCACCCACCAGTAACAGATGCAAAGACCGTTCCGGGGGAGGAACATCTGTAACGGCCTGAACGGCTTCCCACTCCACCGTATACAGCCAATCCTGTAAATTTTCCGTTCCCGGGCTTCCCAGGCGTTGCAACCGCAATCCCGCAAATCGCATCAGGGGTTTGCCGTCAGGGGACAATACGGTGATATCCCCGCGCACCACGCCGCCGTCCCCTTCGACGGCGTGGACCTCGGCATAGCTCCAGAGCCGGGCGCCCGGTCGTCCGTAAATCTCAACGCGATCGATCCCCACGGGCAAATACACAAAACGGCCATTTCCCTCAACCCGGCTCTGGGGGAGCGCATCGGAAATGGTCTGAAAACAGGCGTCTAAGAGAACCGGATGCACAAAATACGCCGGCAGGTCTGCATTCAGAGGTTCCGGTATGACCACGCTGGCCAGAGCACGCGCCTTCCCGCGCCACACTTTCTGAATGCCCTGGAAGGCCGGACCATATTCCAGGCCCAACGCTTTCAGACGGTCAAAGTGAGATTTTGCGGGCAATTCTTCGGGGCATGCTTCCCGCAGATGTTCCAGCCGAAGCGTCTCGGGCGGTTCCACCTGCTTTGGGAAACGAATGGTACCGGAACTGTTCAGCGTCCAGGCGCCGTTTTCCCGGGCACCGTTCTCGGCGCTGTAAATCTGAAATGCGGCTTCCATGGGATTGGCCCGGGATAGCACCAATTGCAGGCGCGCGGGGCTCTGTTCGGGCAATACCAGAGCCCGATGGAAAGTTACATTTTCCAGAGTAAACGGCGGATCCGCTTTTTCTTGTTGGGCCGCAAACAATGCCATTTCCACATATCCGGCGGCCGGAAAGACGAGCGCCTTTTGCACCCGGTGGTCCTGCAAATAGGTCACCTCCGCAGGACTTAACACCGTTTCCCACAATTGTTTACCAGAAAGCACGGGCGAGGATCGGCGTACCCCCAGCAAAGGATGTTCCTTTTCCCCGTCCAAAGCAAAGGCGACTTCCTGACGGGTAGCCGGCGGTACCGCATCAGTATCGAACCAGTAACGCTCTTTCTGCCAGGGATAGGTGGGTAACGAGATCACCTCGCCTCCTTCGGGGAAGAACACCTCCCACCGCACCGGAAATCCAAGCGTATACAGCTTCCCCAGGGAGCCCAGGATAACCCGCTGTTCATCTTCTTCCCGCTTCAAAGAGGGCAGTACCACGGGGGATTTGTTCCGGTTTTGAACCGTTTGTTGCACCGAACCGGAAAGGATGGGATGGGGACTGATTTCCAGGAACACCTCAATCCCATCCTCGGCCACCCGTTCGACGGCCTCTTTAAAACGTACCATTTCCCGCAAATTGTCTCCCCAATAGCGGGCATCGAGTTCGGTTCCTGGTCGACGTCCCGGCCGGACCGTGGAATAAAAGGGAAGGTCCTCCTGCCGGGGTTGCAACCCCTTCAACAGGTCGATTAACTCCGTTCGCAGGGGGTCCATTTGAGGACTATGGGAAGCCACATCGACCCGGAGGATGCGACAGAAGATGCTCTCGGCTTCCAGTTGTTGAACGATATCCTGAATCGCCCCGGGTTCTCCGGAAATCACCACCGAGCCCGGGCTGGCCTGAACGGCTATGGAAATCGATTCCCGATAGGCTTGCAGGCGCTGCCGGGCCTCTTCGAGTGTCAGCTCGACGACGGCCATCAGCCCCTTGCCGCTTACTTGCTTCATAAGCCGGCTTCGATGGTGAATGATTTTCACCGCGCTTTCCAGGTCCAGGATACCGGCGATATAGGCGGCGGCTACTTCGCCCATGCTGTGGCCGATTACGGCATCGGGGGCTATTCCCCAGGATTGCCACAAACGCGCCAGGGCAACCTGCAGGCCAAACAGGGCCGGTTGAATCACATTGATATCATCCATACGAGAATGGGCCTCATCCGATTGCAACTCTTGCAGCAGAGACCAACCGGCCTGCTTTTGAATTTCGCGATCGACCGCTTCGATGGCCTGCCGAAAAACGGGTTCGGCTTCCAGCAACTGCTGGCCCATGGCCCACCACTGGGCCCCCTGACCGGAAAACACGAAGGCAATTTTCTTTCGAGAAGCCGATGACCTGCGACCCAGAGCCACCTCGGGGAGCGGCTCACCTCGACGGAAGGCTTCCAGTTTGGTGCGTATATCCTGGCGGCAACTTACCGGCACGGCCAGGCGCACATCATGGTGGCTCCGACGAAGGCAGGCGGTGTAGGCGATATCGTGCACGGGAGCGTTTAACCGTCCCGCCCCCAGCGCATCCAGATAAGCCGCTGTTAGATCCTGAAGAGCCGATTCGGTTTGCGCTGACAAGGGAAGGACATACATGTTCCGGGTGGGAGCGGCCTTACGAGGCCGCTGAGCTTCTGCGGGGGGCTCTGCCAGGATGGCGTGGGAATTGGTTCCCCCGAATCCCAAGGAAGTTACCCCGGCAATCAGGCGCCGGGAATCGTCCGGCCAGCCTCCCAATTCGGTCTGTACGTAAACCGGTAAGTCGTCGAAAGGAATATGAGGGTTGGGTTTCTGGAAATGGATACTGGGCGGGATTTGCCGATATTTAATGGCCAGGGCGGTCTTAATCACCCCGGCGATGCCCGCCGCCGATTCCAGATGTCCGATATTGGTCTTCACCGAACCGAGGGCACATTTTCGGTCTTCGGGACGTCCCTGTGCCAGGACGTTGCCCAGAGCTTTCACCTCGATGGGATCGCCCAGTTTGGTACCGGTGCCATGGGCCTCCACATATTGAACGTCTGCGGGGGCCACTCCGGCATCCTGCAGCGCCTCCCGGATCACCCGTTCCTGTGCCCGTTGATTCGGCGCCATCAACCCGTTGCTTCGTCCATCGCTGTTGACGGCACTGCCCAGAACCACCGCATAAACGGGATCGCCATCGGCCAGGGCACGGGAGAGCGGCTTAAGCACCACCATCCCGGCACCCTCTCCCCTCACGTAACCGTCGGCCTTCTCGTCAAAAGTCTTGCACCGGCCATCCGGGGCCATCACTCCCGCCTGACAGAAATTGATGGTGACATCCGGCGCCAGTATCAGGTTCACTCCTCCGGCAAGGGCCATTTCGCATTCCCCATTGCGCAAAGCCTGAACGGCCATATGCAGGGAGACCAGCGAGGATGAACAGGCGGTATCAACGGCAACACTGGGGCCGTGAAGATCGAACAGGTAGGATATCCGGTTGGCCGCAATGCTCAGGGCATTTCCAGTGCCGGAATAGGCGTCGATCCGGCGTTCGTCCCCCAGTTGAATCCGGGCATAATCGTTACTGCTGATGCCCACGAACACGCCGGTTCGGCTACCGGCAAATTGCTCCCGGGGAATGCCGGCATCTTCCAGCGCCTCCCAGGCGACTTCCAGCAATAGCCGCTGCTGGGGGTCAATCCGGGAAGCCTCCCGGGGAGAGATGCCAAAAAATTGAGGGTCGAACTGATCCACCTCATCAATAAAACCACCCCAGCGGGTGTACATTTTTCCGGGCCTCCCCGGCTGGGGATCGTAATACCGATCCATGTTCCAGCGTTCCCGGGGGACTTCCCGAATGGCATCCACCCCTTTGGTTAATAATTCCCAAAAGGCTTCCTTATCAGGAGCCCCGGGAAAGCGCACGCCTATGCCGACGATCGCAATGGGCTCCTGCCGCTTTTTTGCTGAAACCTCAGGAACCGAAGTTTTCTTTTCAGAAGATTCGGAAGGGGTTGTTTGGGAAGCGGGCCGGGCCTTTCGGGGTGCGATCACCTGTTTTCCGGCGAGAAACCCCGCCAGCGATTCGATGGTGGGATAGTCATACAAAAGGGTGGGGGGCAAAGCAATCCCCAGCCATTCTTCCAGTTCTCCGGCCAAACTCACCGCCTGGGCGGAATCGATCCCATAGGAGGCGAAGGGCCGGCGGATATCGAGGCTTTCGGGAGGAACATTCAGTAAACCGGCTAAATGCCGTACCAGCCAGGCCTCGATTTCCTCCGCGGAAATACGTTTTCCAGCGCCCGATTGCACGTCTTCGGCCCGGTGAACGTTTGGGGGGAGCGCTTTTTTCTCCCGTGATTCGTCCGATGGTTGCGGCAATACCATTCCCACACGCCATTCCGTTAACACCGTCAGTTCGCCGTTGACATACATCTCGCGGGTTGCGCGGCGGCGAATTTTACCGCTGGAAGTTTTGGGAATGGTTCGGGGCTTGATCAACACAACGGCGTAAACCTGTAGATCGTGCCCTTCGGCAACGGCCTGGCGGATGGCCGAAACGACATCGCCATAATCGCCGTCTTTCCGGATACGGGCCTCTGCGACGACCACCAGCCGCTCCTCGCCGGTCACCTCGATCGAAAAGGCCGCGACACAGCCTGCGCGCACCGCGGCATGACTCTGCTCCACGGTGTATTCAATGTCCTGAGGATAATGATTCCGTCCCCGGATGATAATCAAGTCTTTCAAACGGCCGGTAACAAACAATTCGCCGTTCCAGAAAAATCCCAGATCGCCGGTGCGCAAAAACGGCCCCTCGTTTGTTCGGGCGATGCGAGCCTGGAAGGTTTCCCGGGAGGCTTCGGGTTTTTTCCAGTATCCCTGGGCCACGCTGGAACTGGCCACCCAGATTTCCCCGATCTCTCCTTCGTTGCATTTTTGCAGGGTCTCGGGATCCACAATTTCAATTTGTTGATCCAGCAACGCCCGGCCACAGCCCACAAAACATTGGGCGTCGGTGTCATCCGGGTGGGTCACCACCACCCGATTTTCCTTTAAAGCCGATTTCTTGATGGATAAAAACACCGGCGGATCTTTCTGCAATCCACCGGAAACCATCAGAGTGGCTTCCGCCAATCCGTAACAGGGGTAAAAGGCTTCTTTTTTAAATCCCGCGGGGGCAAAGGTCCGGCTGAATTTCTCGATGGTTTCGGCGCGCACCGGTTCCGCCCCACTGAATGCCACCACCCAATTGCTTAAATCCAGTTCCTGGATCTGCTTTTTCGAAACCCGGCGGACGCACAATTCATAGGCGAAATTCGGCCCACCACTGATAACCGGGCGGTCCTGGATTCGGGAAATCACTTTCAACCAGCGGACCGGCCATTGCAGAAATGCCAGAGGCGACATCAGAATGCAGGGCAATCCCGCACTTAAGGGTTGTAAAATTCCCCCGATAAGGCCCATATCGTGGTACATGGGCAGCCAGATCACCCCCGTGGCATCGCGGGTAAAGCCAAATCCGTAATGGATGATCCGGGAATTGTGCAACAGGTTGCGATGGGTCAGCATCACCCCTTTGGGAGTACCGGTGGAACCGGATGTATATTGCAAATAGGCCAGCGTATCTCCGTCGATGGATGGGGGTTCCCAATCCCGGGCCAGACGGGGGTTTAATTTGTCTGTGGCGATCCAGCGCATGCGTTCCAGTCCTTCGGTGCGGCCCAATTCTTGGACTTTACTGCCCAGCACGCCCAGGGCCTTTCGAAACAGGGGAAATTTTTCCAAAGAACCGGCGAATCGGGACTGCACTTTGATCAATTTCATCATGGCCATAATCTGGACGGTGGTCAGGGCCACCCGGGCATCGGCATCCTGAACAATGGCTTCCAAGCGAGGCAAAGTGCGATTCAAACGGGTGGGGTCCGGCGGGTAAACGGGAACCGCAATCGCCCCGGCATATAAACATCCCAAAAAACCCGCAATGTATTCTAAACCCGGGGGATACAACAGCAGAACCCGTTCACCCTTCAATCGATATTTCTGTAAGGTCGCAGCGATCGCTCGCGCCTGGCGATCCAGCTCCCCGTAACTCAGGTGCTGCTCTTTTTCTTCTCCATTCTCAATAAAAGTGAAGGCCGGTTTATCGGACTGATGCTCGCCCCGCCAGCGAAGAATATCGACAAAATTTGTGGGTGCAAAATCCAGATCGAAGAAAAAATCCCCAAAATCTTTCATATCTCTCCCTAAAGCTTACTTCAAACACGTTATTGCGAATCTTTGTTAAGGCGACAATACAATATCTCTCCACACCGCACGGTGATATGTGTTCAATTCATCTTTTTAAAAGAACACGATTTTAACATGTAATGCCTTTAAGGGGAGATAACTGACTGTATTTATAAAAAATACAAGATTTTATCGAATAAAATAATGACGGTTGCCGTCGCCGAAACTTCAACGGATGTTTAATGAAAATTCGCTCCGATGGGCCTGTGGTATCGACCTACCCCCATTGCCTCTCCCCTACATAATTGCATATAGAACAATGAATTAACATATCTTTATAGGAAATCTCGCCTTCGTCTTGTGTGATGAATCTCACTTAAAAAATTGTAGAATTTTTATACACCAATGCCGAATTAAACAAGGTTTATTTCCGGGTTTAGAAATTAAATGCAGTATTTTACGGATCATTTTGTCCGAAAATATTCGAAAAATCGCTGCTTCAGCCGTATCAGAATCAGCGATCGCCTTTCCATTACCCCGGCACACGGTTCGAGGTGAGGGAGTCCGGCCTCCCGAGAGGCACCGGGAGAGGAGTTGATTTAACGAATGCCAAGAGTCAAGCGAATCATTCAGACTCGTAAAGGCAGGGGATTACTTTGATTTTTTCTCTTTCACTTGGAAATCATCATCAAAATCGGGAACGGAAAATTTCAGCACCCGGCTGCAGAACTGTTTCCATTCCGGGGTAACCGCCTCAAAAACCACATTCTCGTTTCGGTATATGCCGTCGGTTACGACAAAATCTTCGTGTAAATACAACACGTCTTCGTCCCGAAGTTGCCGGGGCACTTCCACCTCTTTGCCGTCCACAATCCGTTTTTCCGGGCGCAGATGTTCCACCTGGACTTTCCATCCCGGGAATTTTTTCAAATCTTTGACCCTATACGCCTTGCAGTACTTCCGCATGCCCCGTCTCCATGTTTCGTTGTCCCGCCGAAAATATAGCGATTCGTCTCCGGAAGTTCAACCCTGGAGTATGATCGGCCCAAAATCCGGAAAATGTAAAAAATCGCCCCGGAAAAATCGATTTTGTTTGGTAAAAAATACGGTGTCTGCTAAATTTCTTTTTCAGGAAATCGAGGAGACCGGTATGGTCGACGAGGTAACGGAATACAAGCGGCAGGCCGCCCGCCGTGCCGTTCAATTCGTGAAAAACGGTATGGTGATTGGACTGGGCCATGGCAGCACGGCCCATTTCGCCATGCTGGAAATCGCCCAGCGCATTCGAGAAGGTCGCTTAAAAAATATCCTGGTGGTAGCCTGCTCTCTGGATGTCGAACGTCAGGCGCAGCAACGCGGTATTCCCCTGACCACCTTGAATGAACATCCTCATCTGGATTTGACCATCGATGGGGCCGATGAAATCGACCCCGAACTGAACTTGATTAAAGGCGGAGGAGGCGCATTACTGCGGGAGAAAATTGTGGCTCAGGCCAGTCAACGGGAAATCATTATCGCCGATGCCACCAAATTATCGGATCGGCTGGGTAGCCGGTGGGCCGTTCCCGTGGAGGTGGTCCCCTTCGGGCTGCGTCCGGAAATCCAATTCATCGAATCCCTGGGGGCGAAGGTCACGCTGCGGAAGACTCAGGAGGGGACGCTCTTCAAGACCGACCAGGGCAACTATATCCTGGATTGCCGTTTCGGCCCCCTGGATCACCCCGCCCAATTGGCCGAACAACTGGAAAAACGCGCCGCCATCGTGGAACACGGTTTATTTATTGACATGGCCACGGACGTCATTCTTGCGGGCCCGGAAGGCGTCCGGCACCACCGGCGGAAGTCCGCAACCCCCACCCGAGATTAAGAGAACCAACCCGGAAGCATGCCACCATGGATCGGCGATCGTTTTTGAAAACCTTGCTGGCCCTGGGAGCGTCCGGCATGGTTCCCGGCCTTCTGAAAAATCAAACGGAAAAGCCACCGGCCGATCCGCTGGGTCCCGTACTACCTCTACGCCCTCTGGGCACAACCGGCGCGCGGGTCACCATGCTGGGGTTGGGTGGCGCCCATTTAGGACGAGCCACCGAGAAGGAAGCCGAAAAGATCATTCGCGGCGCCCTGGAAGGGGGTATTCGATTTTTTGACAATGCCTATGTGTATGCCGGTGGACGGGCGGAAGAACGTTACGGGAAGTATCTTCCAGGCCGACATCGGGAGCGGTTGTTTTTAATGACCAAAACCACGGCCACAGACGCCTCAACGGCCTTGAGACAGCTGGAAAGCTCTCTACGACGACTGCGTACCGACTATGTGGATCTGTGGCAGGTTCACGCGGTGGGTTCCTCGCGGGATGCCCGGAACCGTCACCGGGGCGGGGTGTTTGAGGCCATGCTTCGGGCTCGGGATGCGGGGAAAGTCCGTTTTATCGGTTTTACCGGTCACCGAACCCCCGAGGCCCTGTTAGCGATACTCCAATTGACCGAAAAAACCCCCATTTTTCAGGCCTGCCAGCTGCCCGTGAATGTTATCGATGCCGTTTCTTCCCCCAGCTTCATCCGGCAGGTCCTGCCAGTCCTGATTCAGCGCGGCATGGGCATCCTGGCCATGAAGACCCTGGCGGAAGGGCGTTTTTTTAAAGAAACCTATCAAAGCGGTACATTGCGCTGGACAACCCGCCGTCCCATCATCCCCAACCGTTTGAGCGTCAAAGAAGCCCTTGACTTTGTTTGGTCCTTACCCATCAGTGTGCTTATAACCGGGGCCGAAATACAACAACATCTACAGGAAAAAATCGCCCTGGCCCACGCCTTTCATGATTTACAGGAAGAAGAAAAAGAGCGCATTCTAAAAAAGATCCTGGAACTGAGTACCTCCCGGGAATACGAGCATTATAAAAAACACCCGTAATCCGGATCGCCATTTGCTCCCAAACGGGTGAATTTAAACGTTTCGGTCCCTTGTCCCGGGTTTCCCCCCTGGGGTGCCGTCTATTCAATTACCGCCTGCATTTTCTGGAGAGAACCGGCAAAGCAGCGGCTGTTCCCATCGGCAAGAAAGGAAGGATGCCGATTTCCGCTGGTGCAGATAGGGGATTCTGCACCAGCGGGGACGATCAGTCGCCAATCTCAGATTTCAACCGGCGGTAGGCCTCTTTGACCTCCTCTACCGAGGCCTGATCTTCAAGGGTGGTAATATCTCCCAGGGATTGCTGGGTTAACACCGCTTTCAGCACCCGGCGCATAATTTTCCCACTGCGAGTTTTGGGGAGACTGGAAACGAAAAAGATTTTCCCGGGGTCGGCAATGGGCCCAATGGTCTTACGGACCCATTGATGCAGGTCTTTGCGCAGGCTTTCGTTGGCATCCACTTCCTGGCGTAAAACGACGAAGGCCATGGGGACTTCCCCTTTAATTTCATCCGGCACGCCTACCACGGCGGCTTCCGCCACCGCCTTATGTCCCACCAGGGACGATTCGATCTCGTAGGTTCCCAGACGATGACCCGCCACGTTTAACACTTCATCGGCACGTCCCAGCACCCAGATGTATCCATCATTGTCCTTGATCGCATAGTCTCCCGCATAATACATCCCCTTGAAGCGGGAAAAATAGGTTTCGACAAATTTCTCCGGATCCCGATGAATGGTCATGGGCATTCCCGGCCAGGGATTTTTCAGGACTAAATACCCCTTGTCTCCCGCAGCGGCGGTTTGCCCCTCTTCGGTCAATACGTCGGCATGGATTCCCGGCAGGGGCAATCCATTGGTCCCGGGTTTTAGCGGGATCAAGGCATATCCGGGTAGATGGGAGATCATAATCCCCCCGGTTTCGGTCATCCACCAGGTCGATCCCACCGGACAGCGACCGTATCCCACGGTTTCGAAGTACCAGCGCCAGGCTTCCGGATTAATGGGTTCACCTACGGAGTGTAAAATCCGTAGAGTGGACAAATCGTGTCGTTTCACCCATTGATCGCCGAATTTCATCAGCGTGCGGATGGCTGTGGGTGAAGTATAAAACAGCGTGGTGCCGTACCGTTCGATCATGGACCACCAGCGGTCCGGTTCCGGAAAGGTGGGAGCGCCTTCGTACATGATTTCTGTGGCGCCCTCCAGCAACGGTCCGAAAACGATGTAGGAGTGGCCGGTGACCCAACCGATATCCGCCGCGCACCAGAACACATCCTCGTCCCGAACGTCGAACACCCATTTCATGGTGGCGTGGAGGATGGTCATATAGCCCCCGGTATCGTGAACAATGCCCTTGGGTTTGCCGGTGGTGCCGGAAGTGTATAATATATACAGGGGAAATTCCGAGGGCAGCGCTTCGGGTTCAATGTAAGCGTTCTCCGGTGCGCCGGCCAGCAGGTCTTCCCACCAATAGTCCCGCCCCTCCTGCATAGGAATCTCCATCTCCGGTAAGCGGCGCAGGACGATCATATGCTTTACCGTGGGGGATTTCTCCACCGCTTCGTCGGCAATTTCTTTTAAATTAACCACCTTGCCCCGACGATAAAATCCGTTGGCCGTAATCAACAACCGCGCCTCAGCGTCGTTCAACCGTTCGGCCAACGAATCGGCACTAAACCCCGAAAAGACCACCGTGAACGTGGCTCCAATGCGCGCCAGGGCCAGCATGGCAATCGGCAATTCCGGAACCATGGGCATATAAACGCCCACTTTATCCCCTTTTCGAATGCCGAAATTGCGTTTCAAAATCGTCGCCAGCCGATTGACCTGCTTGTACAGGTCGTAATAGGTCAATTTTCGCACTTCCCGAGGATTTCCGTTGCCATCCACCGGTTCGCCTTCCCAGATGATGGCCACCTTGTTTTTGCGCCAGCTCTTCATATGGCGGTCCAGACATAGATAAGAGGCGTTCAACTCTCCCCCTACAAACCACCGGTAAAAGGGCGGGTTCGAATCATCCAGAGCCACCTCCCACTTCCGGAACCAATCCAGCTCATTTGCCACCTCCTCCCAAAATGCCGGCGTCAGGGTGCGCCGGTGCATCTCCTGGTAGGCCTCCACGGCAATATTTTTGTGATTCCAGTTCTCCAGGATCATCTTTTCCCCGAAGGGAAGATTTTCCCCAGTACTTACCCCCTTTTTGGCCATATACTATCCTCCTTTTTATGGTTCATCACGTACCAGGATGTTAAAGGACCATTTCGGTGTCCTCCCCCCGTAGGGAGGGGAAATTCTTCATGGAGTCAAGCTTTCGGGATCCCATTCAACACGAACCCCAAAATGTTTTGGGAATATCATCCATTTAAAGTCTTATTAATAAACTCGAAAAAAGGATAATGCAAATAAAAAATTGAGGGTAAGAAAATTTTTTCTCCAGTGCATCCCACTCCAATCATTGTTTAAATTTTCCATGGTAAGGGGCGGAAAGTAAGTCGTGGGAAATCGCAGAATGGTATAGGCAGCATGGTAGATGCGACGCGGGAATTCCGGCGGCAGGTGGTTGCCATGATCCGCCGCGCCCTGGAGGAGGACATCGGCAAGGGAGACCTTACAACCGATGCCATTGTGGATCCTGGTGCGCGGTACCAGGGGGAATTCTGGGTAAAAGCTCCCGGGGTAATTGCCGGTTTACAGGTGGCCAAATGGACTTTTCAGCAACTGGATTCAAGCATCGAATTCCATCCCCTGGTTCCCGAGGGGACCGATGTATCCTCCAACCAGGTCGTGGCGCGGGTTTGGGGGAAAGGCCGGGCCCTGCTTACGGGTGAACGGGTGGCCCTGAATTTTGTTCAACGCATGTCCGGCATCGCCACACTGACCCGCCGATTTGTCGATGCCATCGCCGGGAGCGGGGCAATCATTCTGGATACCCGGAAAACGGCTCCCGGCTTGCGTCTTCTGGACAAATGGGCGGTGCGCCTGGGCGGGGGACAGAACCACCGCATGGGCCTGTTCGATAGGGTGTTAATTAAAGACAACCATATTCAGGCCGCTGGAGGGATACCTCAGGCCGTCCAGCGCATTCGCCGGGTATATGGCGAACGTTTCCCCATCGAAGTAGAAGTAACCAATTTAACGGAGCTAAAAACGGCCCTGGATGTGGGGGTGGAACAAATTCTGCTCGACAATATGGACGTTGCCCTGCTGAAACGGGCCGTCAAAATGACCGCCGGCAGGGCAAAACTGGAGGCTTCCGGAAATGTATCCCTGCACAACGTGGCTGAAGTTGCCCGTACCGGTGTCGACTATATTTCCGTTGGTCAATTGACTCACTCCGTCCAGGCATTGGACGTGAGTTTTTTGCTGAGACCGATCGGATAATCGCCCGAGTCCGGAATAGGCGAACCCGGCGGGATACGCTTTATCGACCAATAGAAAGTGGGAACAGGCAATGAGGCAATGCGGGTCACCATCGGTCGGGTGGATGGGAATAACCAAGCCCCTACCCGGCCTACGGATGCGGGGCTCTCTAAAAAACAGCGATATGGATGAACTCAACCATGAATCGTCAAAGCAAGGGGAATACACCCATGTCCATCAGCCCATTTGTTGAGGAAAAGCGCACCGCCAAAACGGTGGACGACATTTACCAAGAGATGAAGGAAAAACTCCACGATGTGGTTCCCGATTTCGAATTGCGTTACAAGGCCGAACTGGTTCAGAAAATTCTGGAGTTGAAGGAAGCCCGAAATGCGGTCATTCTGGGACATAATTACATGGAGCCGGCCCTGTTCCATACCATCCCCGATTTTAAGGGAGATTCGCTGGAGCTGGCTCGACGAGCCGCCACAACCGAGAAAGACATTATCGTGTTTTGTGGGGTCAAATTCATGGCCGAGACGGCAAAAATTCTGAATCCCGATAAAACGGTGCTGCTTCCTTCCGATAAAGCCGGTTGTTCCCTGGCCGAAAGCATCACTGCGCAGGATGTTCGCCGTCTGAAAATGCGTTTTCCCGGGGTGCCCGTGGTAACCTACATCAACACTTACGCCGCGGTCAAAGCCGAATCGGACATATGTTGTACTTCCAGCAACGCCGTCAAAGTAGTGGAGTCTTTCCAAACAGAGACCGTCATTTTCCTGCCGGATGAGTTTCTGGCCCGGAACGTCGCCCGGGAAACGGGAAAGCACATTATCTTTCCCGTTGTCCGGAACGGCCGATGGGATTGGCCCCTCGAGGACACCGAACTGGATTATCAGATGATCGGCTGGCGGGGACGTTGTGAAGTGCACGAAAAATTCAGCATGGAAGATGTGGAAAACGCCCGCCGGCAATTTCCGGATGTGGTGGTGCTGGCCCACCCGGAGTGCCCGCCGGAAGTGGTAGAAGCGGCCGATTTTTCCGGGAGCACCACCGCCATGGTTCGTTACGTGGAACACTCTTCCGCCCGGCGTTTTCTGCTGTTAACCGAATGCTCCATGGGCGACAACATTATTGCTGCCAACCCGGACAAAGAGATGGTGCGGTTATGCAGCGTCCGCTGTCCTCATATGAATCAGATCACCCTGGAGGACACCCTGAAAGCCCTGCAACTCAACCGCTATGTGATTGACGTACCCGAATCCATCCGGATTCGGGCCCTCCGGGCGGTGCAGCGCATGCTGGAGATTGGTTAATCCCGAGGACTTTTTTCATGGCGGAACTCCTGGAAGCCGATGCCCTGATCATCGGCAGCGGCATAGCGGGCGGAGTGGCGGCGTTGCAACTGGCCCGTCGGGGCGCCCGTATTCTCCTGATCAACCGCTCCCACGAGCTTACCGATTCCAATACGTATTACGCCCAGGGGGGGATCATCTACAAGGGCGAGGAAGATTCGCCCGGCTTACTCGTTAAGGACATTGTGCGGGCAGGGGCAGGCTTAACCCGTCGGAGGACGGCCCGCATTTTGGCCGAAGAAGGTCCCCGGCTGGTAGAAGCGATCCTTATCCGCGAGCTGCAAGTCCCTTTCGACCGACAGGCAAACGGACGACTGGCCCTCTCCCGCGAAGGAGGGCATTCCATTCCCCGCATCATCCATGCCTCAGACACGACGGGGAAGGCCATCGAGACGGCTCTGCTTCGGCGGCTGGAATCCCTGAAAAACGTGACCTTTTTAAAGGGCTATACCGCGGTGGATCTGCTGACCCCGTCGCACCATTCCCGGAATCGCTTAGCCGTATACGAACCGGAAACCTGCGTCGGGGCCTACCTGTTCGATCAGCGAAAGCGACGGGTGATTCGCTGTGTGGCCAAAAAAACCATTTTGGCGACGGGGGGGGTAGGCCAAATTTTTCTGCGGACCACCAATCCTCCCG
>WFTQ01000048.1 GCA_015485355.1 bacterium | reverse complement strand
CCTGGAAAACCCGTCCCAATTCCACTCCGATTTGCCGGGCCGATAGTCGGTAGCGAGTCAAAAACGAAGCCACGATACTCCGTTCCACCAGCAGCAGTTTGCTGGAGGAACGCAATTCTTCCCGCCAAACCGGCACCTTAAATTGTCCTAAGCGGAAGTAATAATGACCAAAAAGTTTCATTTTCGCTTCCAGGTCCAGCACCGCCGGCGATTTATCTCTGACCGAAATTTGCAATTTTGCGGCGATCCAATCGTTCAACCGAGCCTTTACCCACAACCGACCCCGGCGCATACGAAAACCATTGTTGGTGACCGCATCCCCGGATGCAATACCGGGTTCATACAAATGTTGCATTTGTACACGGCCGCCCAATTGCCAGTTGCGGGAATCTTTCAGGCTTACCTGTTGCGCAAGGCCGTCAATCCAAAGGCCCCATACGAGGACTGCCAGAAACGTCGTCCAAAACCGTCCAGCCATGGTTGCTTCCTCCTGTGGTGATTCTACATGTCTGAAAATGGTATACCAAGATCGAAAGCGACTCCATCCGCAGAAGGATCGCCTTTCACCGGCGATCCCTGCTCCACCGCGTTCTCCTTGTTTGCCTACCGATGCAAACGAAATTTATCCCCCAGATAGAGTTTCCGAGCTTCGGGGTCGTTGGCCAGAAATTCGCTGTCCCCCTCTTTAAGAATTTTCCCCTCATACAGCAAATACGCATGGTCGGTGATCGACAGGGTTTCATGGACATTATGATCGGTTATGAATACGCCGATGTTTTTATCTTTTAGCCGCACTACAATGTTCTGAATATCTTCCACGGCGATGGGATCGACCCCGGCAAAAGGTTCATCCAGAAGGATAAATTTGGGATTGGTAACCAGGGTACGGGCGATTTCGGTGCGTCGTCGTTCCCCACCGGACAGGTTATATCCTTTACTGCGCGCCACATGGGCAATGCCCAGTTCCTCCATCAGCTCTCGGGCACGCTTTCGGCGCACCTCCCGGGGAATCTTCAACGCCTCCATAATGGCCAACAGATTTTCTTCCACCGTCAATTTCCGAAAGATGGAGGGTTCCTGAGGCAGATAAGCAATTCCCAAACGCGCCCGTTTGTACATGGGCAACGGCGTCAGGTCCCGTTCGTCCAGAAAAATTTTTCCCTCGTTCGGTCGGATAAAACCGGTAATGATATAGAACGTGGTGGTTTTACCGGCACCATTGGGACCCAGCAACCCCACGATCTCCCCCTGGCTGACTTGAAGGGAAACCCGATTGACAACCGTGCGTTTTCCATAAATTTTCACCAGGTCTTTCGCTTTTAATACAGAACGTTCCATAGGACTCCACACAAACTAAGGTTGAATCGTTCCTTCGTAGTCGGCCGGATAATAGACGCCCTGAGCACCGCCTTTGACGGCAATGCTATCCAGTTCTCCCCCTTTAAAGAATACCCGAATGGTATCCGCTGTGGCGGTGTTGATGCCCTGTTCCTGCTCCTCTTCGGACAAATAATACACGCTGCGCGCCTGACGGATGGCTGCCAGAGAGGTCAACTCCCCATCGGTAATGTACAGGATAATCTCATCCCCCTCCAGACGATTCTCTTTGCCCATCAGGCTGTCGACCACGGAAACGGCACGCGCCTGGCGCCGGACAAAAATCCGCTGCAGTTGCATGTCGCTCATCTCCAGGACGATCTGCTGACCCAGCATCAGATTCTCTTTCTGCTGAGCCCGGGGATGAATTTCCAGAAAGGCCTGCTCTGCATCCGCCAGGTAAACGGCGGAATCACAGCGGGCAATCCATTCCCGCCGAATAATGCGCACCGAATCCCGGGCGATGGCTCTCCTGGGGGGTCGAAAATAATATTCCATTCGTTGCGCATAGATATGCAGGGTATCGGTACCGGTACTATCGACCCGCCATAAATGGGCCCGCCGCTGCACATAAGCCCGATTCTCCTGAGGAATGTACTCGCCTTCTTCCGCGGTGATGAATACCCGTTGGGGGGCGTCATGTAAAAAGACATTCCCCCGTACCAGGGCCTGATCGGTCTGATAATCATACTCCAAATAATCGGTCGCTAATTCCTGCCCCGGACGCCGTAAACGGACTGTGCCCCGGGCAACGGCCTTTCGCGTTTCCTCAAAATACGTAATCTGCCGGGCGGTTAACGATTCCTCCCCCCGAAGAATACGAACCTCGCCTTCAAAATCCAGACGGGCGGCTTCGGGATTGTAAGTCGCCCGGTTGCAAAAAATGTCGATGGTATCCTGGCGGATGTGCACATTCCCTTCCAGGATTTGCAGCGAGACCCCATGGCGAACCTCCCCCCGGGACACATCGGCGTGCACCAACTCAATTCTGGATTGGGTAAGTCCCTGGGCAAACAGCACCAGCAGTGCGGCGATCCACCCCGTAATATAGGGAGGTACTTTCATGGCCCACTCTGATTTATAAAGTTGTAAAGATAGGGTAAATTCTAAAGATAATCAAACAACTTCGTAGAAAATCCCGCCGCCGGGCAGGTCGGTCCGAGGGGAACCGGCACCTCCGATGCCTGTACAAACCGCCGGCAGATCGGATGCGCGGGACATCGTATAACACCACCCTCCCCCTTGTTTTAACCGGCGGAACGCGTCACCGTGGAAGGGTCAAGGATTCCCGGAGTTCGGGAATCAAAGCACCGAGGCTTCCGAACACGGTTGAACGCGTAACAAAACCAATCGTCCTGGAGAGAACCGCTCATTTTTCCGGAGGGTGCGAGGGTTGTAGGGGCACCGCCCGGCGAGAATACCCTCTTGGATTACGAATTTCGTAGTGGTTTAAGTCGGGATCGGATATAAACGAATCGCCGACAATGGTATCGGTTTGGGTCGTAAAAACGACCGGTCCATCGCTGACGATCTTTTGTTTCCGATTGTCCCAGCGCAACTCTTCTGTTTGCAAAACAATCCCGCTGTCGGACACCACCACCACATTTCCTCGGGCCAGAAGATCGTTGGTTCGATTGAACACGATACCCTCATCGGCGGTTAAGACGGAATTGTGTTGCCCTTCCCGGTCATAAAAATCCACATGGATACTGTCTTTGAGCAGGGTTTGTCGTTTTTTCTTGTAATAGGCAATGTATCCGGCCCAGACTTCGGCAACTTTTCGTCCCTCCCGGGTAATCACAATTGTGGATTCCCAGCTTTCCTGATCCGGATATTCCGCCTCCCGAACGGGAGCAGCGGGTGGGGTTTCTTTTTCTCCCGAACAGGCAGCCAGGAACATCCCGAGGCCGATCAGGAAAATCACACCCTTTATTTTTCCATTCCCTCGCTGCATGGCATCGTGTCCCCCTCATCCATCGAAGAGTCTTCACTTCAAAAGCGCAATCACTCCGCCCCCCAGACAAATGTCCCCATCATAAAACACGGCATACTGTCCCGGAGCGGCGCCCTTATCGCCCTCGGCAAGCTGCAGCAACACATCGCCATTTTCCCGCAAGGTGATCCGACAGGGTTGCATTTGTGGACCATGGCGTAATTTTACCCATAATCGCCGCTTGCCGGGTATTCCGGAAATCCAGTTTACATCTGTCACCACCAATTCCTTTCGGTAATAGGCCGGAATGTACTCTCGATGGGTGACATAAACAATGTTTTTCTCCGGGTTTTTATGCACCACATACCAGGGCCCTCCGCTGAGCTTAAGGCCCTGCCGCTGCCCGATCGTATAAAACCAGTATCCCCGATGCCGGCCGATCACTTGTCCGGTTTGAACGTCCACAATAGGCCCGGGTTGTTCTCCCAGGTTCGCCTTCACGAATTCGGCATATTTAATGCGGCCCAGGAAACAGATTCCTTGGCTGTCCGGCCGATCCTTTGTGGGCAAATCGTACTCGTGGGCCAATTGCCGCACTTCCTTTTTCGTCAAATGACCGATGGGGAATAAGGCCCGGGAAAGTTGCCGCTGGTTTAAATAGGATAAAAAATACGTCTGGTCTTTCACCGGATCCGGCGCCCGCTTTAACCAGTACTTGCCGTTTTCCTGGATAATGCGAGCATAGTGCCCGGAGGCGACCTTATCGAAGCGGGCATCGATCTTATCAAAAAAAGCTCCGAACTTGATGCGCTGGTTGCACAATATGTCCGGACTGGGGGTGCGTCCGGCCCGAAGCTCCCTCAATGCATGCGCCACAACCCGATCGTAATATTCTTTTTGCAAGGAAATGACCTGGAGCGGGACGTCCAGTTTCCGGCATACGGCGCGGGCATACCTCAAATCGGTTTCCCAGGGACACTCCCCTAAAAAGGCCAGCTCGTCCTCCAGCCAGATTTTAATATAAAATGCGGTAACATCTTCATAGCCCTGCCCCTTTAACAACTGCAGGGCCAGCGAGCTGTCCACCCCACCGGAAAGTAAGATGGCAATTTTCATGTCCTTGCTGTCCGTCATCCCTCTTATCAATTTTCAGTTTAACATACTGTTGATATTAAATCAAGGGAGGCCGATTTTGTTTCCTTTTACGCCGGGTTCAAGGCAGATGTGTTAAGCTCATCAAAAGCTTTGCGGTTGGATGGCCGGACCCGGGTGAGCAATGCGAAAAGGACACCCAGGGACTAAACAATGCCGGCCCGCATGATATCATGCAAATGAATCACACCGATCAACTGATCCTCCGGGTTTACCACGGGCATGGCGATTATTCGATAGTGTTCCATTTTCTTATAAGCGGTATAGGCCAGGGTACCGCTGCGGATGACTTTCGGATTGGGATTCATCACATCCACCACCGGTATATGAAAGAATTGTTCGGTGCGTTCAACCAGCCGGTTGAGGTCTCCTGTGGTGATGACACCCAGAATCTTCTTTTCCGGCGTGATCACCATACAAATCCCTCTTTTAGAAGCCATCTGCAGTACAGCCTCTTTCATGGTTGCTTTCCGCGGGACGACGGCCACCCGTTCGCCGGTCTCCATCAGATCGTCCACCTTAAGCAACAACCGTTTTCCCAGGGTTCCCGCAGGATGAAGAAAAGCAAAATCTTCCCGGCTAAAGTTGCGTTTTTCCAGCAGGGCAATGGCCAGGGCGTCTCCCAGCACCAACATGGCGGTGGTACTGGAAGTGGGTGCCAGATCGTGAGGACAGGCCTCTTCCTTGACACCGATATGGAGCACCACGTCGCTGTGCCGGGCCAATGCCGATTCCGGATTGGCAGTGATGGCGATGATGGGTACCCCAATCCGCCGAAAAACAGGCAACAGATGGAACAATTCATCGGTGTTGCCGCTTTTAGAAAGGCAGATAACGACATCTTCCCGATTCACAATTCCCAGGTCTCCGTGGACCCCTTCGGCCGCATGAAGGAAATACGACGCCGTACCGGTAGAGGCGAAGGTAGCGGCAATTTTCCGGCCTATGGCACCCGATTTCCCCAAGCCGGTAACAATCACCCGCCCCCGACAATGATAGATGAGATTCACCGCCCGGGCGAAATCGGCATCCAGATATCGCTTCAAATTCGCTATGGCCCGTGCTTCCATATCAATGACCCGACGAGCCGTTTCCAGAATCGCTTCGGGATCCAGAGAATGTTTTTTTTCGCTCATCTCACTCATTCCTGTTTCCGGCCGGCCCCACAAAGCCTCCCGGGCGTCTACGGTTGCGGCTCTTTTGGAAAGAGGAGGGTTTCAATGGCCCGTTCCAGTCTGCCCTGAGCCTTCAAAATCGCTTCAACGACCTCCCGAACCGCTCCCCGTCCACCCTCGGCCTCGGTGACAAAGGCAACCTCCTCTTTTATCCGCCAATTGGCATTCTGAACGGCCACCGGTAAACCGACTTTCCGCAACACCGGTAGATCGGGGATATCGTCGCCGACGTAACAGATATCTTCATCCCGATAGCCATGGTCTTTTTTCAAATTTTCATATGCGGTGATTTTATAGAACTGTTTCAGGTACAAATAATCGATTTTCAACTCCCGCGCCCGCCGTTGCACCGCCGGGCTTTCCCGCTGAGAGATAATGGCGGATTTTAATCCCACCCGACGGGCCAGTACCAGTCCAATCCCATCATGAGCATGAAACATCTTCATCTCGGGCTTTTCGTCCTCCAGGATAATGTGTCCTTCGGTGAGCACTCCATCCACGTCCATAATTAAAAGCTTCACCCGGCGGGCTCGCTCCTGAAAATCCTCGCGAAGTTCGGGGGGAACGATCATCCTGTCTCTCCCTTGTTTTGCTGCACAACCGAATAAACGGCCAGTAAGCGCCGGAGCAACGGTTCAAACTGCTCCAGGGGCAACTGGGTATGGGCATCGCTGAGCGCCCGGGAAGGGTTGGGATGGACCTCCATGAACACCGCCTGCACGGCACCGGTGGCGACAGCGGCCCGGGCCAAGGGCAAGATAAATTCGGGTTGCCCCCCGCTCACGGTTCCCGCACCGCCGGGCAACTGCACGCTGTGGGTGGCATCGTAAACCACCGGATACCCGCTCCGGGCCAGAATCACCAACCCTCGCATGTCGACCACCAGGTTGTGATAACCGAATGTCGTGCCCCGCTCGGTTAACAGAATCTGCCGATTCCCGGTACTGGCAACCTTTTCGGCGGCCTGAAACATATCTTCCGGTGCCAGGAACTGTCCTTTTTTAATATTGACCACCCGTCCCGTACGACCGGCCGCCAACAACAAATCCGTTTGGCGGGATAAAAATGCGGGAATTTGCAACACATCGACCACCTCCGCCACCACCGGCACTTCCAGTTCCGTATGCACGTCCGTCAACACCGGCACGTTCAACCGCCGACGGACTTTTTCCAGAATACCCAGGGCAACGGGAAAGTCCAACCCCACAAAACTGTTTAAGGCCGTCCGATTGGCCTTTTTATAAGAAGATTTGAAAACCAACGGCACACCCAGTCGACGGGTTACGTCCACCAGGTGTTCGGCGGTTTGCAGAACCAGGGTTTCATTCTCGATCACGCAGGGACCGGCAATGATGGTCAAGGGATGTCCCGGCCCGATATGAATATTCCCGAAAGGGATATGTACCATTCTACTTATCCGGCTCTTTTTTCCTGAAATTGCAAAGCCGCCCGCACAAAGCTGACAAACAGGGGATGGGGCTTCATGATGCGGCTGCGAAATTCCGGATGAAACTGACAACCCAGAAAATAAGGATGGTCTTCCAGTTCCACCATTTCCACCAGGGTTCCATCCGGAGATACCCCGCTCAACACCATACCATGTTCCTGCAACAGACGCCGATAATCGTTGTTCACTTCGTATCGATGCCGATGGCGTTCGTGAATAAAGGTGGTTTCGTAAGAACGATGGGCCAGCGTGTTTTCGGAGATCACACAGGGATAGGCCCCCAACCGCATGGTTCCGCCCAGCTCCTTAATCGATTTTTGCGCTTCCATGATGTGGATGACCGGATGAGGGGTGTCGGGATCGAATTCCGCACTGTGGGCTTCTTTCAATCCACACACATTGCGGGCAAACTCGATCACGGCACATTGCATGCCCAGACAAATCCCCAAAAACGGCACCGCCCGTTCCCGGGCAAAACGAATAGCCTTTAACTTGCCCTCAATGCCTCGTTCTCCAAAACCACCGGGAACCAATACACCCGCCACATCGGACAGGTATTTGTCCGCTCCTTCCCGATCTATCACTTCAGAATTGACCCAGCGGATATCCACCTGGGCCTCGTTCGCAACACCGGCATGGACAAAAGCCTCTACAATACTTTTATACGCGTCCTTCAACTGGGTATATTTGCCGCAAATCGCAATGGCCACCCGATGGGTGGGGTGTTTGATTTTCTCCACTACTTCCCGCAGGGCATTCAATCGGGGCCGATTGTTCCCCAGTTGTAATTTTTCCACGATCTGATCATCCAGTCGCTGTTCGGCCAACCGCAAAGGGACTTCATAAATGGTACTCACATCCACGGCTTCGATAACCGCTTCTTTCCGGACGTTACAGAACAGGGCCAATTTTTCCTTCACATTCATTCCGATCGATCGATCGGTGCGGCAGATTAAAAATTCCGGTTGAATACCGATTTCCCGCAATCGCATGACGCTGTGCTGTGTGGGCTTCGTTTTCAACTCGCCGGCGGTCTCGATGTAGGGCACCAGGGTTAAATGCATGGTAAGGGCATTGGCGCTTCCCACTTCCAGAGAAAATTGACGGATGGCCTCCAGAAAAGGCAAGCTTTCGATATCGCCCACCGTTCCCCCAACTTCCACCACGATGACATCCGCCCGCGATTCCCGCGCCAGTAAGTGGATGCGCTTTTTGATTTCATCGGTGATATGGGGAATAACCTGCACTGTTGCCCCCAGATAATCTCCTCTGCGCTCTTTGGTGATGACCGTGTGGTAGACCTGGCCGGTGGTGACATTGTTCATGCGAGACATATTTTCGTCGATAAAACGTTCATAGTGCCCCAAGTCCAGATCGGTTTCCGCGCCGTCCTCGGTCACATATACCTCCCCATGCTGATAAGGACTCATGGTCCCCGGATCGACATTGATATAGGGATCGAATTTCATGATGGTCACTTTCAAGCCCCGGGACTTCAGTAAAAATCCCAGAGAAGCACATAAAATTCCCTTCCCCAGAGAAGAAACAACCCCACCGGTAACAAAGATAAATTTAATGGGTTTGTTTTCGGAACGATTCACTCCGCGATCCCTTCTGCTTTTAATATTTTTTCCACCGTCATCACGTCCTCGGGGGTATCGATTCCGGGAGAACAATAGGCCGCCAGAATGACTTTAATGGGAACGCCCCGTTCCACAATACGGAGTTGTTCTAATTTTTCGATTTCTTCCAGTTTTCCCGGGGGCCATTGAGCGTAAGCGAGCAACAATGTTCGGCGAAAAACATACACCCCGATGTGGCGTTTCAGACATTCCAGCGGACGGAAACCGCCTTCGCGAAAAAACGGAACAGGGCTGCGGCTGAAATAGACGGCATTGTCCCGTTCATCCGTGAGTACTTTCACAACGTTCGGGTCTTTCCATTCCGCCTCGTGCCGTAAAGGGCAGGCCAGAGTGGCAAGGGACTCTTCCGGATGGAATTGCAGCCATTCCACGGCACGGGCAATGGCATCGGTATCGACAAGGGGTTCGTCTCCCTGCAGATTAATTACAATTTCGGCATCCAATTGCCGGGCCACCCAGGCCACCCGTTCGCTACCATTCCGCAGGTGGTCGGGAGTCATCAGGGCCATACCACCCACCTGCTGAACGGCCTCTTGAATGTCCGGATGATCGGTGGCCACAATAATGGAGTGGACCCCCCGTATGCGGGTGGCCCGTTCAAACACCCACTGGATGAGGGGCTTTTGAGCAATGGGAACCAGCGGTTTTCCGGGAAAACGTCGGGAGCCGTAGCGCGCCGGAATGATCACAACCGTTTCCAGGATCATTTCACAACCTTTGGCACTTTAAAAAAGTTTCCCTGTCGGGAAGGAGCATTGTTTAATACCGCCGCCAACGGTAGCGATCCCGTAACCGTATCCGGCCGCATCACATTGGTCATTTCGGTCGTATGACTCAAAGGCTCCACCCGGGAAGTGTCCAGCTCGTTTAATTTTTCCACATATTCCAGTATGCGACTCAGTTCCCGGCTAATTCGCTGTTTTTCTTCCTCAGTGAATTCCAATTTGGCCAACCGTGCAATATGCTCTACCTGCTCAATGGTGATCGCCATGACCTATCCCCACGATTGAATATCCTTTAAACAAACTTTAATTTAAAGTACAAAAACAGATGGCGCATCCTTTAATTCATTTTGCAGGGGGAAATTATCATATTTCCCCAAAACAAACAACGTGAAAATGGCATCCCGATTACGGAAAACGCCGCGATCTGTTCTGTAAGGCCGGGCCATCGTCTCGCCGGTGATGATCCAGTGAGTTCCATCTTTAAAGCACCCTCTCCCCTCTCGGAAAGGGTAAACCTGCTTTTTTCAGGGCTCGAATGGGGGGAGCCTTTCTGCATTTTGAAGGGCGGACAGCACCCTTTCCCCGGAAAAGGGTTTTCAACGGCCGGCGACGGGCAACGAAGGGGAAAACTCAATTCATTAATTTTTTCACATAGATATCCTTGCAGATTTCATCGTCCAGCGCCAGAGTCGTACCCCCGATTTCAATGACATAGGAGGGGCGCTTTTGAATCAACTTGATCGTATTGCCGGGAAAGACGCCAAATTGATGCAACTGTCCCCAGCGCTTTTTATGGGCCGGAAAGATATAAACAATCCGCGCTTTTTGCCCCAGAGAAAGGGTGGTCAAGGGCTGCACCAGCGGCTTTACATCGTTGACGAAAGCGACACAACATTTGCCCTGAGGGATGGGTCGGTTGTGAGGGCACACCCGGGGATGCCCCAAAAACGTGCAAACACTATCGGTCACTTCCGGAGAAAGGATGTGTTCAAAATTACAGGCCAACCATTCGTAATCACTCTGGGGAATTTCCAGCAAATCGGCGAACAACCGTTCCGCCAGTCGATACCGTCGGATGATTTCTTCCCCGGCACGTTTCCCCCGGGGAGTAAACCGCAGACGCTCGCCCTCTGCGATGATCAGCCCTTCCTGCATCAGGGTCTGAAGCACTTCATCAAAATCTTCATTCCCGTACTCTTCGCGAATGGCATCCCGTAAAGGGGATTCCCGTTCGTAGGCCATCCAGATAATGCGCAACAGATGATCGATGCGGCGATCAGACATGCCGGGTTTCCTTTTTCGGTGCCTTTTTACCCGTTAACCGCTTAAGCCATTGGACCATTCGGGTTTCCGGGGGCATCTCGTAACCACAATTGGGACAACAGATAATCCGGCAACCCTGATTGAAGGGACATTGAGTGCAGCGACTGGTGTCGCCCTCATCAAAAACGTATCCACACAAGGCACATTTCATTTTAAAAATTGACCCCCAATCGATTCAGGGTTACATTGAGCAATCCCCCTACCAGGAAAGCAAAGGGTAAAATGAAGGCCGTCATCTGCAAGGCAATTTTCAAGCCCCGCTCTTTGATAATCATCAAGAAATTGGCAATGCAGGGGATAAACAGGGTAATGGTAATGATGCTCACCAGAACCTGATTATTGCTCAACAAACCATCGCGTGACAACTGAAACAAACCCGCCGCTCCATAATCTCGCCGTAAAAATCCGATGAGAAAGGCATCGGTCGTCTCCACCGGAAGTCCTAACCATTTAACGACCACCGGACTGGCGGCGACACGAATCAACGACAGTATCTGCAATTTATCCAGCACAAAAAGGATGGCGGTGCCCAGGATAAACAAAGGGATCACTTCTTTTAAATACCACTCGATGCGTGCCAGGGTTTTGTAAGCAATGTTAGAAAATTCCGGTATGCGGATGGGTGGCAGTTCAATAATGAAATCCGACTTTGGACCCCCGACCATCCGGGCAGACAAATACCCCACCATAAACAGAACAAACAGGATCACGCCGATCCAGATCAAGGCAGCGGTAAACGGCAACACGCTGATCATGGCCAGAATGACGCCCAACTGCGCGGAACAAGGAACCCCCAGGGCCAACAACAGGGTTACAATAATCCGTTCTTTGCGGGTTTCCAGAATACGGGTCGTGAGGGTTGCCATGGTGTCGCACCCCAGTCCCAATACCATGGGCAAGATGGCCTTGCCGTTCAAACCCATCACCCGAAAGATCCGATTCATCATGGCGGCCAATCGGGGTAAATACCCCGAATCTTCCAGTATGCTGAAGAGAAAGAAAAAAGTGGCCACGATGGGGAGAATAATGGCAAACCCGTAGGCTAAGGCCATGGTGATCATCCCATATTCTCCGACCAGGAAATCCCGAATCAGGGGAACGGGTATCAATCGATCCACTCCATACCGGGCGGCGGGATTAATCCACTCCCCAAAAACCACGTTTTCGAAAAAGTCTACCAGGGTTCCTGCACCAAAAACCCCCACCACTTGATACATGACATAGAGCACCACAAGCAAAATAGGAACGCCCCACACGGGATGAACGGCCAAATCTCCCAGGAATTGGGAAACGCCGTTGCCGTGTTTGATTTCGCGACGCAATACCCGCCGCAATATTTCGTTCACCTTACGAATCCGCACACGCGATACGATGACATCCAGGGGCTCGTCATATTGTTGAGACAGCTCCGTAATAATCCGGCCGATTTCGCCCAGGGCATCCGCGGAGAGGCGCGGTCTTAACCAGTTCAAGAGGGTATCGTCCCCGGAAATCAACATCAATGCCAGGGCCCGTTTAGACACATGAACCGCCGGCAGGAATGACTCGATTTTTTGAACGGCGCTTTCGATGAGGGCACCGTAATTCACAAAAAAGTCCGTGGGCGTACTGCCCATCACCTTGGGCAAAATCGTGTCCAATCCCTGTTTGCGGATGGCCACCGATTGGTTGAGGGACACCTGTAGAATGGACTCCAGCGTTTCCAGATCAATGTCCACGCCATTGGAGCGCGCTTCGTCCATCATGTTCAGGTTTAAAATCAGCGGCAACCGGGTTTCCAGCAATTGGATGGTCAGATAAAGCGTGCGAAACAGATTTTTGGCGTCACCAATCTGGATGATGGCGCTTACCTGCCCCCCCAATAGAATGTCCCGGGTCACTTTTTCGTCTTCGGAATTGGGCAACAGGCTGTTGGTTCCCGGTGTGTCGATCAGGCGATAGGTTTTTCCCTTGTACTGAACTTTACCCAGGGCGATTTCGACGGTTGTGCCGGGATAATTCGATACGGTGACATATTTTTTGGTCAGATAGCCGAAAACAACGCTTTTGCCGACATTGGGATTGCCCACCAAGACGATCGTTGGCGCTGTTTCCGGTTCCGTTATTTTACCCGATGTTAAAGAGCGACTCTCGATTTTTTGCCGAATTAACTCCATGGATACAAAAGGAACCCATCCTCTGTGTATAACTTCTTATAATTGAATCGCTTCAATTTGAATACGGGGGAAGGGTAAAACAAGGATCTTGGAAATTAATAATGACTATTAGCTAAAAGGCGTGTCAATTTTATCCCAACCAATCCAAGAAAATTAATCCGGCAAGAAATAGTCCCTGGGATTTACGGCCTTTCCTCGATAATGGACTTCGTAATGTAAGTGCGGATTGGTGGACAGCCCCGTGTTCCCCACCTCACCGATTTTATCGCCCCGTTTGACGAACTGTCCCGGCCGAACATAAATTTTTTGCATGTGGCCATAGAACGTTTCGAATCCATATCGATGGTTGATCTGGACAAACTTGCCAAACCCACCGTTTTTCCCGGCAAAGGTCACATATCCATCTGCAGGGGCGATGATCGGGGTACCCTTCGGTGCCGCCAGGTCCACCCCCTTATGAAAGCGATACCGTTTTAAAATCGGATGCAAGCGGTTGCCGAACCCATCGGTAATGCGGGAATTGGGAACGGGTCGAAGCACCGGGAGGTACCGAAGCGAATCTTCCCGGCGTTCAATCACCGCCACCAGCTTCTGGTAGCTTTCCTTTTCCAATTTGATCTCCCGCTCCAAGCGCTCCAACACACTCAGATTCTTGATCAGGCTCTCCCCAAAAGGCAGACCGCTCAACTCCATGGTCTTTTTCAAATCCACTTCGGAGCCACCCACCCCCACCTGCCGAACATCTTCGGAAATGGGTGGTAATTCCAGCATGGCACGGACCTGATCATCCATACGTTCCAGTTCGTCCAGATGGGCCCGCATGGTTTCCATTTTTTCCACCATCCGGTTTAATTCCGCCTCCAGAATGGCATTCTGTTTTCGCAGCTGTGCAATTCTGGAATTCTGACTGAAATCGATGATGGAATCAATGGAATATTTGATCAGCAGGGCACTGAACAGAAGGATGGAGAAAGCCAGGAAGGTTAGTTTAAAATAGGAGATTCGAAATTCTTTTACTTTGCTGCTCCGGGGGTTAATATAGACCAGTACCGGTTTCTTCTCCATCCGACCGCCTCGATTTTTGCAAACGGGTTACAAGTTAAGGATTTTTAATAATTTTGTCAATAGAACATCCAACATTTTCTTCACTCCATGGATGCATCGATCCAGTCAAAGCGCACTTTCATGCCCCGATGGTCGGGCAAAAATTCCAAACGGAACCGATTTCCCCTTCTGGGAGTCCACACATACGACCAATTCTCGCATTCCCCGGCCTGACAAACTTTTTGCCCTCGATGATAAATTTCCAATCCCAGGTACAACACATCCCCTTGTGTTGTACTAATATCATATTCGACGTGGTACCGAAATCTTGAAGGCGACCACTTCAACACAGGGAAGGTAAGAGGTACTCCGGCATCATCAAACAGCCCCGCTACCAGTACCCCTTCCAGCTGTTGGAGTACGGGCAAGGTCACGGTTTCATCCACCAGGTCCCTTGCATCCATGACTCCGCCGGAAAGTTGTGCACCGTCCGGTAACCAGTAACGGGGAACAAACCGCAAATTTTCCAGAACATGGATATCTTCGTCATACAGTAGCTGACCGAAAAACTCGTGCACCAGCACATCCACGGGTTCCGGTGGCCGAAAATCCTGAATCTCTTCGTGGATCACTTCCACATTGGGATAGTTCGCCAGCCGTTGCCGGGCCATTCGCACTAAAAGTGGGTTGGCTTCCACGGCATAAATTTTCCGGGCTCCCAGGCGGGCCATCTCTTGGGAGACCATCCCCCAGCCGCATCCGGCGTCCACACAAACGCCCCCTCGAATCCACCGCCGGTTCTTCCGGAGCAAGGATAAATAGGCGCGGCTCCGTTTCCGATCCTCATAAATACTGATAAAGGCAAGCAGGTCGTCTACTTCCGCAAATCGGCGGGGATGTAGGTCATTGACTATATCCAAGTTCCCTCCTGGTTATCCAAAATCCCTTTCTATTTCTTTAAAAGGATGAAATGGAAAAAGTCTGTGCATAAACGCACATAACGGCGATTCTGTTTTCAAACTCTCGGGGCCGTCAAGTCAACGGAAGAGAGCTTTGATGCTTCCCCAGGTGCGCTTAATGGAACTGATCTTCGGGATGACCGGAAGGGAATCGGTAAACTGGTCGGCTCCATTGGACATCCGGATACGCAAACGATAATAAAAAACATTTTTAAGTTGAGAAAGGTTCTTATCTTCAAACCGATATTCGCTGTTGTCCCCCTTCGGGGTCACCTCGCCGATCTTCACATAATCCCTATCGTTCAGGCTTTTCTCCACAATAAACATCTCCACGTCTTTTTCACTACCCGTGCGCCAGGTGAGCAAAATCTTATCGCGGTACGGTTCTGCGGTAAACTCTACGACCACCGCACCGGCCCAAAGGGCCTGGACCAGAAATACCAGGATCAACCATTTCAGATTAGTTTTCATAAGTCTTGAATATTTTATCTGGGCTAATTTATAATATTTTTCGAAAAAATCAAATCCTTATTAACTTTTCCCCCCCGACCGAATCCTACCCCTTGTTTATTTCCACACCCGACACCCCGAATGATACGAAAGTTCCTATCAAATGCGATTGATTGTCGGCAATTTTACGCAATTTCATCACCCCGAAATTGTAAAAAATGCTCTTTGCCGTCTCATTGCTTGGCATAGTCTTAAAAATCGAACCCGACGGTTAAATAAATCATCGTTCGGTGGTTGATTAATCGAGCAATGGTGAATTGTACCGGTCCCAAAAGGGTATTTACAGCCAGAGTCGTACTCAACGAATGGAGAAAATCGGTGCGTCGAATGCGATCATCGGGACGCTCCCAGGCCCCTCCCAGGGCATATTTCAGAAACAGAAACGTCTCCGGCAAGCGGAAAGGAAAACGGTAGCGCATTTCGATCCCGGTTAACAGGAATTGACGGCCCAATTTTTCCCGTTCATACAGTCCGGGAAAGAGAAATTGTCCTCCAAAGCCGAAATATTCCGGAAAAGGCACGGTGATATCCCCGCTTCCGGCCAATAAGAAGGGATGATAATTAAAGTGGGAGGAAAGGGGATAATACCCCTCCAACCCCAGGAAAATTCGAGTAAACGATGTGCTGGATAACAACAGGCGACTGCTTCCCGACTCCCAGAACCAGCGATTATAAATTCCACTGTTCGGAAAAGGCAGGCGATCTCGTTTATCCACCACGGAACGGATGACCAAGGACCGCAGGTGCAGATTCCGGGAGTAAGGGAAGCCCGCATAGCCGGACAGAGTGGAAACCCCTTCCAGCCGCAACTCCGCCGAAATCATCCCCAGACGTTGAATCTGTTGGCCGATGGAAAATGTAACCCCCCGACGGATGATCTTATAGTTGCCTTTCCTCTCGAAATTGCGCAAAATCTGGTCGACTCTCTCCCGGTAATACAATCGCAGCCGGGATGTTAACAAGGTATTAAAAATCCGAAAGGTGTAGAGGGACAATTCGGCTTCTCTCCGATATTCGCCTATCATACCCACCAGACTCATCTTAACGGCCTGGCCGAATAGATTATCCTCCAGGATTTCCAGAAAGGCGTCGCTTTTGCGTTCCAAAGAAGCATGGGCCCCCAGGCGCATCAGCAGGTAGTGCTTTTCTTTCACTTTGATGATCAACACATTCCGATGGTCGGTTCTTTCCACATTGACCGAAACCCGATCGAACAACCCCGTGCTGTAAATATTTTGGATGCCCCGGACCGCGGCGTCCCCCTTGAATATCTGACCTGGTTGCAGGGGAAACTCCCGGAGAATAATCGAAGGGCGCGTTCGACGGTTGCCCACGATGGTGATGCGGGAAATCACCCCCGGATCAAATCGCACTTCCAGGAGACGCCGCGCAGGGATGTAACGAATGGAGTCCACCGCAAAAAGGGAATACCCTTCTTCAATCAGGATGTAGCGGACCCGTTCCAACACATCGAAAAAGGTTCGTCGGTTGAAGGGTTGTTTGAGGGCGGCTGTGTGCAGGGCCCGCCGCAGGGAATCGGGAATCAGATCCGCCTGGTGGAGTTTCAACGCTTTGATGGTTGGAAAAACAAAACCTTGTATGGTGAACACTCGGTTTCCCAGGTTTCCCGAGACACAGGCGCGCACCCTCCGAAACAACCCGGTCTGTTCCAGCGATAGGAGATCATTCAATACATCATGGCGATAGATATGATCCCCTACCCGGGTTCGAAATCGGGGTCGCAAGGTCTGCACAATAGAGTCGGGAATCCCTTCATAGGTGACTTTCTCGGCTTTGCCCAAATACGTATTTTCTCCCCACAAGGCTCTTTTGCGTTGTCGCAGGGCCAGCTGAATGGAGTCCAGCATTTGCAGGGCCGCTTGATATCCTTTTTCGATTACGGAATCGATGTTGGAGAAATCGCCGCTTTTCTGATTGCCCAGGGCCGGTTGAATAAGCACGTCGGCCTCCCGGCGTCGCTTTTCGGTGGGTTGGGACATCATGATGGTGGTGACCTGATCGGCGATCTCCCAGGGGGCGCGGATTTCGTGCCGTTCCCTGAGCGGAGACGTCGCATCCACGGCAATCACAAATTGGGCGCCCAGCTCCTTGGCAACATCCACAGGCAGATTGTCGGTAACGCCACCGTCCACCAGCAACTTATCCGACCATTCCACCGGGGCGAATAAGAGCGGCACGGCCATGCTGGCATTCATGGCTTCGGCCAGGTCCCCCCTGCCCAGTACCACACGCTGCCCGGTAAGCAGATCCGTGGCCACGGCCCGAAAAGGAATCCGCAGGTTGTCGAAATTGTTGGCCGCCTGAAAATTGGCCTTCAGTAAACGGGAGTATAAAATCTGAAGCACTTTTTGCCCCTGAGAGATGGAAGCAGGGATGTAGGGTATCAATCCATCAAAACGCAGTTGAACCACATGGCGGCGGGGAATATTTTTCTGAGAAACAAACAATTGCGTTCGATAGGTTTCGTCGGTGAACAGATTCTGCCAATCGATGTTGTGTACGATTCGAACAATATCTTCCGCCGAATATCCGGCAGCGAAAAATCCGCCGATAACACTGCCGATGCTGGCGCCCACGATCAAGTCGATGGGTATCCCATATTCCTCCAGCGCCTTCAGTACCCCGATGTGGGCCAGGCCGCGGGCCCCTCCACCACTCAAAACCAGCCCGACTTTCATCTTTTTTACCGGACGATAATAAAA
>WFTQ01000047.1 GCA_015485355.1 bacterium | reverse complement strand
TTGTGGGACAATGCGGTGCGCTGCTGACGCGAGTGTTGTATGTTAAACAGGGGATGAAAAAGACGTATGTCATTGTGGATGCCGGGATGACGGAATTGATTCGTCCGGCCCTTTATGGCGCCTATCACCACATCGAAAATCTCACGGCTCGTCGAGGCCGGCGGAGGTTTGAGTACGACGTGGTGGGCCCGGTGTGCGAATCGTCGGATTTTCTCGGAAAAGCGGTGCGTTTGCCGGAAACCCGACGGGGCGATTTGCTGGCCGTTCGCTCCACCGGCGCCTACGCCGAAGTGATGGCTTCCCGATATAACTTGCGAAATCCGGCGGGGTCGGTGTTCTCCGATGTGCTGTGATCGGAAACGGTCCGCCGGACAACGAGCAACGGTTTGCCTTGTTACCGGGACGCTAAAATCAAAGCCACCAAAAAACCGAGGAAAAATATGAAACAGAAGCGTTTTTGGATGCTCCTCCTATTAGGGGTGTTGGGGTGTGTGGGGCCGAACAATCATGTTCCCCGGGAATTTCAGAAACACTTGAAGACGCTGCAATATCGCTATGCTCCGGATCTTACCTTAAACGTGTTTGATTTTTCCCTGGAACGGAAGGATGGCCGCTGGGTGCTTCGGGGGGAAACCACCGTTCCGGAAGCCAAGCGTGCCGTGGAGCAGATGGTGGATTCGCTGTTGGGCCAGGAAGAGGTGCAGAAGGAGGTGATCCTGCTTCCGCATCCCCGGCTGGGAGATAGCAGCTTTGCCGTTGTTCGGGTTGGGGTCGCCAATTTGCGGGAACATCCCCGGCATTCGGCCCAGCTGGTTGACCAGACGATCATGGGAAATATCCTTCGTCTATTAAAACAGCAGGATGGATGGTTCCTGGTACAAACGGGATACGGCTATCTCGGCTGGATGCGGAAAGAGTCCTTCGTGCGTAGCGATCGCCGGGGTGTTCAGGATTGGCGTGATGGGCCGAAGGTTCGGGTGACCGCCCTGTTTGCCCAGGTATATCGTCGGCCGCAGGAATCGGCCGTGCCTGTGGCCAGCGTGGTAATGAATGGGTGGCTGCGTAAAATCCAGACGGTGCAGGACTGGGTAGAGGTGCAATTGCCCGATGGCCGGCGGGGATTCATCCAGAAAAAACATATTTCCGAAGAGTTGAACCGTTATCCGATCGGGGATGCGCTTCGTCAGGCCGTTGTGGAAACCGCTTACCGGTTGATGGGTACCCCTTACCTGTGGGGCGGCCATTCCAGTGTGGGAAGCGATTGCTCCGGCTTTACCCGCACCGTGTTTATGGCCAACGGCATTTCTTTGCCCAGGGATGCCCGCCAACAGGCCCTGGTGGGTTGGGAGGTACAGCCGGAACCGGATTTCTCGAATCTTAAACCCGGAGATTTGTTGTTTTTCGGGGCTCAAGACCGAATTACCCATGTGGCCATGAGTTTGGGAGGTACCGAATACATCCATCAGAGCGGCGACGTTCATTTAAACAGCCTGAATCCTCATTCGGAGATCTTTAACGCCTATCGATTGAACACTTTAAAAAAGATTAAACGGGTTTTACCCGAATAGTGATGCAGGGCCAGGAGCTCAAAAGCCGAAGGAGAGATGGCCATGATCGTAAATCGTAAAGAATTTCTTTCCTTGAGTGGTAAGACTTTAATGGGACTGCCCTTCTTTCCGGCATTGATGACCGCGGCCTTGGGGCGTTCCGGGGTTCCAAAACGTAAATCTGGAGAAGCAATGATTGAGGTTAAAGTTAAACCATTGATTTTAAAACATACCTGGACCATTTCACGAAATTCCAGCGATTATAAAACGAATGTGTTTGTTCGGCTGGAAAAAGATGGCATTGTGGGTTATGGAGAAGCAGCCCCCAACGTGCGCTATGGGGAATCCGCAGAGCTGACGGTGCGTCGCATTCAGGAGGTCCGCTCGGTATTTCAACATCGCGACCTGTTTCATTATGTAGACCTCAAACAGGAAATCGATGCCCGGATTAAGGATCAAAATTGTGCCCGGGCTGCACTGGACATGGCCTTGATGGACTGGGTGGGGAAGGCATTGGGCGTACCGCTTTACCGGTTGTGGGGGTTGAATACCCAAAAGGCGCCGGTTACTTCTTTTTCCATAGGGATCGATACCCCGGAGATGATCCGGAAGAAAGTGCGGGAAGCCGAGTCTTTTCCAATATTGAAGATTAAAGTGGGAACCGACCGGGACGAAGAGATCATTCAGGCGGTGCGCAGCGTGACTCACAAACCGATCCGTGTCGATGCCAATGAAGGGTGGACGTCTAAGGAAGAGGCGCTGGAAAAAATTCAATGGTTGGAAACGCAGGGTGTCGAATTTGTGGAGCAACCGATGCCGGCGAATCAGATCGACGATATCGCCTGGTTACGGGAACGGGTCCCTATACCCATTGTGGCAGACGAAGCGGTTAAAACAGCGGCCGATATCCCGGCGCTGGTTGGGGCATATGATGGAATCAATATAAAACTGATGAAGTCGGGTGGTTTACAAGAGGCCCTCCGCATGATTCAGCTGGCCAAGGCACTGGGACTTAAGATCATGTTGGGATGTATGATTGAAAGTTCAGTCGCCATTTCGGCGGCGGCACAATTGGCGCCCTATGCCGACTGGTTGGACCTGGATGGCAATTTGCTAATCAGCAACGATCCGTTTCAAGGGGTTGGTGTCGATCAAGGTCGGTTGAGGTACAACTCCAAACCGGGACTGGGGGTTGATGGCAACTGGTAGCATGCCTCAATTTCTGGATAGACTGCGCTTCTCCGACGATAAGGCCTTTACCGGAACAATCATCAACCCGAAAGCATACCCCGTAACAGCCGAATTGTATCAGACGGGTGCCTGTTTCGCCGTTGAGCTAAGACGACCACTTGACGGAAAGTCTACCTCAATTGCTTGGAATTAAAAAAGTGCAGTATCGCATCGGCCATACTGCACTTGGTGAGTCACACAAACGGTGTGTTTAGATTAAAACAACGTCCTGTGCCTGGGGACCTTTGGCGCCTTGGGCCAGGGTAAATTCCACTTCCTGACCTTCTTCCAGAGATCGAAAGCCACCATCATCCCGAATGGAACTATAGTGGACGAACACATCCTCACCATCGGCGCTGGAAATGAATCCATATCCTTTGGTGGCATTAAACCATTTGACGACTCCAGTTACTCGATTAGCCATTACAACGACTCCTTACTTCTTGTAAATATAAAATTAATTAGCTCAGATAGGTTAAACCCGCTTCTTAGGCTGGTTAAACATACCTGATTCCATGCGCCTCAAGGTACGAACACCGGGGCATTGTGTCAAGAGAATAAATTATAATTTAGAAATCAGGGGGCGGAGCAAACCCCGGATTACTGTTCAGAAGAGACTATGTTTTTTCGGAACCAGCTCTTACTTTCGAAACGCTGGATGATTTGTCGCTGGATCGCTTCTAAGTAAGCATCCAGTGCTTCCAGGTCAAAAATGGCCAGTTTCTTTTGGGTGGAAATCCAATGGTGTTGAATCAATGGATTCTCAAGGGAAGGGGGAGAGGCGTACACCATAGCGGAAACATTATGAAACTTGGATCCGAAATGGTGGAAAATCTGCGCCAGCGAGGGCAAAGGGGTGATGAAATAGGGACAATGAACACATTTTTGAAACATAATTTTTCCGATGCGATAAGTGGGTTTAGGCGACCTATCGCCGCAGTTTAAACATTCCAATCCTTTTTCCAAAGGCGGGGGCAAGGCATTCCGAACATAGTTTTTCAGAGAGATGTGGAAAGGCGATTTGGCGGTGGTATATTCTAAAAGCCAGTTAAACGCCCGAAAACTAAGGTAGAAAAGGACCAGCACATAGAAAATTGGCCAGCCGTTAAAAAGGGACAAATTGTACAGCGCATGGGCGACAATGGCATAGAGGTACGTTAGCAACAGGAACCGATAGCTCAGGCGTTTCTTGCGGGTCAGATAAAAACCCAGTCCCATAAACATGCTGAATAAAATATGGGCCGGGGTGCTGGTGAAAACGCGGAGAACAATCAGCATCCGGGTTTCGGGAGCGGGAAGCGCATAAAACAGGTTTTCGATCAGGGAAAACCCCAGGGTCACGCTGCTCATATACACCACCCCGTCGGTGGGTTCATTCATCTCCTTCTTAAAAATGGGATAAGTGATAAACAACGCCGTCAGTTTCGCCATCTCCTCGATGGGGGCGACGAAGAAGATCAGTCCCGCGTCGGAAGTGAAATCCACAAATCCGAACAGCTTGACCAGTCGATAGAGGGCCAATGCAATACCTATGGAAGCCAGTCCGCCAAAGAGGGTGACGGCGCCCATCACGGGTAGCGGCTCTTTTTCGTACAGATCATATCGCTGGAAAAAGCGCAAGAGTAAATACCCCAGAAGAAACGAAATAACGATCAGGGGTAAGGTGGGTGGAATGTGCATGGGCATTTGGGCCTCTATTTGAATGAAACTTTTGGCGATGCCTGCCCGGAAACGGACAATGCTTGATTTAGTTCAGCGTTTTTTTGAGTTCTTTTGAATATAGCGAATTTGTTGGACAACTTCAAATCGCTTGCCTGTCGCCGATATCTTCTGTCCCGTCAAGGGGATGGCGGCCGGTGTATTGGATTATCTGATTTGCAAGAGTTTGTACGCCGATATCGAAGTGGGGGTTTGTAAAGTACAAATATAAATGCCCGAAACCACCCTTCGGCCGAAGCGATCCGTGCCGTCCCAGACGATGGTGTGATCTCCGGCTTTTACCAGGCCCTGGTAAAGGGTGTCTATTGTTTTCCCCTGAAGGTCAAAAATCTGAATCCGGATTCGGGAAGGTTTTCCCACAAAAAAAGTGATCCGGGTATAGGCATTGAAAGGGTTCGGGAATGCTGAAAGTCGGAGGTCGTCGGTTGGGGAGTGGGGTGCGATGGGAGCTTGCAATCGGGTGACCTCTTTCCGGCATAATTCCAGGGCGGTGGCCAGTGCCAGTCGGGCTACCCGTTGAACCTGAACGAGCCGGATTTTATCGGGGGTATCGTCATTTTGATGATAATAGGGATTGGTTCTGTACCAGGGCGGGTTGTCTTGCCACGGTGGGGCGTTTTCGATAAACAGAACGGCCTTATAACCATAGATCCAGAAAGAAGCATGATCCGAGTAGCGGCCTTCGGGAAAGGGTTCGGTGTCGGTGTGTATTCCAATTTGGTATCGGTGTTTGGCCTGAACGGCCGTTCGGCCCAATTCTACAGAAGCCTGGTTGGCTACAATGCCAACATGAACGGTGTCTGTGTCGTTGTAACCAATCATGTCCAGAATCAACGCGCCCAAAATAGAGTCCCCTCTATTGAAGGCGTTCCACACAAAACGGCGACTACCGAAGTGGTTGAAATCGTCATACACCGGGTGCCGTTCTTCCGCCCCAAACGCGATGAATTTCATGGTAATCCAATGGGGTTGATGTTCCTGATGCAGGGTCATTACCCGGGCGATTTCCAGGAGGGCGGCGATGCCGCTGGCATTATCGTCGCTGCCGGGAGCCATGGCCTGCGACCATTCGGTCTCCCAATGGTATTCCGGATCCTGATTCGCCGTAGCGTCGTAATGCCCACCCAGCACCAGATAATGGGAGGTATTCTGAACTCCGGGAAAGGTTGCCACAATGTTGACCAGGGGAATCGTATCGTAGGGTGACGAGACGAAGGAGACATAAAAGGTATCGTATTCAACCCTCGAGAATCCCGGTAATCGGGAAAAATAACGGTGGATGTATTCTGCAGCCCATTGATTTCCCGGAGTGAACGAAACCCGAGAGTAGTGGCGGTTGGCTCGAGAAAGATTCAGGATGTGTTTCTGGATGCTATCGGCGGAAATGTGCCGGATGAATTCGGCGGTGCAAGCGTCCGGAAACATGACCGGAGCCTGAGCGGCGAGAGAAAACCACCAACTGAGGATGCCGAAGATGGCCCGTGTGGAAAAGTTAGGAAAATTCCACAACGTCATAATGAAAGGTTCCGAATAAGGATTCCGGGTATTTTAAAAAGGAGCCCCTCCGAACCGAGAGGGGCTCCCGAAGCAGCATAGTCGGTTTATTTGCTGAGAATCATTTTTTTGACCTGACGATATTTTCCCGCAGTGAGCTGGTAAAAGTACACTCCGGAGGGTAAACCCGAAGCATTGAATTCTACCTTATAGATTCCCGGTGCTAAGCGGCGATTCAACAGGGTGGCCACTTTTTGTCCCATGATATTGAAAATATCCAATTGCACCCTGTCGGATCGATGAATGGAAAATTCAATGGTCGTAATGGGATTGAAAGGATTGGGATAATTTTGCCTCAGTTGGAAGCCTTCCGGCACCTGGGTGGAAATCGCTTCAATATTCAACACATTGAGGTCGCCGCTGAATACCCATTTCTCCACGGCCCATCCGTAATAAGTTTGAGTATAAACGGCTTTTTCTGTGGGGTCGACGTCTACATCATACACCGAGGTAAAACCGCCTGCACGGCCGTTGTTCGAACCCGTGTCGTAGAAACCGGTCCGGGCGAAATTCCATGCGGCAATGTCGATGGTGTCCAGGGGGGCGCCGTTGTCGGGATCTATAACATATAACCGGCCGTAAGGATAGCCTCCGGAAACCCCGGAGGATAGAAATGTATCGACGGCGGCGAACAACAGTGGAGGATCGTTCAGATAGGCCAGCCCTAACACGCTCGGGGTGCCGTGGCCGCCGTGAGCCACCGTGTCGTCCGGGGAAAGCGTAAACGCGAAGCTGGTATCCAGCGAATAACCGTTGGTGGGGGTGCCCACGAATTTCCAGATGCTTCGTTGGGAGGTGGCGCTGATGAAGACTTCACGGCCGTCGCCGCTTACGGTGATACCCTGATAGATTCCCGGAGGCAGATCGATGGTGCTCACCGGTGCATCGTTATGAGCTCCAATGACGCCCCAGGTCGTCCCTTCCGCATGAATACCGGCATAAATTTTTACTTCGTTGGTTTTCGTATCGTTGCCCAAATAATCCACCACATACACGTAACCGCTGTCATCCACTTCGATGGCGAAAATATATTCCGGCCCCGTTTCCATGCGATACTGGGTAGAGACCAGGCCGTTGGCCGTCAGCTGAAAGACCAGAATATTGTGGGCGGCATCATTGTTGGCCACATACACAAAGCCGTTGTTGTCGGAAGCCAGTTGCCAGGCTCCCTGGAGGGTAACCTTTTCCAGTAGATATTCCCAATCCGAGAAGGATCCAGGTTCCCCGTAAACGGGAAAGCCCTGGCTGCCGTTGATGGGGGAAGGTACCCGTCCTGCCGCGGAATCGGCATCCCAGTACCCGACCAGATAATTGGTGTGTGGGGCAAACATGTTATCGGGGATGGCATCTCCGGAAAACCGGGTGACCAATCCCGCGAACCGGTTGGGTCCCACAACGGCGACACTGGAGGTCCGGTTACCGGTACCGTTGTCAGAGTCATCGAAGGTCACATACTGGGTCTCCCAGTCGGCACTCTGAGTGAGGCCGATAAGGACGAACGGCAATACAAGCAATCCCAGAACAATCGAAATGGTACGCATCATACATTCTCCCCTTTTATCGCTTTGGAGGATGGTGTTTTATTGTGCCCCTGATGGAGGGGGCTCTCATCAGGGGCGGGTACTTCCGATATAACGCCACGACATTTTAACGGAGCAAAGTCATTTTTCGTGACTTGGAAAAGTTACCAAAAACAAGCTTATAGATGTACATGCCGCTGGGTACGGGATTTCCGTGGTTATCTTTGCCGTCCCAAACCACTTTATGGGTTCCTGCCGGATAAGGGGTATGGTTGATCAGGGTACGCACTTCCTGGCCCAGGGAGTTGTAGATCGTTAAACGGATCGTTTTACGGACGGGCAGTGTAAATTCGATGGTGGTGCTGGGGTTGAAAGGATTGGGGTAATTCTGGGCCAGTTCGTAATCTTCCGGCGTGATGATGTGCGCTTGCTTCACTTCAAATCCGGTTAAAACATCTACCAGATTGATGGATTGGGTGGAATCGCCCCATTCGAAGAAAAAGACATGAAATCCATCTTTGGCCAGAGATTCGCCTGCAAGGGTATCGCCCCCATAACCCTTATAAGCCGCCACCAGGTCTCGCAGTCCGTCTCTGTCCAGATCCATGCCGGGGTAGGTAAAAACATCGTTAAATAGGCCTCCCAGGACGTCGTAGACCTGCCCCAAATCGTAAATGGTGGAGACCGTGTAACTGTTGACGTCTGTCACCGGTCCGGTACCGTCGTATTCAATATCCAGCAGACGGCCGCCGCCACCGTATAAGTACAGGTCGATCCCATCGCCGGGGTCATCGGTGGGATGATCCTGATCGCCCAAGTCCCAGGCGCTCCAGTAGCCCACGTTTGAGAAAAGAGGATACACATTGGCATCGGTAACAAATTGATCGGCAACAATGCCTTCCACCACCCACATTTGACTTTCAAAATTGGCCACATTGGTTCCGTGCAGGTAGATGACAGGCTTCCCGTTGATTTGGGTAAAAATGGGTTTTCCTTTCACAATGAAGGCACTGAAATCGGCTATTTTGATGACGCTTCCATCGGTGTAGGAATCGGGGCCGTTGATTTGAATAAATCCCAGGCCGGCGCCGGAGGAAATGCTGGTCCAACCCGCCACAATGATTTCATCGTATCCATCACCATCCACGTCTCCGATTTCCGTTCCGCAGGGTGTAAAACTGTCCGGAGCAATGACCGGGGGTTGTACCATCCCTTCGTAAACATATTCGTGCTTCAAAACGGCGTTTCCATCTTCAAAGGTGCCGGACTCGATCTCCAGTATATACAGTTTCGACAGGAGCACGGGAGCCTGCCGGGGTGGAAAAAGCAGCTCGTTTTTGCCATCGCCGTCGATATCCTGCACTCGAATGCCGTTTTCGGTTCTTCCCATGTTGACGTCGGCGAAACCACTGTCGATGGCTTCGTAAGTCAATTTGTAAGCCGGTTGGGTGCCGAAATCGTTGTCATTGCCGGTCCATTCGTAAAAATACAGGCCTCGATTGATCCGCGATAGGGAGTCGGTGGCTGAAAAGCCAATGGGAAAAATGATTTCCTGTTTGCCATCGTTGTCGAAATCCCCCGTGGTCACCGAACGGGGTGTCGAACCACCGCCGGGTCGCAGGGAATCCAGAACCGGAGAAACCCAGATCAACTCCAATTGATCGTTCCCAATCACTTCATACACATAAACCCGTCCTCCCAGTTGATAATCGGTGATTAAAATTTCGGGTTTTCCGTCATTGTCGAGGTCCGGATTATCAGCCACCCAAATGCCCCGACCGGCGTCGGCATCAATGGTATCCTGTCCGGAAGTGCGGGGATTGACGGCGGCCAGGCGATATTCGTTTTCCCCGGATGCCGGCTGCGCATGAATCCCCGGTGACAGCATAACCAGTGTACCAAGGACGACCAGTACTTTGAAACCGTGTTTTAGCATTGGACACCTCCTCGTTATGTTTGGATATTGTTGTCCCTGTTCATGCCTCCTCCACGCAGTTGTTGCATATTTTAATCAATATCCTTGAAGAAATGCAAGAAATTCTACTCCTATTTTTGCAAATTAATGTACTATTCTTGCTTCACAGGGGCCAGTTTTTTTAAAGAAAAATTAAATAGTTGAACCGCTATTTAAATCTTGCGTTTTACTCAAAATCGATCGTAATTTTGATTTTTGAAAAATACAACGGACGGTGAAAGGGTCGTTGACGGGTTTACCCGCGACTCCATAGGGAAACCGGCGAGCTTTTGTATTATTTTGTCTTTTTCGGGGCCGGGGGCGGATGGATTGTAAAGACCGAAAAATTGTTTGAAATGCAACCTCCTATGGGCCGTATTTCCAGAGGGGGAAGCGCCCGGGCGCAGGTGTAATATAGTATCATTTTTTGTTAAAATAAGTGTAGAAATTACCGGGTGAATTTGAAAACTTAACCAGAGGTTAGGGGTCGTGTGCTAAGTTATAATGATATTTTGTAGTTAAGGTCGGGTCGGGGCGGCTCGTTTTCTCCGTACCATTGTGTTCCATGGATGGCACTTCGCGAAACCAAAAGTAGGTCCATTAGATTGATAGTGAGGATGGTCCATGATGATTCGAAAGCTACGGCAGGTCGTTTTGCTTGGGTGGGTATTGGGGGCTCAGCTCCTTTTCGCCGGAACCACGGGTAAGATTGTCGGTATGGTCACCGATGCCGAAACGGGCGATCCCTTACCTGGGGTGAATGTGGTGGTCGAAGGTACCAATTTAGGAGCGGCGACGGATATCGACGGCACCTTTGTGATTCTCAATGTCCCGCCCGGAGTATATACGCTGACGTTTGTGTATTTGGGGTATCAAACGGTCCATGTAAAAAATGTCCGTGTGAATGTCGACTTTACCACCCGGGTGGACCAGCAGTTAAAACCCACCGTGCTGGAGGGCGAAGCCGTAGAGGTGTTCGGGGAGAAGAATCCTCTGGTCCGGGTGGACCTGACCAATACCCAGGTTGCGGTAACCTCGGAAACCATTGATGAATTGCCGGTGGATCAGATCCAGGATGTTATTGCGTTGCAAGCGGGAATCGTGGTCGACAATGCGGGCAACATCCATATTCGTGGCGGACGGGCCAACGAAATCGCTTATCAGGTCAACGGATTGTCGATCAATAATCCCTTCGGTAATAGTCAGGGGGTGGGTCTGGCAACCAATGCCATAGAAGAGGTGTCCATTTCTGCGGGGACCTTCAGTGCCGAATACGGCAACGCCTTAAGCGGAGTGATCAATTTTGTGACCAAAGATGGCGGACCCAACTACAGCGGCAGTTTCGAAATCTGGTCGGGAGACTATATCAGCGGACGAAAAGATTTGTTTTTTAATATCGACGATGTGGACCCCGCCAATAGTCGGCGTGTGGAATGGACCCTGGGTGGCCCCGTACCCATTCCCTGGATAAACAAAAAAATCACCTTTTTTGCTTCGGGGGTTTTGGAAAACGATCGGGGGTATTTATACGGCATTCGAATTTATAATCCGGACGATCGTCTGGTTCTGGACGGCGGAAACATGTTGATCGATCCTTACGGCGAATATTTTGTGCCGGGACCGGACAATACTTTGCGGATCAAGCGCGACCCGGCGCGGCGCGGGGCCAATGGCGATCGCGCCATCGTTCCGATGGTTACCCGAGATGCGCTGAACGTCACCGCGAAACTGACTTACCGACCCAGCAGTACCTTTAAAATTACCTATGATTTTATCATGGATCGGGCCGATCGCTACAATCGCGTGGCCCATGGGGTGAACATTTTCCGACGTTACCGGTTTACCCCCGACGGACGACCCAAAACCAAAAGCCGTAACATCAGTCACTCCCTGGGTATTGTCCATACCCTGGGGAAAAATATTTTTTATACGCTAAAGCTGGGGTTGAACCAGAACTGGGCCCGTACGGCCGTCTTCGATGATCCTTTTGACCCCCGCTATGTTCCCAGCATCGGCAACGACATTCGGAACCATCTAATTCAACCCACCAGCTATGTGGCCGGGGGAATGGATCTGGCCCGCACCGAGGAAAGCAACCGTTCCTATATCATCAAGTTGGATGTGGTCAGCCAGCCTTTTGCTCATCACGAAATCAAGTTTGGAGGGGAATTCGCCACCCACCGTTTAGATTACGAAAGCTATCTGATGTTTTTCGAAGAACTGGGCGATAGCCTGGGGCGCTTTTTCATCCCCAGCCAGGATAAGAATCCGAATTTTGTGGATTATCAATTCTACGTCCGAAAACCGGTGCAGGGATCGCTCTACATTTTGGATAAGATGGAACTGGGAAAACAGTTTATTTTCAATATCGGGGTCCGCTACGAGTATTTTCACTCCAAAGCCCTGTATAATCCCAATCTGGCGGCTACGGTGGACCAGGGGGTCGATCGACCCGAATTCCTGAAGTGGTCTCAACCCAAACACCGGGTGATGCCCAGAATCAGTTTCAGCTTTCCCATTACGTCGCGAGGTATCATTCGCTTTTCTTACGGCATCTTTTACCAGTATCCCGTCTTACGCCGAATTTATGCCAATCCCCGGTTTGAAGACTTTAACTTTGTCCGCACCCCCACTTTTGGTAATGCCAATCTGGAACCCGAACGCAGTATTCAATACGAAATCGGATTGCAACAACAGTTTACTGATGATATTAAGATGGATCTAACCCTGTTTTACAAAGATGTGAACAACCTGATCGACAACCGACGAGTGATTGCGGGGGAAGTTGCGGTGGATAAGGAGTTTAACGTGTATACCAACATCGGATATGCCAAGGTGAAAGGATTCACCGCTTCTTTGGTAAAGCGAAAATCCAGAGGGGGATTGTTGTCCGCCACCTTGGATTACACGTTTCAAATTGGAATGGGATCCTACACCAATCCCCTGGATTTGGCAATCGATGTGCGTACCGGCCGAATCACGCCTCAAAAGCTGATTCCCCTGGACTTCGATCGTCGACACACCCTGAATGCAACCCTTACATTAAGCCAAACGAATAACTGGATCATCAGCGCCATTGGATCGATCCAATCCGGAACGCCTTACACCCCCACGGTGCCTTCGTCGATTCAACCGGTTCGTTTCGAACGCAACAGCGCCCGACGACCCTGGATTAAGAATGTGGACCTGAAGCTGGAAAAGTTTTTCCGTTTGGGCAAGTTTAAATATTCTGTTTTTATGCAGGCGGAAAATATTTTGGACATTAAGAACGAGCTCTATGTGCATCCCAATACAGGAAGGTCTCTGACCAATCTTCAGGAATCCATCAACCCGACGCTGTTCAATAATTTAAGAGCCACGATTGAATCGAATCCCCGGGACTTTTTCCCGGTGCGGTTTATCGACGATTATTACCAGCGGGAAGATTGGTTGAGTACGCCCCGACGGATTCGGTTGGGAATCAGTCTCATGTTTTAAAACGGGGATATTGAGCCAATGAACCTTACAAAGGGCAGGGAAAACAAAATATGGAAGTGGAATATGCTTAGGATTAAGAAAGAGCTGTGTCTGGTGATTATTCTGAGTGTCTTTTGGGGCGGTCTGGCCGCAGGAGAACGCAAGCTGGAACAGGTCGATATCAAAGCCTTATCCCCCCAGGAACGATGGGAGCGGGTGTCTCAGGAAATCCAAGGATTTAAAAAGGCGTTGCAGCAGGATGAACGCCACGAATCGCTGAAGGAAGTGATTATCAATGGTAACCAGATTCGTGTGTTGGTCACGAATATGGGTTCGATTTCCACGCCCACAGCGGACAATGCCAACGCAGATTTGGTATGGCCCAAAGGCCCCAACGGGTTGGGGTATGCTTACGAGTTTGGCCCGCTGGTGGCGGCGGAGGTCATCGGTGCCCATGGGGATACCCTGCATATTGTGGACGATGGATTTATTCTGGCCACGGATGGGGATTTCGAGCCCAAAACGCTGAAAAAATGGGGCTGGGAACCTAAACTGGGTTATTCGGATCCCAATTCGAATGAATTGGCCTACTTTTCCGACTTAGATCGGGATCTGGATGGTAAGCCCGACAGCTGGCCCCGAAGCTGGTACAACGAGACCCTGGGCCGGTATGTGTGGCCGGCCTTTTTGGGGGACGATGCCACCACCCCCGATGAAGAAGTGTTCTATGTCATGGATGATTTCGATAATGCCGAGTTCCCTTATTATCCCTTCCCGGACGATTCCACCAAACGGGGGCTGGGCCTGGAATTGCAAGTACGGATTTTCCAGTTCAACAATCCCCTGGCCGAAGATATTATTTTTCTGGTGTATACCATCACCAATGTCAGTCCCAAACGACTGGATCAAGTTTACCTGGGAATGTTTGGGGATCCCCATGTCGGCGGGCCGAATGATTATGCCGACGATAACGCCGGCTTCATTTCGGTATGGGATGAACGGTTCCCCTATAACACGCGAAATATGTTGTATGCCTACGACGCCGATGGACGGGGAGACGGCGGTAAAATCCCGGGATATTTTGGTTACCGCTTTATGGAAAGCCCGGGCATTGAGGATGATGGAAGGGACAATGACAATGACGGCCTGATCGATGAAAGTCCCTTTAACGATGCGGGCGTTTATGAGTACAACAGCCGGTTGGGCAAGTTTCATTGGAGTGGCGACGAAGACGGAGATTGGGATCCCGATTTTGATGACGTGGGTGTGGATGGCATTCCGGGCACCGGCGATTACGGTGAAGGCGATGGACGACCGACCCAGCTTTTTTATCAGGATTTGAATGGCAATAGTGTATGGGACAGCGGAGAACCCTATTCGGAATCCCGGGAGCCGGGAATGCGTTTCTGGGGAGGCGAGCCTAATTTCGGGTTTCTGGATATCGCCGAATCCGATCAGCTGGGGTTGACCAGTTTTAACGCCTTGCGATACGGGGGCAATAACCGTCCGAAAAACGATGAATTGATGTGGAAAGTCCTTTCCACTCCTAATCAGCGACCCGAAGACCCGCCACCTTTTATTCTGCAGGAATCCGATAATGTTTTTATCTATGGTTCGGGCCCTTTTTCTCTGGAACCCGGAGAAAGTGTACGGTTTTCCATCGCCTTGTTGATGGGCGAGGATTTTGATGATCTTTTAAAAAATGCCGAAATTTCTCAGCAAGTCTTCGAAGCGGATTATCGGTTTGCCCAGGCCCCCAAAAAGCCCCGGCTGGTGGCGGTTCCGGGAGACGAAAAAGTCACGCTGTACTGGGATAGCGCGGCGGAACGCTCCTTCGACCCATTTGTCGCCCGAGCCAATCCCGATGATCCAGACAAAGGGTATGATTTTGAGGGATACCGTATCTATCGAAGTCAGGATTATAGTTTTAACGATTTAAAGACCATTACAGACTCGAAAGGCATTCCTTTCCTCTACGAGCCTCTGAAAATGGTCAACGGACTGCCGGCCCAATTCGACCTGATTAATGAATATTCCGGACTGTCGGAGATCGAATATCCGGGACGGGGAGTGCGATTCGATCTGGGCAATAATACGGGATTGGTGCATGTGTTTGTGGATTCCAACAATGTCAAAAACGGGGTCACCTATTTTTACGCCGTAACGGCCTACGACCATGGGGATGTGAATGCCCAACTTCCTCCGACAGAGACCCAGATGACCATCAAACGGGATGCGGTTACTCGGGAATTCATTTTGGACGTCAATACGGCGATGGTCGTGCCGGGCGGGCCGGCTCAAGGCTTTGTGCCCCCCAGGTTGGAAACCAGCGAGGACAACAGCGCCACACAGGTCATCGGAAATGCCACCGGTAAGGTGTGGGTGGAGTTCCTGGACCCCCTACAGGTAAAGGACGGCAAAACCTACGACGTGGTTTTCGAAGAGGTGGTTCTGGACTCGGTGACAACGGTCGTGGGGTATTCGGTCATTGATCACCAGGTGCGTACCCAAACGTTCGTCTCGCGAGATACGCTGTGGGTGAATGTGATCAAAAATGTGGAATTTGTGGAAGGATCGGTCAGTATTCAGGACCGTTCGGGCGGTGAAGTGGATACCAGTCGATATGTAGTGGACTATCAAAGGGGACGGGTGCGGGGAGCCTATCCCGATGCGCTGCCCGATGGGGAGGAGTTCACCATGACGTATAAAATCAAACCGGTTGCTCGAAGTACTTCCATGCAAGGAGAGGATGACAATCCCGTCTTCGATGGCATTAAATTGTACGTACAAGATGATGAGACGCGTTTAAGTCCCCTGAGCACCGAGGGGGGAAAGAGTGGATTTAAAACCATTGTTACAAACACCAATTTTAGCGATAAATTTACCCAAATCGGTTTGGCAACGGTAGGGTTTTCTCAGCCTTATCCCTCCGACTTTGAGATTCGGTTCACCGATTACGATACCACCGCCGGCGGTCAACTTCTGAACCCGGCGGATTCTTCGATCATTACAAAAGTGAAGACCAACTTTCAGATCATCGACTTGGAAACCGGAGACCGGGTGGACTTTTTCATTAACGAAGTGGGCTACGATCCCAAGACCGGCAAGAATTATCGGAACGGGAGGTGGGATTGGATAGAGCCTATCATTATCATGAAACCCAACTGGCAATCCTTTGTCGAAAGCATGTACGAAGTGCGTTTCTCGCCACCTGTGGATACGGTGGTCTCCCAAACCGGGGCGGACAGTCTGGTCTGGCGGGAACCGATTTATCCCGGGGACGGGGACGTTTTTCTGCTGTTTTCGAGCAAACCATTCCAGCCGGGCGATAAGTACTCTTTTGTCACCCAGGCGGCGCGGTTCGATAATCAATTGGCCCGCAATGCCCTGGATAACGTGATTGTGGTTCCCAATCCATACGTGGCGTATAGTGCGGCCGAACTGGCCGGCATCCGTACCGGGCAGCGGGATGATCGACGAATCGAATTCCGAAATTTGCCGCCCCGGTGCACCATTCGAATTTATACCATTACGGGCGAGTTTGTGGCCAAAATCGAGAAAGACGATCCCAGTAATTTTGCTACCTGGAACCTTCTCACCTACGAAGCCCAGGAAATTGCCTACGGAGTCTATATTTATCATATAGATGCGCCCGGGATCGGCACCAAAATCGGGCGATTTGCAGTGATCAAATAACCCCGATCGTCTAAATGAAAAGGATCCGTTGTCATCTTCAAAATGTGGGATATGATATGAAAGGGAAGACCAGGAATGTGGTGCTTTCGATAATGGTTATGATTTCATTTCTGACGATTCCTCTCCTTTCCCAAACGGTATCGGAAGGGGCAGAGTCTGTGTATCGGGTGGGAACCACGGCGGCGCAGTTTTTAAAGATTGCCGCCGGTGCGCGCCCCGTTGGTATGGGGGGAGCGTATAGCGCCCTGGCTACCGATATTTTAGCGGTCTATTGGAATCCCGCAGGATTGTCCCGGGTGGTGGGACGGGGGGAAGCGGTATTCAACCATGCCGAATGGCTTGCCGAAACCGATTATGACTTTGCCGCCTTTTCGGTCAATTTGGGGGCGGTGGGATCGGTGGGATTCCAGGTCATTGCTTTTCGTACCCCGGAACAACCGGTGCGCACCATCGATAATCCGGAGGGTACCGGGCAGCTGTGGAATGCCAATATGATTGCCCTGGGAATCACTTATGCTCGTAACCTGACCGATCGCTTTTCCATTGGGTTTACGGGAAAATATGTGCAGGAAACCATTTTCAACGTTACTGCCCGAGGAGCCGCCTTTGATCTGGGCATCTTGTATTATACCCCCTTTAAGAACGTGATTCTCGGTGCTTCCATCGCCAATTTTGGTACCCAGATGCGCCTGGACGGTCGGGACCTGTTTTTTAATGAAGACCCTTTGCCTGAGGACGGATCGGTCGATGCGGTCCCGGCAAAATATCGCACCGAAAGTTTTGATATGCCCCTGAGCATGCGTTTTGGCATCGCCTGGCAACCGATAAGAAACGACAACATCCAGATCACCGCAGCCGTCGATGGTACTCAACCCAATGATAACTCCGAGCACATCAACAGCGGCCTCGAAATCGGTTTTCAAAATGTCGTGTTCCTGCGCCTGGGGTATAAAGCGCTTTTCCTGGAAAACAGTGAACAGGGCTTGACGTTTGGCGTGGGCCTGTATTATAACATGGTGGGAACCAACCTGAAATTTGATTTCGGATGGGCCGATTACGGCCGCTTGAACAATGTAAAATTTGTTTCTTTTTCGATTAAGTATTAAAATTAACCGGTCTTATTAAAGAACAGAGCTAAAATTTACAGAAAGGAGGTGAGTCAGAAGCAGGAAAGGCGTTTGGTAAACGCATGTGATGGAGGGGTCCAGTTTAAACCAAAATTATAGGAGGTCCGTATGAAGCTTTTTATAGCGTGTATGACCCTGTTTGCGTTATTCGTTTTCTTACCCACGGGCGCGCAGGCTCAGGATCGTTTTGATCGTTCGGCCTATATTCCGGCGGATTCTCTGGATATCGGGGGATTTGGGAACATCATTGTGGGTGTTGATTTTGATAACGATGGCCGCAAGGAAATTTACGCCGTGAACAACGACTGGCACGATCAGCTTGGGCTGGACCTGGTACCCCGAATTTATAAGTATGAGCAAAACGAAGAGGGCATGTGGGAAGTCGTGTGGTCGACCAGACTGCCGTTGGATTTCCAGAATACCTGGCCCCCCATGGCGGCTGCAGACCTGGATAAGGACGGCAAATGGGAAATCGTTTGGGGCCCGGTGAACAATTTTGGACAAGGGTTGCAACCGAACCCACCTCGCATCGTTGTCTTCGAATCGGCAGGAGATGGTTCCGACAACATGGGAGTCCAGAACCCTGATGGTACCTGGCGCCCCAATGCTCAATGGACCGTGGTCAATCAGGACAACTACGAGCTGCGGTTTTCCCGTTTTGTGGTGCACGATATCGACTCCGATGGCACCGATGAAATTATTGCCGTGTCCCGTCGCGGGGGTGAGGGCATTTATATTATCTCCGTGAACGACGTTCCCGACGCCGCCGATTCCTCCGAAACCTGGACGGTGGAATTCGTGGGCGGGGGTCCCGCCAGCCCCAGTGGATTTACCGACGTGTATTGGGACCTGGCCGTACTGGGCAATACCGCCTATGGGTTTAAAACCTCCGATACGGTCTATGCCATTAAATGGAATGGGGTTTCTTACGACGTGAGCTATCAGACCGGCTTAATCAAGTCTCCCTGGATGTCCGCCCAGGTGGTGGATGTGGACACCAATGGAGTGGAGGAGATCCTCATCTTGAACGGATGGTTGTATTCTGCTCCGGGAGAAGTGGTGTTACTCGAGCAGTCCGGGGATTCCCTGAAGGCCACCACAATTGTTAATGTCCCCTCCCATATGGCCAATCGTCTTTATGGCGGTACGGTGGGCGATGTGGATGCCGACGGTCACCTGGATTATGTGTTCGGAACTCGGAGCTCCAACCCCAATGGGTTGATCTTCCGGGTGGAATACCAGGGTGGCCCGTTGACGGATCCCAACAGCTGGGCGTTAACCGCCATCGACTCTTTGGTGGCCGAGCCCATTCAGTACGATGTGCTGGATATGGCCGATCTGGATGGCGATGGCAAGGACGAGGTGGCTTATACGGGCACGCCTCGGGGCAAAAGCTCTTCTGAACCTCCGCAACCCATCGTTATCCTGGAACAGGTGCCCGAAAATCAGCCCATTATCACCGATGTGGTGGACGTTCCCAATGATCAGGGGCGTCAGGTATGGGTGGTCTGGTTTGGTTCGGCGGCGGATATGGATCATAACATGACCGTTAATCCGGAAGACCCCGTTACCGTTCTAGTTGCCGCCTCCAAAAAAATCGCCTTCCCCTTCAGCCAGATGAACGGCCGACCGGTGAAATTGATTTATGCAGAGGATGTGGAGCAGGTATACGCCAACTCGATCTCGCAATATGCCGTGTGGCGGATCGACGATGGATATCCCGTGCAGGTGGCGACGACTCTGCCCATTCAGTCTGACTATTATGCGGCCGTGGTCCCCACCCTGGGTGATGGAGAGGAGTGGGCCGGAGAATTTGTCGTTTCCGCGCACACGCAGGATCCCAAAGTCTTCTGGGAATCTTTTCCCAAGTGGGGCGTCTCCGAGGACAATCTGATTCCCACCGCACCGTCCAACGTCGCGGCCACTCAGATAGACGATGCCATCGAATTGACCTGGGATGAATCGCCGGATCCCGATTTCAACTATTTCTCCATCCGGCGGGGAACGGAAGCCGGTTTTGATCCCACCGACCCGGCCACGGAAGTGGGCACGACTGTGGACACGAAGTTCATTGATAATACCGTGGAAGCGGGAGTGCAGTATTATTATCGCGTGGTGGCGTTCGATTTCAATGGGAACATGGGCGAATTTTCCGAGGAAATCTCGGCCCAGGTGGTGGGCATTGAAGATGAGCTCAGCCGGATACCCAAGGCGTTCGCCCTGCACCAAAATTACCCCAATCCTTTCAACCCCAGCACCACCATTTCCTTCGATCTCCCGGTCAATGCGAATGTGACGCTGGTGATTTATAATACGCTGGGTCAAAAGGTGCGCACGTTGGTCAACGATGCTCTGGATGCCGGTACCCATCAGGTGGTATGGGACGGGCGAAATGAATTCGGCGTACCGGTGGCGAATGGCATATACATTTACACCATCAAGGCCGGTAATTTCGTGAAGTCCCGCAAGATGACCCTGATGAAATAAGGCGCCCGGATTCTCAAGGTAGCTTTCCGGGTATAAGATGTCACGGAAAGGGCTTTCCCGGAAGGGAAAGCCCTTTCTGAATTTGGGGGGGTGAAGAATGATCTTCAGGGCAGGATTCGGCTCGCTCTGAACAATAAGGATCGTAAATACCCCTCGAAGCAGGGATCATCGGAGAGAAGACTGTTCACCATCACCCGCCCCCGGGCATGAATGTAACGACCCTTTCCCAGGTAAATGGCCACATGGTTGATCCGGCGGGAGGTCTTTCCGAAAAAGAGAAGGTCGCCCGGACGAAGGCGGCGGAAGGAATCATCCAGGGCTACGTCCTTCCCCAAGGAGGCCATCTGGCCGGCATCCCGGGGCAGCTCCATGTTGTTCAAGCGGAAAACGGTTTGCACAAACCCCGAGCAATCGAAACCTTTGGGGGAAACCCCACCCCATAGGTAGGGGATCCCCAGAAAGCGTTTCGCCGTGGCCAGAACGGCCGATACTTGCGGTCGAATTGTTTTCAGTTCCTGTTCCAGAACATAATGGTCGTTGGCCAGCCAACCGCATCGGCCGTCGGGAAGTTTCACCCGGGTGAAACCTCCCCGGCGTTCTTGAATTCTTAGAATATTGCAGGCCACCACGTCGGTTAAAATAGTGCTTTCATCGTCCGGTTGCGTCCGCACGACACCCCATGGGGTGGTAACGAATAATCGCGGGGCCGATGTCCACTCCAGAGCCGCCGAACGATCCACAAGCTGTACAAAGTGGCGGTTGACCCATCCTTCATAACCATCCCAGTTTTGCACATAATAAAATTCGTTGCGTTCTTCGAAAATGGGTACAATGGTACCTAACAGCAGCTGGCTGGTCATCTCGGACTGAAACACCGGAAGCGCTCGCAGGCTGGCCACACTTACCTGGATGATACCGATCTGTTCGGCTTCCGCTGTCTCCCAATAGGTTCTCATAAACGGCACCCTTTCATTTTTTGGAGATTTTTCAATCGGAAGGATTTATCGATGGAGCAACAAACCGTTTACCTCACCGTTCGTCTGCAGCGGAAATTTAATGATTTCCGAGGGCATTTCCAATGAACGGATGCGGAATAGGAGGGCTTTCGGGGTAGGGATCCGGGTAATGCGGATCCGCCGAAAAGGCGGCTGTGCCTGTTAAAGCGGATGGCGGAGGCAGGGTTGAAGGGAGACCGCGAAAGCGTTAAAAAAGTATGAATTTTTTATAAAATGATACAAGTTTTCGATCGCTGTTTCTTTGTATATTGCTTCTGAACATAGGTCGGTTTGACAGGAGAAGCAAAGGCCTACATGGTCGCAACGCCCATGACATCTGTTCCTTCGGCTTTTTTTCGCGAATTATCCCATCAACTGGCGGGGGATGTTCGTAGCGATCCCCTGTATCGTTGGCTGTACAGCACCGATGCCTCGAGTTATCAAGTGGAACCCCTGGGTGTGGTGATCCCGAAAAATGTAGACGATGTCATCACCACAGTACGGATGGCCGGCGACCACCGTGTGCCGATTATACCGCGTGGCAGCGGCACCAGTTTGTCGGGACAAGGGATCGGCCCAGGAGTGATTCTGGACTTTACCCGCCATTTTGACCGTATTCTGGAGATTTGTCCCGAAGAAGGCTGGGTTCGGGTTGAGGCCGGCGTTGTGCTGGATCAACTAAACATGGCTCTGAGGCCTTATGGTTTGATGGTGGGGCCCGATCCCTCCTCCTCTTACGCGGCTACGTTGGGCGGCATGGCGGCCAACAATTCCACCGGCGCCCATTCCATCGTCTACGGCATGATGCTCGATCATGTACTGGAAATGGAGGTCGTACTGGCGGATGGAAAACGGGTGTGTCTGGAACCCCTAACCGGCGGGCAGATCCGGCAAAAAATCGGTATGGCCGCTCAAGACTCTTCCCTTTATCAAGGGATCTTTCTGGTATTGAACAAGTACCGCCGGGCCATTCGAAAGCACTATCCCCGAACCTGGAGGAACGTGGCGGGTTACAATTTGCACCGGCTGTTGAGCGATTGGGAAACGACTAAGAAGTTGAATCTATCCGCATTGGTGGTGGGTAGCGAAGGTACCCTGGGAATCATCCTTTCGCTGAAAGTTCGGGTGGTGCCGCGCCCCCGGAAAACCCACTTAACCCTGTTGCATTTCGATCAGCTGTATCAAGCCTTGTCGCTGGTACCGTTCATGCTGGAACATCGTCCGTCGGCGGTGGAGTTACTGGATCGGTATTTCATTGATTTGACCCGCAGGAATGCGGAATATCGAAAACGGTTGGGTTTTATCGAGGGAAATCCAGCGGCGGTATGCATTGTGGAATTTTCCGGGGAAACCACCCGGGAGCTGAACGACCGTTCCCGGCGTCTGGTATCGGCTTTACGCAACAAAGGATTTCGGGGGGCGGTGGTCGTTCAGGATACCCAAGAACAGATTGCCAACGTCTGGCAGGTGCGAAAGGCCGGGCTCGGGTTACTGATGAGTAAGCGGGGCGATGCCAAACCCTTGGCATTTATAGATGATGCCGCTGTCCCCGTCGAACATCTGGCGGATTATGCCCGGGAAGTCATCCGTATTTGTACCGATGCCGGCACCGAAGCGGCTTTTTATGCCCATGCATCTGCGGGATGTTTGCATATCAATCCGGTTATCAATTTAAAGACCGAAGAGGGTATCCGTCAGTTTCGGGAGATATCTCAATCCGTTATCGAATTGGCCGTTCAAATGGGAGGGACCAGTACCGGAGAACATGGGGAGGGCCTGGCACGCAGTTATTATAACGAACGGGTATTCGGTCGGGAACTGCATCAAGCGTTTCGGGACGTAAAAGGTTTGTTCGACCCCGGTAATCTGTTGAATCCAGGCAAGATTGTGGATGCGCCTGCACCCTGGGAGCCCAACCTCCTGCGTTTTCATCCCGGTTATCTCACGCCCCGGACGATTTCTTCCACAATACTGGACTTTTCCGCCGATGGGGGGTTCGCCGGAATGGTGGAGATGTGTAATGGACAGGGAAATTGCCGGAACCGGCTCGGTGGAGTCATGTGTCCCTCATTTAAGGCGCTCCGGGATGAAGCGCACTCCACCCGCGGTCGAGCCAATGCTCTGCGGGCGGCCATTTCCGGAAAGCTTGGCAAAAGAGGGTTAACCAGTCCGGAGTTGTATCGGATATTCGACCTCTGCCTGGCCTGCAAAGCCTGCAAGAGTGAATGCCCCTCAATGGTGGATATGGCCCGGCTGAAGTCGGAGTTTTTAGCGGCTTACTATCGGGAAAATGGAACCCCATGGACGGTCCGTGTGCTGGCTCGAATCGATCGGATGTACCGGTTGGGAAGTCACTGCCCCGGATGGATGAATCGGTTGAATCGAACCCCTCTGTTTCGGTTTCTGCTGGAAAAAATCGCCGGTATCGATCGGCGCCGATCATTACCCGATTGGGCCCGGAAAACCTTTCGCCGGTGGTTCTTTTCCCGGCACAAATCCGGTAAGGATTCCGACCAGCCCCGGGTGGTCTTTTGGGTGGATACGTTTACCAATTATCTGGAACCTCAGATCGGCCGGGACACTGTGGAGGTGCTGGAACATCTGGGGTGGCGGGTGATCGTTCTCCCCCGCCATTATTGTTGTGGTCGTCCGGCCATCTCTATGGGCGTGCTGGAGAACGCCCGGAAGTTGGCCCGCCGGAATCTTCACGCCCTGAGACCCTTTATCCGGAAAGGGATACCCATCGTGGGCGTGGAACCCGGGTGTATGATCACTTTTCGAGATGAGTATCCCGCCTTGCTGCCGGGAGAGGAAACCCGGCAACTGGCGCAACAGACGTATCTTATCGACGAGTTTCTGGTGCAGCACGTGGAAAAAAGGCCGTTAAATCCAACGCCGTCGGAGGCTTTGCCGGAACGCAGGGCGCTGGTGCACACCCATTGTTACCAGAAGGCCTTGGGACGAGACCGCTTTACTCCGGAAGTCCTGGCGTGGGTACCCGGGCTGAAAGTGGACACAATTGATAGCGGGTGTTGTGGCATGGCAGGGATATTTGGTTATCAGGTGGAACATTATGACCTGTCCCGGAAAATCGGGGAAGATCGCCTGTTCCCGGCCCTGCGCCGGGAACAAGAAGCCCTGATTGTGGCTCCGGGAACCTCCTGCCGTCATCAGATTCAAGATGTCACCGGAAGGCCGGTCTGGCATCCCATAAGTCTGTTGGCTAAAGCCTTTCATGAACATCGGCCTCAATCGGAAATCGACACTGCCCCTTGCAAGGGAAATTGAGAAATTATTGTCATGATCAGAGAGAAAATATTGCTTACATTTTACGGTACGGTTCGTGGGAAAATCATAAAGATGGTGATTAAAACTGCGCCGAGGGCCGTTCGATGGTATTAAACTATATCTGGATTGTCTTTTTCCTGGTGGCTTTTGTGGTGGGATTGATCCGTTGGGTGTTCTTTCAAGATGTGGAAGTCTTTCCTCAAATCGTTCAGTCCATTTTTGATATGTCTAAAACGGGATTTGAATTATCGATTTACTTAACCGGAGTGATGGCGTTCTGGTTAGGGATAATGAAGATTGGAGAAGAAGGAGGGGTGATACAGTTTTTTAGTCGGATTACCGCGCCCTTCTTTACCCGTCTCTTTCCCGAAATTCCCAGAAATCATCCGGCCATTGGCTCCATGATCATGAATTTTTCCGCCAATATGCTGGGACTGGACAATGCCGCCACGCCTTTGGGTCTGAAAGCCATGGAAGAATTGCAAGAGGTCAATTCCCGTAAGGATACGGCTTCCAATGCGCAAATCATGTTTCTGGTATTGAACACGTCGGGTTTATCGATTATCCCTCTAACCATTCTGATTGACCGTTCGGTGGTGGGTGCTGCGAATCCCACAGACGTGTTCATTCCTATCATGCTGGCCACCTTTTGCAGCACCCTGGTGGGCATGATTACCGTGGCGGTCATCCAGAAAATCAATTTACTGGATAAGGTCATTCTGGCTTATCTGGGGGGACTAACCATTGTGATGGGTGGCGTTGTGGGCTATTTTTCTATGATCCCTCAGGAACGGATCACCACCATCTCCAATGTGATGAGCAATTTGATCATCTTCAGTGTGGTTGTCGGTTTCATTGTGATTGCCTTGTGGCAAAGGATCAACATTTACGAAACGTTTATTGAGGGGGCCAAAGAAGGGTTTTCCGTGGCCGTCAAGATCATTCCGTATCTGGTGGCGATCCTGGTAGCCATCGGGGTGTTTCGGGCTTCCGGGGCCCTGGATTTCATTGTGGACGGTATCGCCGGAGTGATCGGCCTGTTCGGGATTGATACCGATTTTGTGCAGGCCTTACCCACTGCATTGATGAAACCGTTGAGCGGTAGTGCGGCACGAGGCATGAACCTGGAGATTATGAAAACTTTTGGACCGGATTCCTTTGTGGGACGTCTTTCCAGCATTTTCCGGGGGGCTACGGAAACCACTTTCTATATCATTGCCGTATATTTTGGTTCGGTCAATATTAAAAACACCCGGTATGCCGCCGGTGCAGGACTCATTGCCGACCTGGCGGGAATTATTGCCGGTATTTTTGTGGGTTATCTGTTCTTCCATTAATGGGTGTCTGAAACCGCTTACCGGTATGGTCTCGTACACCTTTTCAGCAATGGGTGCTCCCATGCCCAAAGGAGAAAGAATACTCCTCCGGCACCGGATGATGGGTATGGGAGCCGGGCGGCACGATGAATGCCGGGTGTTTTGCCCGAGTTTCCCGAACATAAAGGAAGAGAGAGACTCATGAGATCATCAAAGTTGAAGTATATCTTGTGGTTTTTTCTGGGTACCATTGTTCTTATCATTGGGCTGAAGGTGGGTACCCGGGCGAAGACAGGAGGCCCGTATCAATTGGTGGCTCAGGCCTCTTTGGACGTCCCGGTGGAGCGCTGGTTTTTCTTTGAAGAATGGAACGTGGCCTTTACCCGGGAGGCGTTGATCTGGGTAAACGCCTCCGGGGAGTACAAACGTGTAATGCTGCCCCGGAACACCGTGGATGTTCGTTTTTCCCCCTCGGGGCGGTATTATGCCCTGCTGTGGACACCGACTCTCTCTGGGGCACCCGGCGGTCAGCAGAAAGGATTTATTGAACTCTATCATGTCACCGACGGTCGGCGATTTCAGGAAACCTTTACCCGGTCATACGATGAAGGATTTCCGATAATGCGAATCACGGATGATGGATGGCTGTTTGTTTTGCAAAATACCACCGCACGGTTACGGCTGTTTGGTCCCCGGGGGGATCGGATACCCACGGGTTCCCTGTTCCCGGACGCCGCCTATGACCTGGAACGGCAGCTGGATGCGGTGGTGATTCCAGGAAAGAATCGCCTGGTTGTTGCCGCCAATCGACATGGGATGAAGCGGAGCGGTGCCCAACCGCATCTCTTGCTGCTGGGCCCCAAGGGAGGGATTGTGTGGCGTCGGGCGATACCGGCCCATGGATTCACCCGTCTGATCGTTGCGCCGGATGGTCAATGGTTTGCCCTGGGGGTCTATCGAATGGGAGCCGGTAAGGTGGTTGAGCGGAAAACCCTGGTGTATGACCAACGGGGGCAGAAGGTGGCCGAAACCGATTTGTTGATGAAATACGGTCAATTTTCCTCGGCGGCGCGTTTTCTGGTTTTAGCGGAGAATGCACGGGCGCGTTTGATAACGATCCCCGCCGGTACCGTTTTGTGGGAATATTCGCTTCCTTCGAAGGCGACCGGTATAGCCGCGGTGGAAATCCACCCTGCGGGGGAAGCGGCGGCCCTGTTGATGGCCCGCAGTGAGTTTCAGGATCGCCGGTTTCATTTCGTCGAACCTCGCCTGCTGCTGCTCAATCGGGACGGAGAGGTGTTTCAGGAGTTGAACTTTTCCGGTCGACGGTTTCTATCGCCCGCGCTGCGCTTTGCCCCAACAGGAGAGTTTATCCAGATCGGCTTTCAACAGGAAAAACAAACATACAGGTTACAATGAAACGTATCATCTGCATGGCTTTTGGCTGCATCTGGGTATTGGGAATATTTCCGGGCCGGGCCCAGGATCAATTTCCCTGGCCGGTTCAGCCGTTTGATCAGAGCCACGAGATCACCGGAAATTTTTGTGAATACCGCAGCACCAGCCCCAGCGGGCACTTTCATAACGGTACCGATATCCCCAAGGCGGACGGTTCGCCGGTCTATCCGGTGAAAGACGGAACCATCGTGGCCATTGCCACCAGCGGCACCCCCTATGTGCGGGTGGATGATAAAGCCTATGTGCATATCACCCCCAATCCCAATCTGCAGGTGGGCGACCCGGTGTATGCCTCCACAACGATAATCGGCTATATTCGAACGGGGAGCGGCCATGTACATTTTACCAATGGGTATGTGGGTAGCGAACGCAACTCGATGTTAGTCAATAGTGGTTTGACTCCGCTGGTTGATCCCTGGCCACCCATTATTCGATTTGTGCGTTTTTTTGAAAATAACACCACCACGGAGTTACCCGCAACCCATTTAAGCGGGCGGGTCGATATTGTGGTTAAAGTGGACGAACAGAACGGTCCCCCAAACGCCCGGGAGTCCCGGCTTAACAACGGTACTTATAAAATCGGCTATAAAATCCTGAGTGCCGATACCGCAACGGTAATCTATGAACCGCCCAATGGAGGATGGCGCTTTCAATTCGATACCAAGCCGGATAATGCCTATGTCAACCGGGTTTATTATCGGCCCTTATCCAGCACCACCAGCCATGTCTATCAGGTGACCAACGATGTGGGCCGGGATAATTATTGGGATACCACCCAGCTGACCCCGGGCGATTATGTGGTGATGGTGTTTACCGAGGATACCCGCTTCAATGCGGATACTGCTTTCGTTCGCGTGACCATTCGAGAGTCCGACACCACGCCCCCGCAAACCCCCACCTTCCGTTATTTTGTGGGCGACGAAGAGGGCCTGCGCTATGGATGGACCGCCAGTCCGGATCCCGATCTGCTGGGATATCGGGTATATTACAGCTTCGATAATCAGAATTGGACGTTGTACAAAAATGAACAGGATTTGCCCCCGGAAGTCACCGATACCAGCCTTCACATTGTATTGAATCGGGACATTTATTTTCGAATTACGGCCGTGGACAATACTCCCTGGAAAAATGAGAGCGATCCGTCGGATGTACTGGGCACCAGCAATGGGTATGCGGCCCAGGGGCATCGGATTCTGATCGTGGACGGATTTGACCGCACCGATGGCGCCTGGCCCCGACCCTGGCATCACTTTATCTATGACTATGGAAGCGCCGTCTTTTCCTGGGGATTTCACTTCGATTCGGCACCCAACGAGAGTGTCGTGGACGGAACGGTTCGATTACGGGATTATGATGCGGTGTTCTGGTTTGTGGGGGACGAAGCGGATCGTCTGGAGACCCTCAATGCCGCCGAACAAACGCTGATAAAAGAATATCTGGAAAGCGGAGGGAAACTGTTCCTTAATGGTGCACACATCGCCTGGGATCTGGATACCGCTGGTTCCGACAGTGCCGGTATCGCCGATGCCGATTTTCTGCACCATTATTTAAAGGCCGATTTTCTTTATCGGGGTCCGGAGGGAACTCAGGTTCATGGCACCGACTTGCGCCCCTTTAGGCAAATGGCTTTTACTTTTGGTTCCCGGGCGTATCGGGTGGACTCCGTGGATGTCATTCAGCCTGTGGGAGATTCCACAAGGGTTTGTCTGAAATATGCGAACGGGGATGCCGCCGGTATTTATTATCGGGGCACTTTTGGAGAAAGCGATTCCTCGGGAACACTGATCTATCTGGCCTTCCCCTGGGAAACGATCGGGGATGATTCAGCACGGTTGCAGATCATTCGGGATGTGCTGGATACGTTTTTCGATTTCCTGGTGGGACTGCAAGAAACCGAAACAGCGATGGGGATTCGTTCATTTTCCCTGTCGCCCAACTACCCCAATCCCTTTAATCCGGAAACGATGATTGAATACCAGTTGCCCGTATCGGCCCGGATAAGGCTGGAAATCTATTCCCTGTTGGGGCAACGGGTACGGGTGCTGGTGGATGGACGGCAAGCCCCGGGACGTTATCGAATTCGCTGGGATGGCAAGGATCAACACCATGCACCGGTACCTGCAGGCGTCTATTTATTACGAATGCAAGCCGATTCGGGTAAAGACGTTTTTCGAGCGACGCGTAAAATGGTATTGATAAGATGAAAGGCATGAGGGGATTCGGGAGCGCCTCTTTTAAAGACGGAATCCGACACCCCGGAACACCACGGAATTGAATGGAAACATTACAACATAACAACAAGGGCAGGGCCATGAAAACAACAATTGGGATGATCGGATTTTCCTTGCTGCTGTGTGTGATGGGGGGCGCCCTTCGGGCGCAGTCCAATCGGAACGCCCCATTCCAGGCACCGTATCCCGAGTACAAGAGTATCCATCAAATAGAATGGGAATATCATCGGAAACAGTCCCGATTCGCTGCCATTCAGCCGGATCGCTCGGTGAAGCCTCTTCCCTTGCAGCCGCGTTCGGTTCAGCTCTCCCGGGAGGTGTTTGGGTATTTGCCGTATTGGCGGTATGACGGTTATGAGAACATCAACTATAACCTGGTGACGACCATCGCCTATTTCGGGGCGGAGGTGGATGAGCTGGGCAACCTGGTGAACCTGCGGCACTGGCCGGCCTCGGGATTGGTGCAATTGGCCCACGCCAACGGCGTACGCGTGGTGTTAACCGCCGTTCTTTTCGATTCGGATAAACTCCGAACATTATTGAGCGCTTCCGCTAATCGTCAGAATTTGATTACCAATCTGGTAAACCAGGTCAAGCTGGCCGGTGCAGATGGAGTTACCATCGATTTTGAGGGGGTGCCCGGTGACCAGAGGGAAAATTTAACCCGATTCATGACCGATCTGACGAATACGTTTCATGAAGAGATTTCCGGATCGTATGTGACCATATTTACGCCGGCAGTGGACTGGCGCAACGCGTTCGATTACTTCACCCTGGCGGAGGTGACCGATGGGCTCATCATGCAAGGCTATGATTATCACTGGAGCAGTGCACCCAATGCGGGCCCTGTGGCCCCCCTCACCAGCGGCGATGTGTGGGGCACTTACAATGTCACCTGGACGGTGGAAGACTATCTGTTGAAAACCCAGAACAACCATGCGAAATTGATCTTAAGCGTACCTTTTTATGGCATCGAATGGCCCACCGCCGATGGGGAACTCAATTCCCCCACGACGGATGTGGGCAGTGCCATGATTTACAGCGTGGCCTATTCCAACGCTCAAACGTATGGACGGTTGTGGGACCAACATTCCCAAACCCCCTGGTACAAATATCAACAGGGGAACCAATGGTTCCAGGGATGGTACGATGATAGTTTAAGTCTGTCCCTCAAGTTCGATCTGGTGAATGATCGGGATTTGAAGGGCATCGCCGTCTGGGCCCTAACCTACGACGGGCAGCGTACCGAGTTGCAGGCGGCCGTTTCGAATGCCTTCGGCTCCACGGCCCCACCCCTGAAGCCCGCCAATTTCCGGTTGACCAACCTGGGCGATGGGCGGGTACAAATTGCGGTAAGCCCTTCTGCGGGTGCCACCGGCTACCGGGTTTATCGTAGCACCGACGCGGTGCATTTCCAGACGGTGGATTATCCCGGCCATAGCATACTGTTGTCGGGATTATCGGCGGACAGCGTTTACTATTTCAAACTTTCGGCGGTGAATGCTAATGGAGAAAGCCCCACCACAGAGGTGTTGGCCGTTCGACCCACCCCAGGGAAGGCCCCTATTTTAATCGTTCATGGGTTCGATCGCACATCCGGAACGCGCAACACGTTCGACTATATCAAACGGTTCGCCCCCTCCGTCGCCCGGATGGGATATGCATTCGACGCCTGTGCCAACGAAGTGATTGAGGAGGGCTTGTTGAACCTGTCGGACTATCACACGGTCATCTGGATTCTGGGAGAAGAAGGCACTTCGGACGAGAGTTTCAGCGGGCTGGAACAACATCAGGTGGCCGCCTACCTGGAAAACGGAGGCCGTCTCTTTATCTCCGGTTCGGAGATCGGTTACGATCTGGTGGCCAAAGGGTCACAGGCAGATCGGAATTTTTACCGGGACTACCTGAAGGCCCGTTACATTCGTGATAAGACGGGAAATTATCGGGTCTCCGGTACCGCCGAAGGCATTTTCGCCGGCCTGAGCAATCTTGCCTTCGATGATGGCAGCCAGGGCACTTATAATGTGGATTATCCTGATGGCATCCTCCCGGAAGAGGGCGCCGTACTGGCGATGGTTTATCCTGGGTTCGATGCCGGCAGTAACGGAGGCGCCGGGATTCAATACGAAGGCCTGTTCGGCAATGGCACTCAGCCCGGTAAATTGGTGTATCTGGCCGTGGGATTCGAGGCTTTCTATCCTCAGAGCGCGCGCGATAGCCTGATGGAACGGATACTAACCTTCTTTGATGTGCCTACCGCCATACCGCAAAAGCGACCGACAACCGCCGTCCACAGGTTTCAGCTGGAACAGAATTATCCCAATCCTTTCAACCCTGTTACCACCATCGCCTTTACCCTGCCTGATGCCTTTCCGCAACCTGTACTCTTACAGGTGTTCGATTTGTTGGGCCGCGAGGTGATTACTCTGGTACATCGGCGCATGCCGGCCGGGCGGCACCGGGTGGTCTGGGATGGCCGGGACGGTAAGGGCCGACCGGTTCCCAGTGGTGTATATATTTATCGATTGCAGGTGGGAGCACAATCGCAATCCCGTAAAATGATTTTGAATCGATGAAACGGATTCGTGCCGGGAATTCCGGCTTCCGTCCCTCGACGGGCGGGAAAGCACAAGGTTATCATAGGGAGAGGTCATGAAACAAATCATCTGGAAGCTTGTCGCACTCTTCATGGGGGTGTTATGTTCTCTGGCATCTGCTCAAGAGACCGGTGAACTGCTGCGCTTTGAGGGAAAGGTGAATCTGGATATCCAATTAAGTGCCCGGCTCGTCGCCCGGGCGGGGGATTCGGTATTGTTTACCTCACAGGAAAGCGAACCGGCCCGGGAGCCTTTCGATCGCATACTGGTCAATGGATTATTATCCGATACCAACGTGGTTTTGCAGCTCCGATATCTGGACGAAAAAGGAGGCTGGACGCAATGGGAAACGGTCTATTTACGGGTATTCCCCAATGGACGCTTTTGGGCTCGATATGATCTTCCGGAGGGAGAGACCCGTCAGATTCAGTATCGCATCATCAATCGGGGCGTTCGGCCGCCCATCCGGATCGAAATTTATGCCGTTGAAGGGATCAATCGTAAGCAAGAGGGTAGACTTCCGGAAAGGGAAAGGAGGCCGCCTTCCCAGAAAGCATTTTTTATGGTTCAGGATACCGTCCCCAAACCCCCGATCATCTCCCGGCAACAATGGGGAGCCGACCCACCCGTCGGCAACTACATTCCTCACAATCCTTATCGGTTGACCCAGCATCATACCGCGGGTCGCCGGGTGTCCACCCTGGAAGAGGGCATTCAGGAAATGCAATTTATTCAAGATTTTCATCAGAATGGTCGGGGATGGCAGGATATTGGTTACCACTTCTGCGTGGACGATTCCGGAAGATTATACGAAGGGGTGCCGGTGGAATACCGGGGGACCCATGTGGGGGGAAACAATACGGGGAATATTGGTATCTCCTACATGGGTAATTTTCAAATTGCGGGGGAATATCCCACCGAAGAGGCCTTCCGGAGTCTGGTAAACATCTGGAGCTGGCTGAGCGATGCCTATACAATCAATCCGGATTCTCTCTTCGGCCATCGGGATTACAAGGCCACCGCCTGCCCGGGGGACAACCTTTATGTGCGTTTGCCGGTGATGCGGAATGAGATTCGCAAAACCCTGGGGTTCGGAGCTCCCTATGTGGCTTTTCCCTTTCCCCAACCGTTTTCTGCGGAGGTAGACCCGGGTACCGCCATTTCCTTTTCCATTCGCGACGATGAAGAAGGGGTGGACCGTCAAACCATTCGAGTGTGGGTGAATCATGAGCAAGTGGTCCCCAGCATTAGTGGCACGGCTACCGAATATCGTATTCATTACCAGCCGCCGGAACCATTTCCCTATTCGCAGAATGTGGTGGTAGAGGTTCAGGCCGGCGATCTGGGAGAACCTGCCAGGACGATGAGCTATCGATATCAGTTTCGCATAGAGGTGGAAACCTTTTATGCCGAGGTGGAAGACGCCGACAGCATGCGCAATGCCGATTTGTATGTGGTGGGAGACTGGCAACTGGATTTGAATGATGTCCAGCTGGAGGGACTAAACGATGGAGCCCGTCTGGTGGCCTTGGACCAGGATAGTAGCCATGTGGCCCGCATTTATCCTCGGGTAAGCGAGCCGGGGGATTACCGGGTATATTTCGCCACCGCTTCCCGGTATCTGGGAGAAAGCGCCCGTTTTACATTCGTCAACGCCCTGGGCCGAAGGATGGTGCATTTTACCGAATACAACCGGGTGTTCTACCAGAAATGGGGTCGTCTTAGTCCCACCCCGATTTATTTTACCGGTGTTCCCCGGAACGGTGGGTTTATTGAACTGAGTGGGTTGGGCGCCTTCGATGTCCGTCTGGTGCTGGATGCCATTCGTCTGGAAAAGGTGGATCGCCTGGATGCCCCCCATGCCCCGGTGTTAAAGTGGGTGAAACCCGTGGTTCCCGGGAGTCGTGAAATTGAAATATCCTGGTATCCAACGCTGGAGGGCGATATTGCCGGCTACCGTCTCTATGCCAGTCCCGATGGACTGACCTGGGGCGATCCTATTGTCGATGAACAGGTGTTAACGGCCGACGATCGGGTGTATCGTCTTGTCTATCCGGACACCGGGACGACGGTGTATTTTCGGGTAGTAGCGGTGGACACCAATAAATTTGTGGGGGAAGACGGTACCGCGGAACCTTTTGTGAGCCTGCCCAGCGATGCCTATGGTGTGGGATTTTTTTCCGGTCCCAGGGTGTTAATTGTGGACAATTTCGATCGCCGGGCCAGCTGGCAAAAACCGTATCACCCGTTTGTGGCCAGTTATGGCGAGGCATTGGCCGCTAACGGGGTGGGATTCGAATCCTGTACCGAAACCGCCGTTCAGAACGGAGAGATCGATCTGAACGATTACGATGTGGTCATTTATTTTTGTGGAGACGATAGCCGTTCCGACGAATCTTTAGCCGCCGCCGATCAATTTCGGTTGCTGGATTATCTGGAAAACGGGGGCAAACTGTTCATCTCCGGATCCGAAATCGGATACGATTTTGCCGGTACCACCGCGGTGGAAAAGGATCGGTATGAGTATTTGCTGCGGGCTCAGTATGTGGGAGATTTGTCGGGCTCCAACCGGGTTCTGGGAGAGAACGGAACGGTGTTCCAAGGCCTGGATTTTGAGTATGGCACTGTGAATGGACCCGATCTTTACATCGAAGATTATCCCGATTATTTAAAGCCCATTCATGGCAGCCGAACGGCGCTGGTTTATGATAACTTACGCATTGCCGGGATTCAGTTTACCGGGACGTATGGGCAAAGCCCCCGGGAGGCCCAACTGGTGTATCTGGGCTTTACCTTCGAAACCATCGTTACGCCGACGGACCGGGCGCAATTGATGGGACGGGTATTGAATTATTTTGGCTATGTCACTTCCATTGAAGGGACCGATGCGGGTGTCCCCCGACGGTTGGCGCTTCTGCCCAATTTCCCTAACCCTTTCAATCCTGCGACCACAATAGAATATCGGATTCCCGCACGCCTGACCGGTGCTGAGGTGCAACTGGAAATTTTCAATATACTGGGCGAACAGGTACGCACCCTGGTCCGCCGGCGCCGGACGGCGGGGGTGTATCGCGTTCAATGGGACGGCCGGGATGATCGCGGCATCCCCGTTGCCAGTGGGGTGTATATTTATCGTCTCAAAGTGAAGGATCGCCGGCTTTCCCGCAAGATGATGCTGTTGCGGTAGGCCGCCGTTCACAGTACCGGATCGAACCGTCCGCCGTAATCCGGAAGGGCTTATTCCACCCCCTGCCAGCGGGTGTGCCCGTCTGTAAAATGTTCTTTCTTCCATACCGGGACATCTTTCTTGATCTCTTCGATCACGAAACGGCAGGCCTCAAAGGCCTCGGCACGGTGGGCGCTGGAAACGGCAATAATAACGCTGGCCTCCTTAAGCGCCAAGGTTCCAATTCGGTGATAAACGGCCGCCCGATGAATGCGCCAACGCTGGAAAGCCCGCTGAACGATCTGTTCCAGAATCTTTTCACCCATTTCGGGGTAGCCATGATACTCCAGGCGCTCCACCGCTCTCCCCTCGGCGTGATTACGAACGGTACCAATAAAGATGTCCACGGCACCACAGTGTTCGGATACAACAAAATCAAAAAGGGGTTGTAGCTTCAGCGGGGTGTCCACTATGGCTACTCGATAACGTTCTGTCTGGATCATGGATGCGCTCCATTGGGATGTTTAAGGTAACCTTATTGAAAACCTGATATTAACCCCCACTTACGGGAGGGATGATGCCGACCTCATCCCCATCCCGCAGCAGCAGGTCTCCGGAAGCATACTCCTGGTTCACCGCCAACCGGCTTTGATGCCGATACGGTTGTAACTCCGGATACCGGTTGGTCAGCTGTTCCCAGAAAACCGTTGCCGTCGCCGGTTCCGGAAGTTCCAGCCACAGGTCTTCCACCCCGGTGATCTCGCGAATCATCGCAAAAAAACGTACCCTCACCCGGATCATCGGAAACGTCTCCCCTTTGGTTGTCTTTTCGGTAATTATTCGGGAAATCGATAAACCCTCACCCTTTCCCCGGCTCCGAGGGAACGTCCGGGTTCCAGAATGATAAACCCATCCGCCCGGGCGATGCTGGTCAACATGTGCGACCCTTGACGCTTGAGGGGCTTCACCCGGTAGCCCGGGGGATCGCCCTCTTTCTGCACTTCTACCCTTAGAAAAACCGTTCGCTCCAGAGGATTGGCCACTGCCGCCAGCAACTGACCCTGGCAAACGGACCAGGAAAATTCCCGCCCCCTTAACTTTTGAAGCACCGGATGCACATAGTAGCTGTAAGTCATGAATGCGGATACCGGATTTCCGGGTAATCCGAACAGCAGAGTTTCTTTTTGTCGGGCGAAAAAGAGCGGTTTGCCGGGTTTTTGTTTGACTTTCCAGAATAAGGCTCGGAATCCTTCCGCGGCCGCGGCATGTTTGACGTGGTCGTGAGGACCGACCGATACCCCCCCTGAAAAGATTAAAATGTCTGCCCGATCGGCCGCCTTGCGGATTTCCGTGCGGGTGATCATTAGATCGTCGGGGACTACGGTCTGGTAAACCACCTCTCCTCCCGAGGCCGTGACCAGAGTACGCAGCATTAGCCCGTTGGATTCCCGAATTTGTCCCGGTGAGGGTTGTCGCCGAAAATCCACCAGCTCGGATCCCGTGACCAGTACGGCCACCGCAGGGGGACGGTAAACCGAGACCTGATCGATACCCAGGGAAGCCAGAAGGGCAATGTGGCGCGGGGAAAGTACAGTACCCGCTTTCAGCAGCCGCTCGCCTTTCTGAAATTCCTCGCCCTGATAGCGCACGTGTTGCCCTTTAGAGCCAGCGGTGCGGACCTCAATAAACGCCTGTTCCTGATGAACCTCTTCGACGGGGATGACCGTATCGGACCCCGGTGGAAGCATGGCCCCGGTGTTGATGCGCACCGCCGTTCCGGGGTGGACCTCCCCTTTAAAAGGAAAACCCGCCTGACTCTCCCCAATGATCTTCAAGGAAATCGGATGATCGGCACCGGCCCGCTGTATATCTTCCCAGCGAACCGCAAACCCATCCATGGCGCTGTTCGTGAACCGGGGTGCCGGTTCCGGCGCGTCCACATCCTGGGCCAATACAAATCCCGGAGCCCTTTCAATAGGGCAACGGGTCGTTTGAGCCGCTGGAAGCTGTTGCTGAATGATCTGCAAGGCTTCCTGAATGGTGATCATGGTCGGTGGTCCTTTCTTGCTTCCGTGCCCTTGCGTTCAAGACCCCCGTCCATTGACGGGTATCGAACTCGAACCCGACGCATCGTTCTTACCGCCTTTGCACCGTTTAGATTGATATGGCTCATCTCTTCACCTGCCCGTTCCAATTGAGGCTTTGGAATGTCCCGCCGGACTCTGCGGTATCCGGTTGTTGATCGCAAAAAGCGCTTCCACGATGGTCCTCCAGACACGCCTCAAGATTCTCAGGGGGTAAGGAACATTCCCCTGCTTCTTCACTGTTGCTCTTCGATGAAAAACGGGTCTTTGTCAACGGCACCTCCCGAAAAAACTTGTTATTGTTCAGGATTCGAAGCCCTTTTCCCCTTCTCTCGGGACGCTGTGTCGTGTCCCCCTCCCCAGAGCATGGGAAAGGCGTGTAACAGTCCCGGGAATAAGGCTTCCAGGCTCTCCCGAGCCCCTTTGGAGCTCCCGGGTAGGTTGACAATCAGGCTCTGTCGGCGAACGCCGACCACTTCCCTGGAGAGCATGGCATAGGGTGTCCGGTCTTTCCCATGACGCCGGATGGCTTCGGCAATGCCGGGAACTTCCTTTTCAATTACCTGAAGAGTGGCTTCCGGGGTCAGATCGAACGGTCCCAGCCCCGTGCCCCCGGTGGTAAAGATTAAATCCAATCCGCGCCTGTCCACCCAGTCCTTTAAAGTTGCCACGATGGTCTCCATCTCGTCGGGTACGACCTTGTATTCCCGTACCTGCACGGGCTGCTGTTGTAAAAATTCCTGAATCACCTTTCCGGATTTGTCCTCTCGGGTACCCTGAAAGGTGGAGGTGGATACCACCAGAACCCCGGCTTTTAAAGGTTGCGGAAATTCATCGGTAAAGTCGCTTTTGCCTCCGCGTTTTTTTACCAGACGGATATTTCCCATTTTCAGGTTTTCGTCCAGGGGCTTCAGCATATCGTAGGCATTCAGCAGGGCGGCGGTAACGGCGGTAAGCGCTTCCATCTCCACCCCCGTTTTCCAGATGGAGCGCACTTCGGCCAGAACTTTTAGGCCGTCTTCCTGGATGTCCACTTTCACGTCCACCCAATCCAAAGGAATGGGATGGCAAAAAACGATCCACTCGGACGTCCGCTTTGCGGCGGCGATCCCGGCGGCCCGCGCCACCTCCAGCACGTTTCCTTTGGGGACCTCGTTGTTGCGTACCCGCTCCAGGGTTTGCGGGCTGGTGTAGAGACTTCCCTTGGCCAGGGCGTAACGCAAGGTATTGAATTTGGAACTGACATCAATCATGGTTCTTCTCCTGACTAACGATGGCCATACGTTTTGCATAATAGTGTAGACTTCGTTCCAGTACAAAGCCGGCAACCAGGGCCACGGATAAGTTTTTCGTCATAAACGAAAGAAGCCCCACAACCAGCGCCACGGCGATCTCTCGACCGGGACCCAACTTCTGTATCAGGGTCATCATCCGCCAGCTATCGAACATTAACATGGCTGCCAGCAAGGGGACCGGTATCAAGAAAAGGATGGAGGAAAAAGAGGGCGTCAATGCGACCAGGATGAGAATGCCGCCCATGATGATCGCGGCTCCCCCTGTTTTGGCACCAAATTGTGCGTGGGCGCCGATGCCCCCCGCGCCATGGCATACGGGAAACCCGCCCAGCAATCCAATGAAGGTGTTGCTTAGGCCGATGGACCAAGACAGCCGTGTGGGATTCACCCGGTGGGAGCGCTGCCGCCAGAAGACGTGACAAGCATCCGCCGCGGCGAAGACCGCGTTGCCCAGGGTCAGAGGCAACTGGGGTACCATCAGATAGACCAGAGCCGGCCAGAAAAATGAAACGTCCGGCGGTGTCAGCGAAAATGGAGAATGATCGGGGTTCTGGGGATGGGGAACAATCCCCGCAAGGGCCACCCCGACCACACTAAGAGCGATGAGTATCAGAACCACGGGGATGTTCTTACGGAATTGAAAAATTCCCAGGATTCCCAGAGCGGCCCCCAGCAGACCCAGACTGACATAGAGGTCGGCCTGGGGCCGTTGTAGGAGCAGTCCTTTCTCCAGTACCAGCTGGACGGCCTTGTGGGCCAGAATCAATCCGATACCCAGTTGAACGCCCCGAACCAGTGCCGGAGAAAACCATTTTTGCATCCAGCGGATCATTCCCGTAAGGGCCAGTACAATCATGAGTAGTCCGTAAAAAAAAGCTGTGGTGGAAAGCAGTACCGTGGAGTAGCCCATGCTGATGGCGATGACAGACATGGCCTTCAGGGGTTGAATGGAAACGGGCACCTTATAGTACCAGCCGCTGAAAACGTAGGCCAGTCCCCATAAGAAGAACAATCGCTCCGGCGGGAATCCGTTAAAGACCACTAGGGCGAACCCCAGGGGCAGCAAGGTTCCCAGGTCGCCTACAGCGCCCGACCATTCATGCCATCGAAAACTGTTCCTTAGTTGAGGCGGAGGTGTTTGCCGGTGGAGGGAGGATGAGGGCTGCCGTGACCCGTTTTTTTTTCCACTCACTTCAACCTCCAATGGTTGCCATGGAGTCCGAATGAATGCGAGGCGCTCTTTTCTCGGCCTCAAATCCGTTGGCGGCACGATGCAGGATTGTTTCTCGAATGGCTTGTTGAATCACCCGATCCGACGCTCCGGCACGCATCAGCCGCTTTAGATCCAGTACCCCGTTGTCGTACAGGCAGGTTTTCATCACCCCCCGGGGGGTGACCCGGATGCGGCTGCAGGTTTCGCAAAACACCCGCGAATACCCCCCGATGATGCCCAGACGACCGCGAAATCCCGCTACCCGATACACCGCTGCCGTGGAATGCCCCGGCGCCAGGGGTTCCATCCCGGGAAAAGCCGTCTTGAGGGTTTCTAAAATCGTCTTCCAGGAAAAGCGAATCCGGCGAAAACCACCGTTGCCGTTAAAGGGCATTTGTTCGATAAAACGTACTTCGACAGGATACTTTTCGGCCAGGCGGGCAATGGGGACGATCTCGTCCTCGTTCAGCCCTTCGTAAACCACCATGTTTAGCTTCAACGGGATCCCATATTCCAGAATTCGGTGGAACGTTTCCATCACGGCGCCGAATTCGTTGCGCCGGGCAATCCGAAAGAAACGCTCGGGGCGTAAAGTGTCCAGACTCAAATTGATGCTGGTGATGCCGATCTCTTTTAATCGAGGGACGTGGGGCGCCGTCAATACACCGTTTGTGGTTACGTGAATGTGACGTAAACCGGGCAATTGCCGAATGCGGGCCAGGAATTCGACCAAATTCTTTCGAAGAAAAGGCTCTCCACCGGTCAAACGGACTTTGGTGACCCCCAGCTCCACAAACAGACGTACCAACCGATGCATTTCTTCATAAGTAAGAATTGCTTCCCGGGGTATCCAGTCGATGCCTTTTTCGGGCATACAATACACGCATCGAAGGTTGCAGCGATCGGTGACCGCCAGTCGCAGGTAATTCATTTCCCGACCAAAATTATCGATCAATTTTGGGGGAGGTGAATCCGGGGTCTTGTTGTGTGGTTGCACCATGGCTCAACTCCTTTCCAAACACGGGAGGCAAAGCCGTTTCCAGCCTTACCCTATCGGCCTGCCGCCCTATCCCCACCGGGACTTAGGCCAACAGGCTCGGAGTTTTCATTCCCGTCACTTAACAGTCACTGTATTATATGGATCACCGCAGGAATTTTTCAAGCTTTTTTTGAAATTTTTAACAATTGCGTGGAGAATTTTTTCGATGATTTTCCAGAATTTGCAGGTCTTCCGGCACGTTCACGTTCCAGAACCAGTAGGGATTATATTCCGGGACAAGGGTGGGCACATCCACCTGAACGGCCTGAATTTGCTGAAGAAATCGATACAAACTGTATTGGCCCTGCTCGATGTGTTTTTTTAACTCGATGTGGAGTCGGGTAGGCCAGAGGCCGATGAGCGGCTCCAGACCTTTGTGTGAACGGGCCACCACCGGGCGATCTCCCTGCCAATGCTCCCTCAGGGCGTCATACACTCGCTCCGAGAGTAGGGGGGTATCGCAGGGCAGGGTGGCCACGGCCGGCGTTCCGGCCCAAAGCAGGGCGGTATAGACCCCGCCCATGGGTCCGCAACGGGGTACTTTATCCGGGACGCCCGGCACGGATTTATCCGCAAAGTCGTCCACCTCCGTGTGGACAATGAACACCCGGGAAGACAACCGACGCGCCAATGTCAGTGCCCAATCGATGAATTCGCGACCTTCCAGTAAAGCACGCGCTTTCGGCCTCCCGAATCGCTTGCTCAATCCCCCGGCGATGATGGCAACCGCTTGTTGGACTTCTGTCTGTTTTTCCGGCATGGCTATGTCCAATCCACGGGGCTTTCTTGCCGGTTGCAAAGGCCCCGGTTTGAGATGGGGCCTTGGTCGCTCAATTGCAGGTGTGAATGGATTCTCCAGACGATTCTATGCTCAATCCGCCTGTTGCAGCAGACCCGCCCCATGGTTTGGATGCGATAATCTTCATGGCGGAACATGGTTATTGGCCCCCTTGACGGTTTTCTTCCGGTTCCTCGCTGCGGAAGGGCTTAATTCGCGGGAAGATGTGGGCGATGAAAGCGAAAACGGCGATCCCGAAGCCCCAACGGCTCAGGGCTTGCCAAAAGGAACCGGGAGGCAAAAATTGGGCTACAGTGAACAGAAACAATCCCCCGTTGAGCGAAATAACCGCCAGATCAAACCAATAGACTCTTCCGTAAAAGGAAGGCTGGTTGGCGAATTTGGGAAGGATCCAGAAAGCGGTACCCATGATAAATTGAAGAAAACCGCCGCCCACCATCCAGGCGATATGGAGAGGTAGCCATTTCGTCCAGGCAATGGTGTGTGGAATGGTTTTTCCCACCAGCATCCAGGCTCCCAGGGTGGCCGCGGCCACCATATATCCCAGGGCCAATCGCAGGGTGATTTGAGATCTGAGAGGCATGTTTACTTCCCCCGTATTCTGGGCCAGATATGGAAGGTGTAGAGGAGAAATCCCATCCATTGGAGGCCGGCGGATATCCAGGCCACCCAGATGCGTCCGGGATAAACGGATATCCAGAATGCTGGTTCGGAGAAGAATCGGAGTATCAGCCCTGCGTTGAGGCAACCAAACGCTCCCCAGATGAGGGCTGACTTTCCCCGGGGTGCTTCGCGGCGGTAACGGGGAAAAAACCAGTGCGATACGCCCATGATGAGTTGGGCCACCCAGCCAACAAAGAAAAAATGAAAGGCCAGAGGGCGCATGCCGGCGGCAATGGTCCCCACAGGTCCCGACGCAGGAAAGGTGACCAGAATTTCGATCACCAGGGCAAGCAGCAGATACATCAGCCCGCTTTTTAAGAACCACCGTGTGATTCGCGGCATAGAGGGTCCTTTTCGTGTATGGGTTATTTCAATCCATGTGCCTCAATTTTACGATACAGCGAGGATAGTCCGATTCCCAGAAGCCGGGCGGCCTTTTCTTTGTCGCCCCCCGCCTCCTTTAATATTTTCCGAATGTGTTGCTTTTCGAACTGGGCCAGGGCGTGTTTTAACGTTGCCGGATTGGCTTCCAGATAACGGGCCTCTTGAACCAGATTGGCGGGCAAATCCTGCGGTGTAATCCGATCTCCCTCGGCTAAGATGAGGGCCCGCTCGATGACGTTTTCCAGTTCCCGGATCTGGCCTTTCCATTCATAGTTCATCAGGATTTTCATGGTCTCGTTGTCCACTCCGCGAATCCGACGGTTCAATTCTCGATTGTATTTTTCGATGAAATGGTGAACCAACAGGGGAATATCTTCTTTGCGTTCCGAAAGCGAGGGAAGCTTGATCTCAATGACGTTCAGCCGATAGTATAGGTCTTCCCGGAAATTCCCCTTTTCCACTTCTCCGGCCAGGTCCCGGTGGGTGGCCGCAATGATGCGCACGTCCACTGAAATGGGTTCGGTCGCACCGACAGGGGTGATTTCTCCGGTTTCGATGGCCCGAAGCAACTTGACCTGTAAATGCAGGGGAATTTCGCCCACCTCGTCCAGGAACAGCGTTCCACCGTCGGCCACTTTGAAATATCCATCTTTGTCCCGGGTGGCGCCGGTGAACGCTCCTTTCTTGTGGCCGAACAACTCGCTTTCCATAAGCGTGTCGACAATTGCGCCGCAATTAATGGCCACAAACGGTCTGTTCTTACGGGGAGAATGGAAATGGATCGCCCGGGCCACCAGCTCCTTTCCGGTGCCGCTTTTTCCGGTGATCAGCACGTTCCCTTTGGTCCGGGAAACTTTCTGGATCATGCGGAACACCCGCTTCATGGCGGGGCTTTCTCCGATAATGTTGGAGAAACTGTATTTCTTCTCTACCGCTTCTCGAAGGATTTGGTTTTCCTGAATCAATTCCCGATGTTCCATCAGCCGCTTGATGCGCAACAGAACATCTTCGAAATCCAGAGGCTTTACGATATAGTCGTAAGCGCCCAAACGCAGGGCCTGAATGGCGCTTTCCAGAGAGCCGTAAGCGGTGATGATCATGACGGAGGTCCGGGGCGCCATCAATTTGATTTTTTCTAACAGCTCCAACCCTTCCATACCGGGCATGCGCAAATCGGTGATCACGAGATCAAAGTCCCGCTCCCGTATTTTTTGCAGGGCCATGTCGCCGTTTTCAGCGATGTCGGTCTGAAACCCCTCCTCTTCCAGCACCGTGGAAAGGGTGTGACGGATGGTTCTTTCGTCATCGACAATGAGTATTCGGGCGCTCATGCCGCTTCCTCCTCCGATTCGATGGGAAGGATAATCCGAAAGATGGTGCCCTGATTGACCCGGCTTTGCACTTCGATGTCTCCTTTGAACTTACGGATAATACCGTAGCTGACCGTTAACCCCAGACCGGTGCCTTTGCCCACGTCTTTGGTGGTAAAAAACGGTTCAAAGATTTTGGAGAGCGCTTCTCCGGGGATGCCGATGCCCGTATCTTCGACTTCGATAACCACTCTTCGATCGTAGCGTTTGCTGCGCACGTATAAGTCCTTTCCCCGACTCTCCATGGCGTCCAGGGCGTTGACCAGGATGTTGATCAGCACCTGCTGGAGTTGATCGGCCACCAGGGTTAAGGGCGGAAGGCCGGGATCCAGATTCACGTGGAAAGCGATGTGCTTGGCCCGTTGATCGTAGCGCATGATTCCCACGGCGGACTGGATTACCCGGTTGACGTCCGTGGGTTGCAGTTCCTCACTGGTAGGCCGGGAAAAGTCGACCAGCTCCCGAACGATCCGGGAGATGCGACGAATGTTTTCCTGAATGGCTTCCACATCCTGCTGAAGGTGGGGGTCTTTTAGTCGCCGTTTCATCAACTGGATGACCGAGGAGATCGAAGTCAGGGGGTTGCCGATCTCGTGGGCGATACCGGCGGCCATCAATCCCAGGGAAGCCATTTTCTCCTGATGCAGAATCTGGAATTGCGCCTTGCGAAGTTCTTCGGTGCGTTCGTTCACCTTTTTCTCCAGGTTTTCGTACAGGTCTTTAAGCTGCCGGCGCATTTCATCGAAGGCCCGCGCCAGGTGCCCGATTTCGTCCCGGGTGAGTACCGGCACCTTTACCGATAGATTCCCTTCGCCGATCCGGCGGGCCGTATCGGCCAACTCTTGGATGGGCACGGTTAACAACCGACTCAAATAAATGGCCAGCAAAGCAATCAGTACCAGTAACAACCCCACCCCGGCCAGGGCCTGGTTGCGAAATCGAATGACATTGGCCAGGGCGATCCGATACGGAATCTCGGACATGATCTTCCAGTCCAGAAAACCCAACGGGCGCACGTGCCGAATGACCTTTTCGCCGTTATCCAGGGTTACCACGCGGGCTTCCTCGCTGTTCAGGGATTGCATCTTTAACAAGGGAGAGGTTTGCGCCCCTCCTCGAAGGGAGCAAAGCAAAATCTCGCTTTCACCCCGCAGGATGGAAATCCGGGGATTCTGGATGGCCTCCCCTGTGCGGGGAAAATATTTCAACAGGGCTTTTTGATTTAACTGACCCACAACGTAACCGAGGGTCCGCCCCCGGCTGTTCTGCAGAGTATGGACGCAAAAAAAATCGTGATTCCCGTGCCGACGCGTTCGGGGAAGAGCGACCAGCGTGTCCCGGGGTAGGGACACCAACCAGTGCGTCTGGAGCGGTAAAGAGTCGGGTTCCAGCGACCAGCGCACTTGTAAATGACGGTCGATCAGCCAAATATTTTTAAAATTCCCGGAAGACCGCAGGGTATGAAACCACTTCCGGACCGCAGCATCCCGGGGCATTGGCTCGGCGGTATCCAATTGAAAATCGACCATTATTTGCTGATAGCGACGCCGGTTAGCGGTCGTGTACGGTGACAGCATCTGACGACTTTCCTGTAAGAATTGCAGCACAGCGTTACAAGCCGTTTCGTTCCGTAGAGCCAGATAACGAAAACTGCTTTGCACAATCATGTTTTTGGTCATTTGATACCCGGCAACGGAGATGACAATGATGGGCACAATGGAAAGGACGAAAAATCCCAGTAAAAATTTACTCCGAATGCTTTTCAGTTGATTCAAAATCAGTCGGTCGACTTTCCTGAGCATGGGTCTTTCCTCCCCTGGATCAATAAAATATAAGATGATCGGTGGGATATTGAAAACACTAATCCACGGTCTGTCGTCCGCTGTCACCGGGCTGAAAGCCTGCTAAAGAAAGAACCGGCTTGGGATGAGGAAAAGGCGGTTTCCCGGACACGGGAAGGGGCTGAGGACGGATTCCGGGTGCCGGCCGAAAACGATGGTCCGCTCGATGGCGTTTTCCAGCTCTCGCACATTTCCGGGACCAAGGGATTGGAGGGGATTCCTCCGGCCTCCGGGTGGCGGTTGGGGTGCCGCGGAGGTTGTGGAATCGGGATGTTGCGCGGGCGGGGATGATCGTAGAAACCATATGTGAATTGAATCACAAATAAGCGCATAAAAATCCCCCCTACATCCAAGGGGGGATCGTACCGTCTAACGCGCCGCTTAGATTCGAGCCCACATGCGGAATTTCAGGACCGGTCCCCTTTACTGTTTCGCAGGAACGGGGTGTTTAATCTGTTCCCAGCGTTCTTTAAAATTAAAACCTTTGAACGTAGGGCTTTCCTCGTTATGGCAGGTTTTGCATTGTTTTTCGGCGGTACCGTCTTCCACCAGGATCGGATTCAATCCGTTGGCGATGGCTAATTGACGGTCTTTCATGATTTTTTTCTTCTTATAGGCACTTCCGGGCCCGTGGCAGCTTTCGCACTGAACCCCGTCTTCCATTTTGTACTTGCGGCCCAGAAGGGCTTTGTCCACATCATAAGCGGTAACGTGGCATTTCAGACATTCGGGGGCCTCGTATGCGGGTTTGTCCAGCCCTTTTTCCTGGGCGATTTTGGCGGCTTCTTCGCTTTTTAAGGTCTCGTAAGCCTTGGCATGTTTCGATTCCATCCAGATGCCGTACTGGTTGCCGGATTTTTTGGTCTTATGACAGGTCTTGCATCCGGCCGCTCCCACGTACTTGTACTGTTTTTCTTCCGCGCGAATGGGGGAGACAGGTACCAGCCATAATCCAACAAGGATCATCAGAGCAACAACCACTGGGTAGCGTTTCATAGCGACCTCCTTCGTTTTATTAGGTCATGATGTTGCGCCTGTAAATTATATGATTTGGGCCGAATATACAAACCCCGTAGATTTTTTTTGACATCTGTCCGTTGTCGGGTTAAATGCCCGGGCTCAGTTGTTGAAGTTGCTCCTTCAGCCAGTTCATGAACGCCATGGTGCCTTCGTAATTGTGGATCCCCCGTGCGGAGGCCTGTTTCACTTGATGGTAGAGGCGGCGCAGTTTTTGAAAATCCTCGCGCTGGGCGATCCGGGGATCAGTCTCCAGAATCTGAATGATCTCGAACACTTCCCCAGTGAGTTGATCCACATCGTCCATCCATTCGCGGCCGGTGTCCACATATTCCGGTTCGTGGCAACTTTCGCACATGGAAATATCGGGTCGGATAATTTCGTTTTCTGGAATGTGACATTCGGCGCAGGTGACCTCGCCCTCCGCCATCACATCGGGTTCCATTTGCTCGGCGAAGGTGCCCTGGTAGATCCGCTCTTCCGTGGAATGGCACTCGGAGCAGTTCTCCTCGGTGGCCTGTTTGTGATGGCAGGCATTGCAATTCCGATCCGATAGGATCATTTCCCCATGGCGCCGCATGTTGGAATGGCATTTATTGCATTGCAGTTTTTCTTGAAGCAGGTGCGTGGAATGTTGGAATGTACGACCCTGGTAGTTGATGCTGAGGTCTTCCACGCCCACATGGCAGTTGAAACATTCGCTGGGCTGAGAAACGTCGAACACGATCCGGGGAATGGCCACCTGCAACTCGCCTACCTGGTTGGCCCGCTCCAGCAGCCGATACGTTTCCTTCAAGATTTTATTGGAATAGCTCACATTGTGAATGGCCTTTCCCACTTCAACCAAATGGATGCCTTCTTTGGCCAGATCGATATATTGCTGCACCCGCTTTTTATGATTGACTTGGGGATTCTCCATTTGGGATTCGAATTGTTGAAGCACCTGGCGGACCAGACTCAGTTTTTGATCGGCGCTCTTTTCCCACATCTGGAGCAGGCGCGCGTATCCTTTTCCGTGACAGGTTTCGCAGGATTGGGGTTTGGCCACATGCACCTCCGCCCGGCCGATCAGTTCCTCGTGGAAAATGTGGCAACTGGCGCAGTTCAGTCCCGCCCTGTACATGGGATTGGGAATGCCCTTGATGCCGTCCACATCTTTTCCCGTAAACAGCGTCAACTGTTCCACATGGGTGTTCATATGGCAAGTGGTGCAGTCCAGGCCTTTCTCCACAGAAAGTTTTTGAATCTTATGCTGAATTTGCAGATGACACTGGATGCACTCAATCTTATGTTCCGAGACGTGAACCTCGTGCAGCAGGGTGGTGTTGTCGTATTTACTTAACCGTTCGTAATCGAAATGGCAGGCATAGCAGTTCTCTTTGGGCACGAATCCATCCCCGATGACCGTTTGCGAATGGCAGCGGGTACAATCGATGTGGCGTTTCACCACATTCGTGTGGTCGAAACGAAAATCCACCATTTCTTCCTTGGGAATGGATTCCCAGTGATGGCATTTCTGACAATTGGAGAGTTTGGTCACCAGTTGAGGGTCCACATCTCCGCTGCGTTTGAAGTGGCACAGAAAGCAGGTGGTCTCGGTCACCACCATGTGGTCTCCCTGTACGATTTGCGAATGGCAACTGGTGCAACGCAATTTTTTGCCCCGCCGCATTTCGGTCAAATGATCCTGATGGTCGAACACCACCCCTTTGAAAATGACCTTGCCCTTAAGCAAGCGGGTCTGGTGGCAGCCGCTCTGCAAACAGGAAGCATCGGTGATTTCCGCCCAGGGGCGCCGGCGGGTGTAGGAACGGGCCAGATAGTTGACTACCTGAACCAGCCCTTCCATTTTTCCCCGAATGGTACCCGCCAGTCCCGGAGGGAAGTGGCAGGTCACGCAACTCACGTCATTGTGGGAAGAAGCTTTCCAGCTTTCGTAAAAGGGTTCCATGTAATGGCACGTGGGACAAAACGAGGGACGGGACGTAAATTCGGCCGAAAACACCGTAGTGAGCACCAGCGCCAAAAATCCGACCAACAGTTTGGCCTTCCAGCTTTTCCGCGTCATTCTCAACAACGCCTTCAATCGTTTCACCTTTCACTCCTCATCGTTAGGTTAACCTCGACCTTCTGTTTCATCACTCGCTGTCTGCATGCCGCATCGTTCCCCTCAATGGGTTTCCGATGGGGAGTTCCGTGTACCGGTAATGGGTGGCATTTTTTCCAACTCCAACGGATGGTCTTTGGCCATTTCTTCTTCCGTGAGTGTTCCGGTCAACCAGGAAAAGTTCATCGGGTAGACGTCCGGATTAAAGATGACATAATAAAAATGCCAGACAACGATGGCCAGAAAAGCCAGCCAGGCTTCATAGTAATGAATGATTTCGCAGACTTCCACAAACAGCAGCGAGAACAGCCCGATGAACTCGGATTCGAACCACAGCGCCACGCCGGTGACGGTCATGACGATTGTCCCCCAGATCAGGGCCCAATATTCGCTTTTTTCTATATAATTGAAACGTCCAAATTTGGGTCTGGTTTTCGTTTTCCCCAAATTATATTTTAAAAGCTGAACCATGTCCCGAAAGTCCTGACCCCGGAAGCGGATGTCTTTGATGAATTGCCGGCCTCGCGCGGTAAAGATCACATAATACAGGTGATAGAGGGCGTCGGCCACCATGACCACCGCAGCCACCCGGTGTACAATCCCCCGAAGCTCGAAAATCGTCACTCCCCCCAGGCGGCGCAATAACACCACCCACCAGGCGTCCGGAAATTTGAGCATGAAACCGGTAAAGACCAGGGCGAAAAAGCTGATGGCCAGCACGGCATGCTGGATGCGCTCGTTGACCGTCATGCGCAGATACAAATTGCTTTGGTGTTCGGAGGGGCCCGGGATGGCGGTGGTGTAACGCTCTCGGTACCGTTCGATGAGTTTGCGAAACCAATCCAGCGCATTGTGCAAGGCCATAAAGCCGATGGTCACCACAATGAGAGCCATGTAAAGGCTGCTGATCCAGTAAAGCCATTGATCTCCCTCGGGCGTCCGGACGATGTGCACCTTGCCTTTGGCAAAATTTTCCCCGGCCCCCGGATGACATTCGCCGCAGGTCCGGGCCAGGTTGGCCTTGTTGACCCGGGAGTTGGGATCGGTGGAGGGCAGAATATCGTGGACTCCATGACAGCTGGCGCAATTGGCCGCCTGAACCTGCCCCGCCCGCACGGCCAGACCATGGTAGCTGTCGATGTAAGAGGTGTAGCGATCCGATGGGAGCCCGAACTTCTCGGCCAGCCGAACGGAACGGTGGCAGGGGGCGCAAACTTCCTCCGATACATGTTGCGGAGACACCGGAGACTCCGGCCGCTCCGCTTCGATGATGTTGTGTTCCCCATGGCAGTCGGTACAGGTTGGGGCGTCTTCCACTCCCCGGGCCAGGGCCTTGCCGTGGATGCTGGCGGTGTAGGGCGTTACGACCGACTCGTGACATCGACCGCAGGTTTTGGGTATGTTAAACTTGTACACCGTGGATGACGGATCGGAGGCCTTACGCTCACTATGGGCCGTGTGACAATCGCTGCAAATGGCCACTTCGGTTTTGCCCTGTTGAAATACCCGCCCGTGGATGCTGCGGGTATAGTCGGCGATAAACGCCTTGCTGTGAGTCATGCGGCGGGTGACTTCCGGAGAATCCAGATGGCAGTCCAGACATACCTCGATTTCGTGTTCCCGAGAAACCGGGGAACGCGAATCGGTGATCTGATGAATATTGTGTTCCCCGTGACAATCCGTGCAAGTGGGCGCGCCAACAAAACCTTCCGCCAGGGCCTTGCCGTGTTCAGAATGAACAAACTCGGCGGCTTCCGCTTCGTGGCACGCGGCGCAGGTACGCCCGATGTTTTGACGGTGCACCCGGGATTGCAGCGAGTCGGCCGGATAAATCCGATGACCTCCATGACAATCGGCACATTCGATGACCGCCGCATGAATGCTCTCCCGGTAACGCAGAATGAATTCCAGACTCTTATGATACACACTGGTATGGACAAACTCTTTCTTGCCGTGGCAGGAAAGGCAGCGAGGCGTGTCCACCGTTTTGGCCTGGTGAGGGGAGTGGCAATCCCCGCAAGAAGGCCCGTTGGGAACCCGTCCGTGAATGCTGGCCTCCACTACCCGAAATGCCCTTTCGTGACAATCCCCGCACCGCCGGATCAGAACGGATCGCTTCTCCGGTGCATGAAGATTCCGGTGACAGGAACCACAACGGAGCTCCCGGGCGTGGGGACTGCCGGCGAAAACTCGGGCAACCTCCTGATGGCAGTCACCACAGTTCACCGGAGGAATCCGGGGGCGGTGAGGCAATGCGTCGGGATCAAACCGTTGATGGCAATCCACGCATTGCTGTCGGCCGTGGGCGGAGCGCTGATACCGTAGCGGATCGATATACAGGGAGACCTCTCGTCCCCCCCGCTCCGTAGTCAGTTCAGGGTCGTCGTGGCAGTCAAAGCACTCCGAATTGGTTTGCGTCCAAAGGGATGGGGTCAGAAGACCGATTACCAACCCCATCCGGAACAATATTTTCATGATCCCAATTTTTATTTGTCATTTACCCACTTGGGCCCTTAAATTTACGATACAAATTATATTTTTCACATGATAATTCTCAAGCAAAAAACTGATTGTTGTCATGGTTCGCGAAAATAACTTTTGTAGATTAGGATAGAAATCCAAAGAGGCATAAGGATTGTCTATCATGTGGTGTCAACGACCTCACCTTCTTGTTATAATTTTCACAATGGGGTTGTCCCTGCACCTCTCCGCCCAGACCAACGAGGATTGCCTGGATTGTCACGACGACCCGGAGTTGACCACGGAACGCGCCGGCAAAGCGATTTCCCTTTATGTCGACATCGACCAATTAAACCGTTCGGTACATAGTGGATTCGATTGCATCGATTGTCACGAGGATGCGGCCGTGGAAGAGTTCCCCCATCCGGAGCAACTGCAACGGGTGGATTGTGGCAACTGCCACGATGATGTGCAGGAGAAGTTCGATATCGGCATTCACGGGCAGGCCTTACACCGCGGCGACATTTATGCCCCCACCTGTGCCGAATGCCACGGGACGCATGACATCCGTCCCGGTACGGACCCTGTTTCACGCACCAACAAATTGAGGGTCCCCTATCTATGCGGTCGCTGTCATCGAGAAGGAGCGCCTGTGGCCCGGGTGTACAACATATCGGAACACAACATCCTGGAAAATTATAGTCAGAGCATTCATGGGGAAGGGTTGTTCAAGAAAGGATTGATCGTTACCGCCACTTGTAACGATTGCCATAGCAACCACTTAATTTTGCCCCACACCGATCCCAAATCTTCGATTTCCCTGAATAACATTGCCGGAACCTGCATGAAATGTCATGCCCGTATCGAAGAGGTGCACAAAAAGGTGATCAAAGGGGAGTTGTGGGAAAAGCGGCCCGGTGCCATTCCCGCCTGTACCGATTGCCATCCTCCCCACAAGGTGCGGCGGCAGAATATCGTGATCAAGGTGGCGGACCGTTCCTGCCTGAGGTGCCACGCCAAGGAAACGATTTTTAAGCAAGAAGGGGGGCAAACCATTTCCTTGACCGTGCGCAAAGAGGATATCGCCAATAGTGTTCATCGAAATATCCCCTGTGTCAAGTGTCATTCGGATGTTTCCCCGCGGTTGCGGCGGCCCTGCCAGACCGCCGGTCGGGTGGACTGTTCCAATTGTCATGCAGAACTGGCCAATCAGTATTTTCAGAGCGGGCATGGACAGGCCTATTTTAAAAAGAGTCCCGATGCCCCTTATTGTACCGATTGCCATGGGAAACACCGGGTAAAATCCCGCTATGATGAAACCTCTCCCACCTATCGTGCCAACATTCCCACCTTGTGCGGGGAATGTCATAAAAAGGATGGCAAGGCCGCCAAAGTGGTGGGATTGCACGAGATTAATGTGTTCTACGATTATTCCAGAAGTGTCCACGGCAAGGGATTGGTGGAAAAAGGGTTGCTTCCCAGCGCGGTGTGTTCCGATTGCCATACATCCCATTATGTGTTACGCATGGACGATCCCCGCTCCACCATTTTTCCTCGAAACATCCCCGCCACCTGCGCCACATGCCATCGGGGCATCTACAAAGAGTATGTACAAAGTGTGCATGCCATTAATCGCGCCAGGGAGGACGAAAAGCTGCCGACGTGTGCGGATTGTCATACCGCCCATGGCATTGTGGAAACGCGTCAGGATCAATTTTTAACCGAGGTGACCCAGACCTGTGGTTCCTGTCATCGCGAGTTGGCGCAAACATATTTTCAAACCATTCATGGGAAGACCTATCAGCTGGGCTATTTGAAAGCCGCAAAGTGCAGTGATTGTCACGGGGATCATAAAATTCTGGCGGTAAACAATCCCAACTCCGCCGTAGGGGTGAAGAATATCGTGAAAACCTGCCGGAAGTGCCACGAGGATGCCAATGAGCGTTTCACGGGGTATTTGACCCATGCCACCCATCACGACAAAGTCAAATACCCCATTCTGTTTTATACCTATTGGTTCATGACCTCGTTGCTGATCGGGGTGTTCGGGTTTTTTGGGATTCACACCCTGTTGTGGTTGCCGCGATCCATTCAGGGCGTGAGGGAACGGAAAAAACACCGGTCCAATTCATCGTTGAGCCGATACTATATTCAGCGTTTTACCCGGGAACAGCGGATCACCCACTTGTTTGTAATTGTAAGTTTTATGGGTTTGGCCCTGACCGGAATGATGCTGAAATTTGCCGGCATGCCCTGGGCCAAATTTTTGGCCGACATGATCGGCGGGGTGAAGGTGGCCAGCATCATTCATCGCATCGGGGCGCTTATTACGTTTGGTTATTTCGGTTACCATCTGATTTCGCTGATAAAATTGAAGCGCAAAAAGAAAATCAGCTGGAAACGGTTCCTCTTCGGGCCCCATTCGATCATGTTCAATAAACAGGATGTGAAAGATTTTTGGGCCACTATGAAGTGGTTTTTCGGACTTGGACCCCGTCCCGCTTACGGGCGCTGGACGTACTGGGAAAAATTCGATTATTTCGCCGTGTTCTGGGGAGTGGCGGTGATCGGCTTGTCCGGGTTGATGCTCTGGTTCCCGGAATTTTTTACCCGATTTTTACCCGGCTGGTTGATCAACGTGGCCCACATCGTGCACAGCGACGAAGCCCTCTTAGCGGTAGGGTTTATCTTTACGGTCCATTTTTTCAATACCCATTTGCGCCCGGAAGCCTTCCCGCTGGATACGGTCATCTTTACCGGATTGGTCCCCCTGGAGGAGTTTAAGATTGTGCGTCCCCGGGAATACGCGGAAATGAAGGCCAGTGGGGAGTTGAAAAAACGGCTGGTTAAAAAGGATATCACCCCTCAGTGGGAACGCCTGGTGCGCATCTTCGGCGGCATTTTTCTAACCATCGGCATTACCCTGATTGTATTGATCATTTATTCGGCCGTGTTCGGATATAAATAAAAGGCCGTCTGAAATATTTCATGGATGCGTCGGGATGGGCGGGTAAGGGAAAAAACGGGGGTCGCCGCCCTGGAGGGCGGTTTCGTTTTCTTGTTCAACCCCACCGTACGATCGGAAGGCTCGGCATACCGGTGAGTGATTCGGGTGCGCGGTATACCGCCCTCCTTATGACCATGGCTCGTAGGGATGTCCGGGAAAGAATCCCGATGCCCCATGGTGTTTTGTCCACTCAGCGGCAAAGGCCGGTTGGCGACCGCTGCGTGGCCAACCGGTGGGGCATTTTCCCGGTCGACCCATCCGCGATCGTAAGTTCCAAAGGCGTTCCGTTAACCCGAGGGGGCGAGGGCACGGGTTCCCCCAAAGTCGGTATCCGCACGCCATGGTGAGTGGGGGGTTAAGGGAAATGGCGAGATTTTTTGTATTCCAGATACGCTCGATAGATGCCTTCCAGAATCCGTTGAATTTCTTTGACCGAGAGCCCGGCGCACCAATCGTGCATCAGGTATTTTCGGGGGTTGTCCAGGGCGATGCGGATGATATTTTCCATGGGAATGAGGTAGTAGTCGTACAATTCATCGATTTTGGCACATTGAACGCCGAAACTGATGGTGGAATCGTGTTGGACGTTCGTATCCACAGGAATCTGTTCGACCTGAATGTCCGGTTGTCTTAACAGCGAGATGGCCAGGTGCAACGTGCCGACCCATCTTCCCACTTTGTTGAAGTCCACCACCATATTCGCCAGGTGGTTGGTAAAAAATAGACCGGATTGAATGTCCAGTTTCATCTCCAGGTAACGGATGTTGCTGAGGAAGTATACGTATAGGTTTTCGATGTCTTCCATGGCCCATCGATTGATGGGGTAGTTGTCTGCATCCAGACTGCGGCGTTTACGCTTGGGAAAGGTAACCAGGGGGGTGGCCTCTTGATGGGCGGCGATGTGGTATTGAAATGCTTCTAACACGGACGGAAAGGGAATTTGAAAATCCGAATCGCTTACGGCAAGGTGTTGGAAATGCAAAAAGACGGCCATTTGAGTGAACAGGTCGATCGGATAAGTCAGGCCCTCGGGGTAAGGGGAGTAGTATAGGATCTGGACCCGGTGGTCGGGGGAAAAGTCGTAAATCAACCGTTTCACCAGCTGGGCGGGCGATAAACGGTCTTCTGCATAATCGTAAAATTGAACCGCTGCTTCCAGTCCTTCCTGTTGTAGAAACGGGCGGGGATCTTTTCCGCAGAGGGCCACGGCCAGGGTGAAGGCGGGAATGAGGGCATTCCCGTGATGCTCCCAAAGGTGGATGAGTGTCTTCAGGTCCTGAAAACTGTGAGGGCTGTTCAGATACTGGCGAATACCGATCAGATGTCGGGTTCCGGGATTCATGTTCTGGGTTATCGGTAAGGCCGCGGGAGAGTTTAGGGACGGGACGTTGTTTCCCTTGCGGTGGAAAGGGGTGTTGGTTTTCACAATTCCCTTTAGCGGAAAAAATGCGTATAATGGTGGGTCGAGCAAAATAAGGAGGCCTCGGTTATGCCGTTGGTGGACATGCGCGACATGTTGCAACATGCGTATGGGAATGGTTATGCGGTGGGGGCATTTGATCTGGTAAGCCTGGATTTTCTGGAGGGCATTATTCAGGCGGCGGAGAACCAGCAGGCCCCGGTGATTTTGAGTTTGGCCGAATCTCATTTCGAATACTTCAATGTTGCCTATATCATGGCTGCAACGGTTGCGGCGGCTCGGGGAGCCGCGGTGCCGGTGGCCGTTCATCTGGATCATGGAAGGACGCTGGAGTCGGTCGTACGGGCCGTCCGTTTGGGTTGTAATGGGGTCATGCTGGATGCTTCTCACCGGTCTTACGAAGACAATGTGCGGTTGACCCGGGAAGTTGTGGCAGTGGCCCATCGGTGTGGCGTTCCGGTGGAAGGAGAGCTGGGTTACGTGGCGGGAATGGAAGGGGAAGATGCCGTAAAGCATCCCGGGCGATTGATCTATACTTGTCCGGAAGAGGCCTGCCGATATGTGGCGGAAACGGGAGTGGACTTTCTGGCGGTATCGGTCGGTACGGTGCATGGCAGATTCAGGGGAGCACCTCGGTTGGATTTTCCACGGCTGGAAGCTATCCGCCGCCGGGTGAACATACCGTTGGTTATCCATGGCGGCACGGGGTTGTCTCCGGATCACTATCGGGCTCTCATTGCCCGGGGGGTGGCGAAAATCAATTATTACACGGCGTTGTCGGATGTTGCCGCCCGTCGGATCCGGTCCAACAGCGCCGCCGCGGCGGAAGCGGGTTATACCCGGCTGTTGCAAGGCGTCCGTGAGGCTGTTCGGCAAGAGGTCGAAACGTGTATGCAATTGTGGGGTGGAAGCGGTCGGGCAAAGGACGTCCTGGCGCATTGCCGACGCTGGCATGAGGTCGAGCACGTCGTCGAGTTTAATGCGGATGCCGCCATGGATGAAAAACAGGTTCACGAAATGATGCGCAAAGGACGGAAGGTGCTGAGCCGTATTCCAGGGGTGCGGCGGGTGTTTATCGGCCGATCCGTCACCCCCAACAGCCGGTATCGGTATTGCTGGATAATCCGCTTTGCCGGAACCCAGGTGATCGAAAGTTATCGGAACCATCCGGATCATCTCGCCTTTGCGGATACAGCGTTCCGGCCCATTGCCGGCGATCGGCTCACCATCGATTTTGAAGAATGGTAAGAGACTATCGTTCCGGGTGGCCGCGGTGGGAATCGCCTGAATAGGCGGGCCCGCCCATTTGGGCAAGGTTTTCTCCACTGAGATTTCAAACGCAACCGTTCTTCAGCGTGGTGCTGCGGCGGAGATGGCTTTCATCCCCCGGCGGGAATCCGTGCGAACTACCCGCCTGGAGAAGGAGCGTCTTCAATCAAGAGGACGTATACCATGCGAGGCCCATGCATGCCCATGACCAGGCGCTTTTCAATATCGGCGGTTTTGCTGGGTCCGGTAAGGAGCACATACCCCTGTTGGAGCAAGGAAGATTGCTGTGCCAAACGATGGAAGGCGGTGGGTAAGCTGTCTACCAGTTGATGGGGAGCGGCCAAGAGTATTATCCCCGGGGGCAGCCACAGATGCCATTGGCCCGGATGCTTTTGAAGAATCACCAGGGCGCTGCCCGTTTCTGCAATCAGAAAATCGGCGGTGGATACCACCATATCCACGGTCAGTAACCTTTCCAGGCGGCGTTTGCGATCCCAACCCTTCGGTGTTGGAGCGGGAGTGATGGAGAAGGACGATTCCGGGAGCCATGCCTCCGGATGAAGAGAGAATTCCGAAATAGCCGATGCTTCGAAAAGGAGCTGTTTGCCATTAGCTCCGGCGATAATGGTCTGGAGCATGTCCACCGCTTTTGTGGCGGAGGTGGCGTAAGGTTGTCCCCCCGCCTCTTGAAAGTGCCGCCGAAACTGTTCCCACAAATTCGGGGTCATGATGGCTCCGACGATTGATGCCGTTTCCACCATTGGAAAAAGTTTTGGGGATGTACGCGCGGAAGTTTTCGGGAAGGTGACCATCCCGGCAACCACCGGGGAATACCAGCATGCCTCTGAAGGGTTCCCAGTATTTGCAGAGTCTTGTTCCAACGATGCGGATGCGAGGCCAGTTTTTCGAAGAACGAAAAAAATTTCTTTTCCCACCAGGCACCGCTTCCCCTCTGAAGCATTCGATGCCGCTGGTAAACCAGCAGACGATGCAGGGGGATTTTTACCGGACAGACGTCCGTGCAGGCCCCGCACAGGGTTGAGAGGAAAGGCAGTCCCCCCGCCATGCGAGGACCCAGAAACTCCGGGGTAATGACCGCTCCGATGGGACCCTGGTACACCCATCCATAGGGATAGCCCCCTACGGTCTGGTATACCGGGCATGCGTTGTAACACGCAGCACACCGAATACAATAGAGGGCCTGTTTTAACCATGGGTCCCTGAGCAGGCGGGTGCGCCCATTGTCAACGATGATGTAATATACCTGTTCCGGACCTTCCGGAAATGGGGAAGGAAGCGGTCCTCCTGTCACGGACACATAGGCTGTTAACCGTTGGCCGGTGGCGCTCCGGCATAACAGGGTCAGGAATAGGGGCAGATCGGTTTCCGAGGGGATGAAGCGTTCCATGCCCATGATCACCACGTGGATCCGGGGCAGTGTCATACACAGCCGGGCGTTCCCTTCGTTTTCGATGACCACCACCCGTCCGCTGTCAACGATGCCGAAATTGGCCCCGGTGATGCCCATATCGGCGGCCAGGAATTTTTCCCGCAGAGCTCTTCGCGCGATGCGGGCCAAAAGGGTCGGATCGTCGGTGTAGGGGGTTCCTAATTGTTGGTGAAACAGGTGGCCGATTTCCTGGCGGGATTTGTGGAGGGCGGGGCCTACCAGATGCACCGGACGTTCTTCTGCCAGTTGAATGATGAATTCTCCCAGGTCAGTCTCCACAATGTCGAATCCCCGTTGTTGCAGATATGGATTCAATCCTATTTCTTCGGTAACCATGGATTTGGATTTCACCACCGTTTGTACCCCGTGGCGCCGGGCGATGGCTTCAACCTCGGCGTTGGCGGCTGCGGCGGTTTGGGCCACGACGGCCGTGATGCCCTGTTGCCGGGCATGGTGCAGAAATCGCTCCAAGTGGTATTCCAGATTGTCGATAACTTCGCGTTTTATTTGATGGGCTTGCTCCCTCAGGGCTTCCCAGTGGGGTATTTCCGCCACCGCCCGCCGGCGTTGAGCCAGGGCGTGCGTGGTGGCTCGATAAATGTTTTCCCGATAACGACCGGCCCGAAGATACGCCCGAATCCGCCTTTTCAACCCTCGGGTGTGGGTGGATATCTTCCACATTCGAAGTCTGCTCCTCCCGTCATTCGTTTCTGGGGTATTCCAAAGGTTCGATGGGTCGATCCCGATGGCGAAGACGACCCTTCGAGGTCGAAAGCTGTTGAGCCTGCCAGAGCAGTTCCGCTAAATGAAGCGGACGGATCGCTAACCGATGTTTCCAGAGATAACCGCCGATGTGCATCAAGCAACCGGCATCCGTGCTGACGACAAATTCCGCTTTGGTCTTCAACAGGGAGGCGATTTTTTGTTCCAGCAGGGCGGTGGAAAGCCGGGAAAATTTTACCGCGAACATTCCCCCGAATCCGCAACAACGCCGGGCTTCGGGCATCTCCACCAGTCGCAATCGGTCGATCCCCGTAAGCAGCGCCCGGGGTTCATGATGAATGCCCAATTCCCGTAAAGCATGACAGGCATCGTGGTAGGCAACCGTATGGGGGAATACCCCCCTCCAGCCGCGGACTCCAGCCACCTGGACCATAAATTGAGACAGTTCATAGCATCGGTTCCGCCACCTTCGCCACAAAGAGGTTTCCCGGGGACTTAAAGGAAGCATACCCAAGCAATGTTTGACCATCGCCACGCAACTACCGGAAGGAGCCACGATGTATTCCGCCTCTTTAAAGATGTTGAGCATGCGTCTGGCCAGGGTAGCGGCCTCCGAGAAATAGCCCGTGTTGAAAGCGGGCTGTCCGCAACAGGTCTGATTTAACGGCACCGTGACCCGGTAACCCAGCATTTCGAGCAGCCGGAAGCTAACCCGACCAACTTCCGGAAACAGCGCATTGACGTAACAGGGGACAAAGAGGTGAATTCCAGGGGTCATGCTTCATTCCTCCTTTCATAAAAAGGAATATACACCTACGGTTAAGAAAGCTTCAATGCCTTTTTGGAAAGGCCAATGGCGTGCTTCACGGTTCAATAAAACAAGGGTAACGATTGGCGCTGGTGATTTCGTTCCCAAAGATCGTGCGGCAAGAACCCGGGATTAAGAAAATGGTAAGGCGAGGCAACCCCGGGGAATATCCTGACTCCATTTGCCGGGCGGAGAAGTGTCATGCCGTTTTCTGCATCTTCCTATTGACAAATTGGCTGGGCTTTCATAAAATGTTAGGTCTTCAATCGGCGTTGTACCCACTTATATCGATCTATTACCAACATGTTGACAGGGATTCGGCTTCGGGGAAGCATCCCCGCGGCGATGTGCCGAGCATATCCGGGCATCGTCCGAGACGATTCGGGCAAGCCCGCCGAAGACGCGCATGGAGGCAACCACCGGCTTCGTTGACCGTTAGGGCGGTCGTTGATTCGCCGGAAGGCAACGAGGGATGGGGTGCGATTTCCGGCAACGTTCTTTGACTAACCAATAATACAGGAGGGTGAATCATGATATCCGTCTCGAAGGGTTTACTTTTCTGTTTGCTGGGGATCACCGGCGTGGTGGCTCAGGAAGTGGGCAGCGTCATTATCACGGAAATCATGTACAATCCGGCTTCCTCGGAGAGCACCGAAGAGACCCAGTATATCGAGATTGCCAACACCACCTCCGAATCCATCAACTTGAATGGATGGACCATTGACGATGAGGATGCGGATGGCCCCAACACATTACCGAACGTGACCCTACCGCCTTATGGCATCGCGGTCATTTGTGGGAGTTCTCAGGCCGATTTCGAGGGGGCCTGGGGTACAGGGTTTACCATTATCGCACTGAAAGACCTGGGCCAAACCATGTTTAATCTGGCCAATACCCCATCGAGCACGAATGAGATTATTTATTTGCGGGATAACAATGGTGTTTTAATCGATTCGGTGAATTACGATGACGCCTCTCCCTGGCCCGCGGATAACAATCAATCCTCTATTTACTTAAGCATTCCCAAGGATCAAATGAATGCAACCACCAATAATGACGGCGCCAACTGGTCGTTATCCCAGAATGGGGTGGACGGGGCTTACAATTCCACCCCGTTTGGTGTGTGGGATGCGGTGGATACCGGTTCCCCGGGCAATATTCTGGGAGATGCCGCGCTACCGGTGGTGTTGTCTTCCTTCGTGGCCGTTGCCGGAGATGGGCGGGTGACCCTGAAATGGGTAACCCAGAGCGAAGTGAAAAACCTCGGTTTCGAAATCTGGCGGGCCGAATCACAGGAGGAGGATTTTCATTTACTGAGTTCTTATGTCAATAATCCCGATCTGCAGGGTCAGTTTACCACCAATGCGGCTCATCATTATCGCTATGTCGATGAATTGGTGGTGAATGGGCGGACTTATTGGTACCGGTTGGTGGACGTGGATGTCAATGGCATTCGTACCACCCATGGGCCGATTCAGGCCACGCCCCATGCCATGGGGGAGGAACTGATGACCACATCTCCGGAGGTGCCCCGGGGGTTCCAATTCTACCCCAACTTCCCTAATCCTTTTAATCCCACTACCACTCTACAGTTTGACATTCCTGCATCCAGACAGTCTGCGGTGAACGTAGAGCTGGTGATTTATAACGTATTAGGGCAGCCGGTGAGAGTACTGTATACGGGTAAAGTGGCGCCGGGACGGTATCGGATCCGCTGGCAGGGAAAAGATGCCCTGGGACGGCCTCTGCCGGGTGGGGTGTATATCGCCGTATTCCGATCGGAATATTACCAAAAGGCCGTTAAAATGATGCTCATGAAATAGTCCTCCCGCGTCTTGGCCGGATTCCCCTGATTTTCGGAATGCTCTTCCCGGAAGCCGCGGCGTCAGTCTCGGCTTCCGGAACGATCCGGTTCCATGTCCAGCTTCAGCCGTTCCACCTGCCAGGGCAGTTCGCTGAACATCTCTTCTCTGGGATAATTAAGAAACAGAGAGAACAACCCGACGATGAAGAACATGTGAAGGTACTGAGGACTGAAGGTCAACCAATAGAACAAAACACCGTCGCTCACCACAAGGAAGGCCAGAAACCATACCCAGGTAAACCGCGGTGCAAGGGTTTCCAGGAGTTCATGCAAGACTTCACCTTTGTCATTGTCGCTGGATTTCATGAGTTGCATTAAACGGGTGCGATGGTAATGTCGGGAGAAGTACTTGCGCTTGATTAAAAAAATGCCCATCAGGAGGGCAAAGGCGATGAACAGGGAGATATTTTCCAGCGCGGTCAGATAAGGTGCGAGATTTGTGTTAAATTGCGGTCGTACTTTAAAATAATGGATAGCGGCCACGGCATAAAGCAGCACCGTTAAAAAGACAACGATCTGCCAGATGTTTCGGATGCGCCGTACAAAACGCTGAATCCGTTTTTGCAAAGGACTAACATCGATCATCGGTGACTACGCCCTCTTGTTTGAAGTCATGGCTTACCCTTTCTTTGCCCTCGGGTTCCGAAAGAATTTAATAATTTTCTTAATAG